>NZ_JAJAYI010000089.1 GCF_026786305.1 Cryobacterium sp.
CGGCCGAGCTCGGTACCACTGAGCTCGGTACCGTCGAGCTAGACCTGACCGACGTTGAGGAATTCGACTCCGACCTGCGCGTGTAGTTCGCAGCTTTTCACAGTACTTCGATGCAGAAAACTGCACGGCTCGCGTCTGAACGAACAGACCCGAGTCGTGCAGTTTCGGTGACGGCCTAACAGTTGATCGGAACGGCTACAGCCACTTCTCGGCGAGGTGTTCCGCGATGACACGGCGGGCCGTGCCCGAACGCGAGCGCAGCACGATGCTTTCGGTACGAATCATCGGGCCCTTGCGACGGACACCGTCGACGAGTCCGCCATCGGTCACACCGGTCGCCACGAAGAACGTGTTGTCACCGCTGACCATGTCGTTGATCTCAAGCAGCTTGTCGATGTCGAGCCCGGCCGCGACGCCGCGAGCGCGTTCGGCGTCATCCTTCGGGGCGAGGCGTCCCTGCATATAGCCGCCGAGGGCCTTGAGGGCGCAGGCCGTGGTGATTCCTTCCGGGCTTCCGCCAATGCCGACGCACATGTCAATGCGAGTCTCGTAGCGGGCAGCGTTGATGCCGCCGGCCACGTCGCCGTCAAGCATGAGGCGGGTGCCCGCGCCGGCGCTGCGAATCGCGTCGATCAGGCCGGCGTGGCGAGGGCGGTCGAGCACGGCGATGGTCATCTCACCGATCGGCTTTTTCATGGCCTGGGCCAGTTCACGAATGTTGTCGGCGATCGACTGGTCGAGGCTGACGACGCCGCGACCGGCCGCACCGGTGACGATCTTGTCCATGTAGAAGATCGACGAAGCGTCGAGCATGGTGCCGCGGTCCGACACGGCGATGACGGAGACGGCGTTCTGGCGGCCGGCGGCCGTCAGGCTCGTGCCGTCGATGGGGTCAACGGCGATGTCGCAGGCGGGGCCACGGCCGTTGCCAACGTGCTCGCCGTTGAAAAGCATGGGGGCTTCATCTTTTTCACCCTCACCGATGACGATGAGGCCGTCGAAGTTGACGGTGCCGAGGAAGGCGCGCATGGCGTCGACGGCGGCCTTGTCGGCGGCGTTCTTGTCGCCGCGACCGATGAAGGGTACGGCACGAATAGCGGCGGCCTCGGTCGCACGCACGAGCTCCATGGCGAGGTTGCGGTCGGGATGTTGAAAGAGGGTGGCGGTCTCAGTGCTGTTCACGAAAGGTCCTCCCGGACGTTAGTTCGACTTCGATAACGACGGATGCGCGGCGGGTCGCGCGGATTGTCCGCCCGAGTCACCTTATCGCGGCAGACCACACGACGGCGGGCGTCGCTAGACTCGGGATCACACCCCCGCACACTTTCGAGGAGAAGCAATGCCCATCGCAACCCCCGACCAGTACGCCGCAATGCTCGACAAAGCCAAGACGGGTGGGTTCGCATACCCGGCGTTCAACGTGTCGTCGTCGCAGACCATCAACGCCGTTCTTCAGGGCCTCACCGAAGCCGGATCCGACGGCATCATTCAGGTCACCACCGGCGGCGGCGACTACTTCGCCGGCCACACTGTGAAGAACCGCGCCTCCGGCGCGCTCGCCTTTGCCCGCTTCGCGCACTCGGTCGCCGACAACTACCCGATCACCGTCGCGCTGCACACCGATCACTGCCCCGAGGGCGCCCTCGGCGACTTCGTCATTCCGCTCATCGAAGCCTCGGAGTCGGCGGTGGCCGATGGCGGCCACCCCATCTTTCAGTCGCACATGTGGGACGGTTCGGCCATCGCACTCGACAAAAACCTCGACATTGCCACCGGCATACTCAAGCGCACCCGCGCGATCAACGCCATCCTCGAAGTTGAGATCGGTGCCGTCGGTGGCGAGGAAGACGGCGTTCAGGCCGACGTGAACGAGAACCTGTACACGACCCTTGACGACGCGATCAAAATGGTCGAAGCCCTCGGCCTCGGTGAGCAGGGCCGCTATATGGCCGCCCTCACCTTCGGCAATGTGCACGGCGTCTACAAGCCCGGCAACGTGAAGCTGCGCCCGGAACTGCTCAGGGAGATCCAGACCGGCCTCTCCGCAAAGTTCGAGCTCGAAGCGCTGCCCCTCGACCTGGTCTTTCATGGCGGTTCCGGCTCGACCGATGCCGAGATCGCCGAGGCCGTCGCCAATGGTGTCGTCAAGATGAACATCGACACCGATACCCAGTATGCCTTCACCCGCTCGATCGCCGACTACATGCTCAAGAACTACGACAGCGTGATCAAGGTCGACGGCGAAGTCGGCAACAAGAAGGTGTACGACCCGCGCGCCTGGGGCAAGGTGGCCGAGTCGGCCATGGCCGCTCGCGTCGTTGATTCCACCCGTCAGCTCGGCTCCGCCGGGCACTCAAACAGTTAGAGCAATGTCAGAGACCCCGGACTCCGTTCCACCCCCCGCGCCAGACCCACGCCCCCGCCCCCAGTACGGCGAACTGGCCCCTGAGGGCTGGACGTGGCAGCCACCGCAGGAAAAAGACCGGGTTGATCCCGCTCCCGCCCCCACTGTCGGGGCGGCATCGGGCACTCCACTTTACGCGACCACCCCGACCGTTCAGTCCGCCACGGCAACGCGCGCCGTTCCCGGATGGGACCGCCCGTGGACCATCGGGCTACTGACCTTCGGACTCCTCGCCACTGTCTACGGCGTCTTCTCGTTGGGCGGGTTCCCGGTCGCCATGCAGATTTTTTACACCCAGGAAGGTCTGGGCACGTACACTCCAGGAGCATCTATCGGCGCCATCACGACGGTCGGGGCAATAGCGCTGGTTTTTGTCTGGCTGGCCACGGCGGCGGTATCGGTCCGGCTGCTCGTGCCGCATCGACGTGCGTTTTTCGTGCCCATCGTCGGTGGTGCCGTGTCGCTCGTGGTGCTGTTCGCCTTCACCATGGCCGCGTTGTTCATCGACCCGACCCTCATTGAGTTTCTGAGCCGCCAGTAGTCGAGCCGACTACTGCACCGTCTGCTCGGCCGTGGCGGCGCGGCCGCCGAAGGCACGGGTATCCGTTTCGCCCGACAGATCCTTGCGCAGCTCCTTGGGCAGCGAGAAGATGAGATCTTCCTCGGCGGTCTTCACCGGCACGACGTCGACGTAGCCGGCGTCGGCGAGGGCTTCGAGCAGCTCATCGACGAGTTCTTCGGGAACGGATGCCCCGCTCGTCACCCCGACGGTCGCCGCATTGTCGAGCCACTCCTGTTTGACCTCGCTCGCGAAGTCGACGCGATAGGCCGCCTTCGCGCCGTATTCCAAGGCCACCTCGACCAAGCGCACCGAGTTGGACGAGTTGGCCGAGCCGACGACGATCACCAGGTCGGAGTCGCGGGCAACCTTCTTGATGGCGACCTGACGGTTCTGGGTGGCGTAGCAGATGTCGTCGCTCGGCGGATCCTGCAGGTTGGGAAAACGCGCCCGCAACCGGCGCACGGTTTCCATGGTCTCGTCGACACTCAACGTGGTCTGCGACAGCCAGACGACCCGGTCGGGGTCGCGCACGACGACGGTATCGGCTTCATCGGGGCTGCCGACGAGGGTGGTGTGCTCGGGGGCCTCACCGGCGGTGCCCTCGACCTCTTCGTGGCCCTCGTGGCCGATCAGCAGAATCTGAAAATCATCGCGGGCGAAACGAACGGCTTCACGGTGCACCTTGGTCACGAGCGGGCAGGTGGCGTCGATGGCCTGCAGGCCACGCTCGGCGGCGGCGTTGACGACGGCCGGTGATACTCCGTGGGCGCTGAAGACGATGTGCGATCCGTGCGGTACCTCGTCGACCTCGTCAACGAAGATGGCACCCAAATTTTCGAGCTCGGAAACCACGTGAATGTTGTGCACGATCTGTTTGCGCACGTATACCGGGGCGCCGTAGTGTTCGAGCGCCTTCTCGACGGCGATGACCGCACGGTCGACTCCGGCGCAGTAGCCACGCGGGGCGGCGAGCAGCACCCGCTTATGTCCGACCACCGGGGTATCCTTAAGCCTGTTGCGCGCGCTGGGAATTCGCGGCATGCCCAAGCCGATGACGGGCGGACTGCTCGTGGTTTGCATGCTGGTGTTCACCAGCTCAGTCTACGCACGCACGCCCGAAGAACTCTGGGAGGACCCGCCTGTGCCCCATGCCAGCGCATCGCCAAGGACCACCACGTGACCGATGCCCCCGCCACCGTCGAAACACCGTGGCCGGTCGCCCTGCTCTCCAACAAGATTCGCGGCTACATCGAACGTCTCGGCATGGTGTGGGTCGAGGGCGAGATCACCCAGTGGGGTGCGAGCGGTGGCAACGTCTACGGCAAGCTCAAGGATCTTTCCGAAGACGCCACCGTGAGTTTCACGATCTGGTCGTCGGTGCGCGCCAAACTCACCGCTGATTTCAAGGCGGGTGACCGCGTCGTCGCCCTGGTCAAGCCCAACTTCTGGGTCAAGGGCGGCACCCTCACCATGCAGGCCTTCGAAATGCGCCACGTCGGGCTCGGCGACCTGCTCGAACGGCTCGAACGGCTGCGCAAACAGCTCGCGGGCGAGGGCCTGTTCGACGACTCGCGAAAGAAGCGCCTGCCGTTTCTGCCACACTGCATCGGCCTCGTGACCGGAAAAGATTCCGACGCCGAGAAAGACGTCATTCGCAACGCGCAACTGCGCTGGCCGGCCGTCAACTTTCGGGTCGCTCACGCCGCCGTGCAGGGCGATCGGGCCGTCGGCGAGGTCACGACCGCGATCCAGCGGCTCGACGCCGACCCCGAGGTCGACGTGATCATGGTCGCCCGCGGTGGCGGCGACTTTCAAAACCTGCTCACCTTCAGCGATGAGAGCCTCGTGCGCGCCGCGGCTGCCTGCGTGACGCCGCTGGTGAGCGCGATCGGGCACGAGGCCGACCGTCCGCTGCTCGACGAGGTGGCCGACCTGCGGGCATCCACCCCGACGGATGCCGCCAAGCGAGTCGTTCCCGACGTCAGCGACGAGCTGAACCGGGTGCAGCAGGCCCGGGCGCGTCTCAGCGGTCGACTCACCGGCATCCTCTCCTCGGAAATTGACCGAATCTCACAGCTGCGCAGTCGACCGGTGCTCGTCGACCCGCGCTGGATCATCGACTCTCGCAGCGAAGACCTCACCCGTTACGTTGCGCGCGGCGCCGAACTCACCGGGCGAATTCTCGAGCGCGCCGGGGCCACCGTGGTGGAGCTGCGCTCCCAGCTGCGCGCCCTATCGCCCCAGGGCACCCTCGATCGCGGCTATGCGATCGCCCAGCTGTCCGACGGGCACGTGCTGCGCAGCTCACACGATGCCCCGGCCGGCACCGAGCTTCTGCTCACCCTGGCCAGCGGAACAGTGCCCGCCACCGCGAACACCGCCGTGCCCGCCGTGCTCGCCGCGCCCGCGAGCGTATCGAAATAATTAGAATGGATGCCATGACCTCGCCTGCCCCCGCCATCAGTGATCTCAGCTACGAACAGGCCCGCGATGAACTCATCCGCGTCGTGAACGAACTCGAGCAGGGTTCGAGCACGCTCGAGCAGTCGCTCGCGCTGTGGGAACGCGGCGAAGCGCTCGCCCGCCGCTGCGAGGAATGGCTGATCGGAGCCAAGGCCCGCCTCGACGCCGCCCGACTGGCCGCGACGGCGCCCGCCGGCGCCACCGACACCAGTACCGACGACACACCCACCAGATGAGCCGCGCCCCCAAGCAGCCGCGCGTCGTCGCCGAGCTGGGTCGGCCGGAGACTCCGCAGGAGACCGCCGAACGACTCGCCGAGAACTCGCGCAAATACCGGTCGCACAAAACCGTCAACAATCTCGTGCTCTCACTGCTGGTGACCGTCGGCGCCGTGCTTGTTCTCGTGCTCCTGGTACCGCGCAGCGACAACCCGATAAACCGCGACGTCGACTACGCGAGCGTTGCCGCCCAGTTGCAGCCGGTCGTTGACCACGCCCTCGCCATCCCCGAGCTGCCCGACGGCTGGAGCGCGAACGACACCGAGTGGCAGGCCGGAACCAACGGCCAGGTACCGTCCTGGTACATCGGGCTACTCACGCCCGGCAACCAGTACATCGGATTCAGCCAGGCCTTCAACGCCAACCCCACCTGGCTCGCCCAGAAACTGCCCGACTCGCCCGTCGTCGACAGCGTCAGCATCGCTGGAGTGACCTGGGACGTGTACCGCAACAGCGCAGCGGCCGGCGACCGGGGCAACTTCGACTATGCCCTCGTGACAGCTGCCGGTGCCAGCACCTACGTGCTGATCGGTACGGCGCCCACCGGCGACTTCGAAACCCTCGCCACCGCGCTGGCCGAAAACGTGGCGCAGAACGCGGCCGAATGAACCCGGCGTCGAATGCTGTTCCGTCTCCGGCCGAGGCCTGGAACGAAATGCGCGAGGGAAACGTGCGCTTCGTCGCCGGCACCCCCCGGCACCGGCAGGACGTCGACCGGCGGGCCGAGCTCGTTGGCCAACAGACCCCGCACGCAGCGCTGTTCGGCTGCAGCGACTCCCGCCTCGCGGCCGAGATCATCTTCGACCAGGGCCTCGGTGATCTGTTCGTCGTGCGCAACGCCGGCCAGGTCATCTCCGATTCCGTACTCGGCTCGCTCGAATATGCGGTCGCTGTGCTGCATGTTCCGCTGATTCTCGTGCTCGCCCACGACGAGTGCGGTGCGGTGCGCGCCGCCATCGATTCTCAAGCAGCGGATGCCCCGGCCCTGCCCGCCCACATCGCGCATCTGATCGAGAAGATCGTGCCGGCGGTGCGTCAAGTGAACGGGCTGAGGGCATCCACGTTCGTGGAGCCGACGAAGGTCGATGCCGGCCACGTCGGCCGGGAACATCTCAAACACACGGTCACCGAACTACTCGAACAGTCCGAGGTGATCAGCGCGGCCATCGCAGAAGGTACATTGGCTATCGTTGGCGCGAACTACGTCCTTCTCGAAGGACACGCCGACCCCAACATCGTGGTGGGCGTCATTTAGACCCGCCCGCGCACCCGTTGCGCACAGCACGACTCTCATACAGCACCGAAAGGGAATGCACATAGTGGTGGACACCTCCGCAAACGCCGGCTACCGGATCGAACACGACACGATGGGTGAGGTCCGGGTTCCAACGGACGCACTCTACGGCGCCCAGACACAGCGAGCCGTGGAGAATTTCCCGATCTCCGGCTCCACCCTTGAGTCTGCGCAGATCGCGGCCCTCGCCCGCATCAAGAAGTCGGCAGCCCTCGCCAACGCCCAGCTCGGCGTGCTCGACCAGGACATTGCCAACGCGATCGCCGCAGCCGCCGACGAGGTCATCACCGGCCAGTACGACACCGAGTTTCCGATCGACGTCTACCAGACCGGCAGCGGCACCTCCTCGAACATGAACATGAACGAGGTCATCGCGACCCTCGCGACCCGCGCCCTTGGCCGCACGGTGCACCCGAACGACC
Organism: Cryobacterium sp.; assembly: GCF_026786305.1. Lineage (GTDB taxonomy): Bacteria > Actinomycetota > Actinomycetes > Actinomycetales > Microbacteriaceae > Cryobacterium. The sequence continues at coordinate 7,424 of NZ_JAJAYI010000089.1, forward strand.
ACGTCAACGCGAGCCAGTCCTCGAACGACGTGTTTCCCACCTCGGTGCACATCGCCGTCACGAGCGCGCTGATCGACGAGCTCATCCCCGCGCTCGACCACCTCGCCGTCTCGTTCGAGACCAAGGCGGAACTCTGGAAAGAGGCTGTCAAGGCCGGCCGCACCCACCTGATGGACGCCACCCCGGTCACCCTCGGCCAGGAGTTCGGCGGCTACGCCCGCCAGATGCGCCTCGGTATCGAGCGCATCCGCACGGCCCTTCCCCGCGTCGCCGAGGTTCCGCTCGGCGGCACCGCTGTCGGTACCGGCATCAACACCCCGTACGGCTTTCCGCAGCTCGTCATCGAACTGCTCGTGGCCGAAACCGAACTGCCGATCACCGAAGCGCGCGACCACTTCGAGGCCCAGGCCAACCGCGACGGCCTCGTCGACGCCTCCGGCGCCCTGCGCACCATCGCAGTTTCGCTGACCAAGATCAACAATGACCTGCGCTGGATGGGCTCAGGCCCCAACACCGGGTTCGGCGAACTCAACATTCCTGACCTGCAGCCGGGTTCGTCGATCATGCCCGGCAAGGTCAACCCGGTTATTCCGGAGGCCGTGCTCATGGTCTGCTCGCGCGTCATCGGCAACGATGCCACCATCGCCTGGTCCGGCGCCTCAGGCTCGTTCGAGCTCAACGTCGGTATCCCGGTGATGGGAACCGCCCTGCTCGAGTCGATCCGTCTGCTGACCAACGCGACCCGCGTGCTTGCCGACAAGACCGTCGACGGTCTCGTTGCCAACCTCGAGCACGCTCGCGCACTGGCCGAGAAGTCGCCCTCCATCGTCACGCCGCTGAACCGCGTCATCGGCTACGAAGCCGCCGCCAAGGTTGCCAAGAAGGCCGTCGCCGAGGGCCTCACCGTGCGCGAGGCTGTCATTGCGCTCGGTCACGTGGAACGTGGCGACCTCACGCTCGCCGAGCTCGACGTGGCCCTCGACGTCCTGAGCATGACGCGCCCCCCGCAGAAGAAGTAACCAGCCCCACCCCGCCAGAACTGCCGCCCCAGCCTCGAAAACGAGCCGGGGCGGCAGGTTGTTCGCGGGGTGCCGAGTTATGGCTGGTGGGGCCGGCTCCCCCGCGGAATGCGACTGGCTCGAATAATTCCCGATGCCGCGACCACAGAGCTGGCCCCCACCAGCCATTGTTTGAGCTGAAGCCGAATGACCTGTCGCTCAGGCGGTCGACTACGACAAGACGACAGGCATCCGCTCAAGGCAACTACATAACCTCGTTACCCTCCAACATCTCCGTGACCAGTGCCGCAATAGCGCTGCGCTCCGACCGGGTCAGTGTCATGTGTGCGAACAGCGGATGCCCCTTCAGCGTCTCGATCACGCTGGCCACGCCGTCGAAGCGGCCGACCCGCAGGTTGTCGCGCTGGGCGACGTCGTGGGTGAGTACCACGCGCGAGTTCTGACCAATGCGGCTCAGCACGGTCAGCAGCACGTTGCGTTCGAGCGACTGTGCCTCGTCGACGATCACGAAGGCGTCGTGCAGGGACCGGCCGCGAATGTGGGTGAGCGGGAGCACCTCGAGGATGCCCCGCTCCAGCACCTCCTCGACCACATTCTCCGACACGATCGCGCCGAGCGTGTCGAACACCGCTTGCGCCCAAGGCCCCATTTTCTCGCCCTGGTCACCGGGCAGAAAGCCGAGGTCCTGGCCGCCAACCGCATACAAGGGCCGGAACACCATGATCTTGCGATACTGCTGACGCTCCAGCACGGCTTCCAGTCCCGCGCACAGGGCGAGCGCCGACTTCCCGGTTCCGGCCCGCCCGCCGAGCGAGAGAATGCCGATCTCCGGGTCGAGCAGCAGATCAATCGCGAGGCGCTGCTCGGCCGACCGGCCGTGCAGTCCGAAGACGTCGCGGTCGCCGCGTACGAGCTTGAGCGTGCCCCGGCTGGTCACCCGGCCGAGGGCTGACCCGCGGTCGGAATGAATGACGAGGCCCGTGTTGATGGGCATGTCCTGCACCGTGCGCGAGTCGAGCGTCTCCTTGTCGTAGAGCACGCTCATCTGCTCGGCGCTGAGGGTGATCTCGTCCATGCCGGTCCAACCGGAGTCGACGGCGAGTTCGTGCCGGTATTCATCGGCAGCGAGGCCGAGGGACGCGGCCTTCACCCGCAGCGGTAGGTCCTTGGAGACGACGGTCACGGTCATTCCGTCGTTGGCCAGGTTGAGGGCCACGGCGAGGATGCGCGAGTCGTTGTCGCCCAGTTGCAGACCCGACGGCAGTACCGACATGTTGGAGTGGTTCAGTTCCACCCGCAGGCTGCCGCCCTCGCCGACCGGAATCGGAAAGTCGAGGCGCTCATGCTTGAGCCGCAGCTCGTCGAGGTTGCGCAGCGCCTGCCGGGCGAAATACCCGATTTCCGGGTCGTTGCGTTTGGACTCCAGTTCGCTGATCACCACCACCGGCAATACAACGGCGTGCTCGGCAAAGCGGAAAATCGCTTTCGGATCTGACAGAAGCACCGAGGTGTCCAACACGAAGGTGCGCTCGGATTGCGAAACGGATGCCTCCACCCGGTCAGTCGCGTTGGCGTCGGTTCGATTAGCGGTCACAGCCACTCCCACCCTGCGTCACGAGACGCGGATCACATTGGCGAGCTGGCCATCAAGCAATTCTCGAGCCGTACTTATATGGCCGTCTCGATCAGGTGCCGTACCTGATGCAAGTGACGCTACGACGAACGGACGCAAAAAGGAACCCGACACGCCCACTGAAATGTGACGTTCACCTGACGTTGGGGCAGACGCCGGGTTCACCGGATGGCGCTGCCGGTACCGCCGCCGAGACTGTCTAGTAGGTAGTGGCGAGCGCGTAGTCGGTGAGGGCGCCCCTCAGCATGGTCACCGTGTCGGGGTCGAGGGCCGCGTGCACGCTCAGGCGAACAGTGGTGTCGCGGGTGGTCGCGGTAATGCCGTGGTTGTGCAGGCTCGCCACGAGGGTGGTCAGCAGTTCCGCCGGAGGCTCCAGTACGACGATGCCCGCCCGTTCCTTGGTGTCCCGAGGCGAGACAATGTCGATGACGAATTCGTCGACGAGTTCGATGATCTGGGAGACGTTGTCGTTCACGGCGGTCTGAATGACGTCGACACCGACATCAGCGGTCTGCTCGAGGGCTGCAGCGAACCGGGCCTGCGCGATGGCGTCGCCGTTGGTCACCCGAAACGCGCGGGCGCCGTGGCTGGGCGGGGTGACTTCATCCCACGGGTCGTCGATGTCGGTGCCGACGTAGCCGGAGTAGACCGGCACGAGGCGTTCGAGCGCCCGCTCGCTCAGGGCGAGAAAACCGGTGCCCCAGCCGGCCCGCATCCATTTCTGACCACCGGAGGCGACGACATCCGCTGCCTCATAGACGGCGTCGACGACGCCGAAGCCCTGGATGGCGTCAACGATCAGCAAACGATCGCCGATGACCTGACGGATGCCGTCGAGGTCGGTGCGATAGCCCGTGCGGGAATCGACGAGGCACACCGCAACGGCCACAACCGCCGGGGTGAGCTGGTCGCGGATCTCCCCCGGGGTGACGCGGCCGTGGTCGGTTTCCAACCAGAGCGGAGTGACCACGTGCAGGGCCTCAGCGGCCCGCACGGCCGCGAACGGCACGCTGGGAAAGTCCCCGGCAGAGAGCAGCACGGCACCGGTCAGACCGAACATGGCCTGCATCAGGCCCGAGCTGGTGTTGGGCTGCAGCACAATCTGGTCGGGGGTGAAACCGGTGAGTTCGGAGACAGCGGTGCGGGCCCGCAGGTCTTGTTCGACGAGGTGGTCGAGGCTGCCGTACCGGGCACGGGAAAGCACCTCGGTCTGGCCCAGGGTCTCTGCCACGACGGCCTCGGAGAGCGGGCCGACCCGGCCGAAGTCGAGGTACCCGGGTTCGTCACGAAAGCCATCGGTGAAGCTCTGAAAAGAATTCATGCTCGGGTCCAATCGGTTGTCGAACAAATACTCCCCCCCTGCTGGTCGAACCCCACCCGGTGCCAGAACCGAGCTAGCCGCCGAAGCGACGCTGGCGACGGGAGAAGTCACGCAGGGCTCGCAGAAAATCGATCTGCCGCAGGTCAGGCCCGAGGGCTTCGACGAAGTAGAACTCGCTGTGCGCGCTCTGCCACAGCATGAAGTCGCTGAGCCGCTGCTCGCCCGACGTACGGATGACGAGGTCGGGGTCGGGCTGACCGCCGGTGTACAGGTGCTGGCCGATCAGCTCGGGCGTGAGGGTCTCCGCGAGATCCTCCAGCGTGCCACCGTGCGCGTGATGGGTGGCGACAATGCTGCGCATCGCGTCGGTGATCTCGGTGCGCCCGCCGTAGCCGACCGCGAGATTCACGTGCAGTCCCGTTCGCTCGCTGGTGCGGGCATCCGCTGCATCAAGCGCTGCAACGAGCGGAAGGGGCAGGCCGGTCTTCGACCCCACCTGTTGTACCCGCCAGTTGCGATAGTGCGAGAGCTCCTCAGCGAGATCAGCGATGATCTCGATCAGATCGGCCAGTTCATCACTCGGGCGTTGTGTGAGATTGTCGGAGGAGAGCAGGTACAGGGTGACCACCGAAATTTCGAGGTCGTCACACCATTTTAGAAATTCAAGCATCTTGGCGGCACCGGCACGGTGCCCGTGTGCGGCCGTCTGAAACCCCAATTGCCGGGCCCAGCGCCGGTTGCCGTCAATGATCATGGCGACGTGATGGGGCAGATGCGCCGGCGTGAGTCCGCGCCTCAAGCGGCGCTGATACAGCCTGTAGAGGAGGCCGCGCGCTGAGGGAACTTGGGGTTTCTGCACACATTTACGCTAGTCCACTCCGACAAGCGTTCAGGGCACGCGGGCCGCGCCCTGTCGTATCCTTGCACCATGGCTACCGAGCACTCCAGTACCAATCTGCCACTGATCGAGGCGGCTGACGCCCATCCGGAGGACGTCAAGCCGACCTGGCGCGGCTGGATTCACGCCGGGACTTTTCCCGTGACGATCGTGGCCGGCATCGTGCTGCTCGTGCTCGCCGAGGGCTCCGCGGCCAAGATCAGCTCGGCCGTGTTCGTGCTCAGCTCGATGCTGCTTTTTGGCAATTCGGCTCTGTACCACCGCTTCAACTGGCAGCCGCGCACCCGCATTATTCTTAAACGCATCGACCACGCCAACATTTTTCTGCTGATCGCCGGGTCGTACACGCCGATCACCGTGCTCGCGCTGCCGCCGGAGAAAGCCGCGCTGCTGCTGTGGCTGGTGTGGGGCGGAGCCGGGCTCGGCACCATCTTTCGAGTGTTCTGGATTCACGCCCCGCGCTGGCTGTACGTGCCGCTCTACCTGCTGCTCGGCTACGGGGCCCTGCTGTTCATCGTGGATTTTTTTCAGGCCAACGCCACCATGATGACGTTGATTCTGGTCGGTGGACTCTGCTACACGGTTGGCGCGGTCGTCTACGGGCTGAAGAAGCCCAACCCGGTTCCGGGAGTGTTCGGCTTTCACGAGATCTTCCACACCCTCACGGTCGTGGCGTTTCTGTGTCATTTCGTGGCGATTCTGCTGATCGCCACGCATCCGCTCTACCCGTAGCGGACAGCGTGATTATTCGGGCTTGTCGCCCGGCGTGCGGGGTGCGTTCGGGTCGATGTCGCGCGCCGCGAGTTCGGCGTCGAGCCGCTCCTTGATTTCGGCGCGGTAGGTGGTGCGACGGATGCGACGAACCACGTCGAAACACAGCAGCAGGGTCGCGAAGGCCACCAGAAAGAATACGATGAATCCGACAACACCCGGGGTAACGGTGTTCGGGTCGAAGTCCGGGTCGGGGGTCGGCGTGGCGGCGAGCACGACGGTGATCAGAGTGATCATTCGTCGTCCTGAATTCCAGCGAAAAGATCGGATTCGGGCATTTCGGTGTCTACTTTCGATTCGATGAGCTGAAAGTCTTCGTAGGGCCAGGCCTCACGAATGAGGTCATTGGGCCAGAAGAAGAAGCTGCTCTCGGGGGAAACCTGGCTGGCGTGCGAGCGGAGGGCCGCATCGCGCGCCTCCAGGAACTCTCCGGCGGGAACGTGGGTGGTGGCCAGCTTCGGGTAGTTCTTCATCCACTCTCGGGCTTCACCGAGTGGTTCCAAAAGCGGGGAGTCCGGCTCCTTCACGCTGAGCGCGAGGTACATCGCGTCGACGCGCTCCAGGTTGAAGATGCGGTCGTAGTACAGCTTATCGATCTGCCACGGCGCACCCGAATTCGGGTACCGATCCAGGTCGGCGGCCGCACGAAACGCTTCAAGGGAGACCTCGTGACAGCGGATGTGGTCGGGATGCGGGTAGCCGCCGTTTTCGTCGTAGGTGATCAAGACCTGGGGGCGAAACTCACGCACGATCGACACGAGCGGTTCGGCCGAATACTCCAGCGGAATGTCGGCGAAAGAGTTCGCCGGCACCGACTTGTCGTCGTTCATGCCGGAATCTTCGAAGCCGAGCCAGCGGTGCTGCACGCCCAGGGCCTGCTGCGCACCTCGCATCTCGATGCGGCGAAGACCGGTCATATCGCGTTCAGCCATGGCGTTGGCGGTGAGGGCAGGGTTCAGGACGCTGCCCCGTTCACCGCCGGTGCAGCTCACGATGAGCACCTCAGCGCCGAGGCTGCGGTAGTAGGCGTACGTTGCGGCGCCCTTGCTCGACTCGTCGTCAGGATGGGCATGCACAGCCATCAGTCGCAGCGTCACCATACTCCTCAGGAATGCCGGATAACCTTAGGCCAGATAACCTAGATACCAGCCTAATCGCTCCATCGAAAGTGTGAAATCACCAGTGCCCGTAAACAGAGTTCAGCAGAGCCGCGAGCCCTACCGTCTCGACGAATCTGAGGTCTCGGCTGCGCCTCCGCCGGTCGAGAGCGACGTGATCCAATCGCGCTACGGGCGCACGCCCACTCGCAAACGGCGTGACCGCCGAATCCTGTGGGGACTGGGTGGCATTTTCGTGCTGGTGTTGGGAGCCTGGGTGCTGTGGACCGGGCTGGATGGGGCATCCACTCAAATCGAAGCGCGTGATATTGGGCACACCATCATCGATGAGCACACGGTGAGCGTCACGTTCGAGGTGTCGCTTCCGGTGAACCGCACGGCGAGTTGCGCGGTTCAGGCCCTGAACGAGAGTTATTCTGTGGTCGGCTGGAAGATCATCGATCTGCCGCCGTCAACGCTGTACAACCGGTCATTCACCGAGATTCTGCGCACCACCGACCTGAGTAACACGGGTTTGATTTACCAGTGCTGGCTGACCTAAACTGACGTATTCGCCTCGGCATTCGTCGGGGCATCAACTTTATCCGCGCGGCCACAACCGGCCTTTCTGCGCTTGAGCGTAATAAAGGAGATCACTCGTGACAACCGACACAACGGTGACCTGGCTGACCCAAGAGGCCCACGATCGCCTCGCAACGGAACTGGCAGCACTGAGTAACTTCGGCCGGGGCGACATCGCAAAGAAAATCGAATCCGCCCGGGAAGAGGGCGATCTCAAGGAGAACGCCGGCTACCACGCGGCCAAAGAAGAGCAGGGCAAGATGGAGGCGCGCATCCGCACCCTCACCGTGTTGCTGCGCACCGCTGAAGTCGGCCACGCTCCCGAAAGTAACGGCATCGTCGTTCCTGGCACGGTCATCACCGCCACGATCGCCGGCGACGAGAGCCGTTTTCTGATCGGCAGCCGCGAAATCGGCGCCAATAGCGACCTCGACGTCTTCAGCGAACAAAGCCCGCTCGGTGCGGCGATCATCGGCCTCAAGGTTGGCGCGAAGACGAGCTACACCACGCCGAACGGCAAAGAGATCACCGTGCACATCTCCAACGTGGAGACTTTCACCGGAGCCTGACCGTCGTCGCGGGGCCTGCTTCGTGTTCGGCTAGTCGATCTGCGGGTCGTAGCCAGCCGCGCGCAGCGTGTCGACGACGTGCTGGCTGTGTTCGGGCCCCCGCGTCTCGACGCTGACGTCGAGCTCGACCTCGCTGATCCGCAGGCCGACTCCGTGCCGCGTGTGCAGCACCTCGACGACGTTGGCGGTCGCCTCGGCGAGCAGCTCGGAGATGCGAGCCAACTGGCCCGGGCGGTCCGGCAGCATGATTCGCAGCGTGAGGTAACGACCCGACGCGGCGAGGCCGTGGCTGATCACACGCTGCATCAGCAGGGGATCGATGTTGCCACCCGAGAGGATCGCCACGGTCGGCCCTGTCGGAGTGACCTTGCCGGCCAGGATGGCGGCGACCGCCACCGCTCCGGCCGGTTCGACGACGAGCTTGGCGCGTTCCAGCAGCACGAGCAGCGCCCGGGCGGTGTCGTCCTCGCTGACGGTGACGATCTCGTCGACGGCGTCGCGCACAATCTCGAAGTTGAGCAGTCCCGGCTTGGCGACCGCGATGCCGTCGGCGATGGTCGGCAGAATGCTGATCATCATGGCCTCGCCAGCCTCGAGGGAGGGTGGGTAGGCGGCCGCATTCTCAGCCTGCACCCCAATGACCCGGATGCGGCGCCCGTCGCGGGCGGCGCGCTGCTTGAGCGCACTGGCCACACCGGAGATCAGCCCGCCGCCACCGATGGGCACGATGACCGTTTGAAGATCGGGAACCTGGTCGAGAATTTCGAGACCGAGCGTGCCCTGCCCGATGACAACATCCGCGTGATCAAAAGGCGGAATGAGGATCGCACCGGTCTCGCGGGCATATTCGGCCGCAGCGAGCAGCGGTTCGGTCACGGTCGTACCGCGCAGAATGACCTCGGCACCGTAATCGCGCGTCGCCAACAGTTTGGGCAGCGCAACCCCGACCGGCATGAAGATGGTGGCTTTGATGCCCAGCTCGCGCGCGGCGAACGCCACCCCCTGAGCGTGGTTACCGGCAGAGGCCGCGACGACTCCACGAGCCTTCTCCTCGTCGGTGAGTTTGGACAGCCGGTTGTAGGCGCCCCGAATCTTGTATGAGCCGGTGCGTTGCAAATTCTCACACTTGAGGTAGACCGGTGCCCCCAAAACATCGGTCAGGTACCGTGAGCTCTCCATCGGGGTCACATCGGCGACACGGGCGACAACCGCACGCGCAGCCTCGAATTCAGCGAGGGTGGGTGTGACGAGGGTGGTCTCAGGCATGTCTTAGTTCTCCGAACTGTCGTGCGTGGCGCGAGGTGCGCGGGAATCCGAGGGTGTGCTGCGGGCGGACCCGTCACGGGTGGTGCGGATGCTGCGCGGCCGCACCACCCGTGCCTCGCGCGCGGGTGCGCCAGTCGACCGGTAGCCCGGTCGGCTTTGCGGCACAGTCTGCCACAGCACCGAGCCCATCGCCGGCACCGCCGTCGGCGGACTCGACCGCCACGATCCGCCGGCGATGTAGCTCGTCATCGCGTTCAACACCGCGGCAATCGGCACGGCAAACAGGGCGCCCGGAATTCCGGCGAGCAGCGCTCCGGCGGCGACCACGAGCACAACGGCAAGCGGATGCACCTTGACGGCGGTTCCCATGATGAGCGGCTGCAGAACGTGTCCTTCAACCTGCTGAACGAGCAGCACGACGCCGAGCATGGCGAGGGCGACGGCCCAATTGTTGAAGATCAGGGCGATCACGATGGCGACCGATCCGGTGGCGACAGCACCGACAATGGGAATAAACGAGCCGAGAAAGACCAGGATGCCAATCGGGATGGCCATCGGCACCCCGAGCAGGGCTGCGCCCACACCGATGCCGACGGCATCGATCGATGCCACCAGGATTTGCACCTTGGCGAAATTACCCAGAGTTGTCCAGCCGGCGATACCAGCGCCATCCACGGCCGCGCGCGCCCGCTTCGGAAAGAAGCGCACGATCCAGTCCCAGATTGACTTGCCGTCGATGAGGATGAACAGCAGGCTGAACAGGGCAAGCAGAAGCCCGGTCAGCAGGTGTCCGAGGGTCGTACCGACCGACAGGGCTCCACTGATAAAGACAGCGCTGTCGTTTTGGATCGCCGTCCAGCCCTGCTGCAGATAGTTCGTGATCTCGGTGTCCGACAGCTGTAATGGCGACGCCGCGAGCACCGACTTGAGGCTGTCAAAGCTCGCTGTCAGGCGGTCGCTCAGCCCGACGGTGCCCTCGGCGATCTGCGTGGACGCGAGGGTCACCAACCCGGCGACGAGCACGAGAGTGCCCACCATCGCCGTGGCCACGGCGAGTCCCTTCGGCCACCGATGACGTACCAGAAAGGCCACGAAGGGAACAAGCAGCGCCGATACCAACACTGCGACGAGCAACGGAATGATGATGAGGCGCAATTGAATGATTAGGAAGATGAGAACTGCGATACCAGCAGCAATGACGATCAGTCGCCACGACCAGGCTGCGGCCAAGCGGACGCTGGCTGGCAGGTTTTCGTGAACACCATTCGGTGCGGGCGCGCGCCCCTCGACCGGTGTGACCAGCAGTTCGGACCGCGACAGCTCCCGGGCTTCGCGCTCCTGCTCATTGGTTCGTCGGCGGCGCAGCCGCAGCAGCGCCCGTGCACCTGGATTGCCCGTGGATTCACTCACCCGCTCAGTCTAAGACTGCCACCGGGCCCATCGTCGTCGCCACTCTTCGGGTCTAAACGTGCGATTCCTTTTCGGTGCACGGCAGAGTGCCTTCGCGCCGGATAGAGTCGCATCGATACTTCACACGGGCGCCCCGCGACAGTCTCGCCCGCCCTGGCCCGCGCCATCGACGCGCAGACGATTTTGTCGCCGTCAGACCGGTGGTCTGGCAGCGCGCCCGCGCGCTGCGCCGCGTCGACCTGAAGAACGACCGGCAGGCGGGCGTGCTGCGGGTGCAGGCGGCCGAGGCTGAAAACGGTGCCCCGGTCGACGCTGCGGGGCGGCTCGCCGCGGTACTGCATGACGCTGCGCTCTGGCAGGGGCTCGGTGAGTTCGAGGTCATGCCGCGCAGCCCGCTCGCGTCCGGACTGGCTGCAGAACGGAAGTAACCAATCCGTTGATCGAGCGTGTCGAGACCACGGAGGGTTATGGTCTCGACAAGCACGACCAACGAGTTCGACCAGCTCGACAAGTTCGACAAGTTCGACCAGCTCGACAAGCTCGACAAGCTCGACAAGCTCGACAAGCTCGACAAGCTCGACTAAAAAAAGTTAGAACTTGCGGCCCATCGCGGTCAGGCGTTCGATGCGGTCGGCGATCGGTGGGTGCGTCGCGAACAGCTTGCTCATGGCGCCGGGCTTGAGCGGGTCAGAGATCCACAGGTGCGCCATCGACGTGTTCTGCTTCTTCATCGGGCGGCCGTATTCGCCAAGCTTGGCCAAGGCGCTGGCGAGGGCGTCGGGGTGGCGCGTCGTTAACGCGCTCGTGGCGTCCGCTAGATACTCGCGCTGGCGGCTCACGGCGAGCTGCACGATCGTGGCGATGAGCGGGGCCACGATCATGGCGACAATGCCGAACACCATGACGACGGGGTTGCCGTTGCTGTTGTTGTTGCGGCCGAAGAAAGCCATGCGCAGAAAAATGTCGGAAATGAATCCGATCGCGACGACCAAGCCGAACACGACCATCGAGACGCGGATGTCATAGTTGCGCACGTGGCCGATCTCGTGGGCCATGACACCTTCCAGTTCGGCGTCATCCATGATGTCGAGCAGGCCGGTGGTCGCGGCGACGATCGCGTGCTTGGGATCGCGGCCGGTGGCGAATGCGTTGGGTGCCGGGTCGTTGATGATGTAGACCTCGGGCATCGGAGTGCCGGTCGTGATCGACAGATTCTCGACGATGCGCCACAGCCGGGGGTGATCGGCCTGGCTGTTGACCTTGATTCCACCACTCATCGCAACCGCCTGGCGGCCTGCGGCGTAGTACTGAATGAGCACGTACAGGCCGGTGACGATGATCACGGTAATGAACAACCCGTAGCTCTGCCCGCCGGAGACGTAATAGTTGGCCAGCCAGCCGAGCCCCACGATCAGCGCGAAGAAGAAGATCATGATGAAGACGGTGTTGCGTTTGTTCTTAGCTATCGCGCTGTACATCGATGCGCTCCGTTAGAACTGCACGCGGGGAGGCTCCGCAATCGCTGCGGAATCGGCCACCTCGAAGAATTCGCGTTCGGTGAAACCGAGGTTGACGGCGAACAGGTGATTCGGGAACACCTTGATCTTGGTGTTCATTTCGCGCACGCCACCGTTGTAGAAGCGACGCGCGGCCTGGATCTTGTCCTCGGTGTCGACGATGGCGCCCTGCAACTGCAGGTAGTTCTGGCTGGCCTGAAGCTGCGGGTAGGCCTCAGCGACGGCGAAGATGCTCTTCAGCGCGGTCTGCATGTGGTTTTCCGCAGCGGATGCATCGGCCGGGCCTTGTGCCGACAGGGTCTCGGCCCGAGCACGAGTCACGTTCTCAAACACGCTCTTCTCGTGTGCTGCATAGCCCTTGACCGTTTCGATCAGGTTGGGCAGCAGGTCGGCACGACGCTTGAGCATCACCGTGATGTCGCTCCACGCTTCGTCGACGCGCACGTTGAGCGTTACGAGGGAGTTGTACGTCGACCAGAGATAGATACCCACGATGGCGACGAGTGCGACAACGATCAAAACCGGGATGAGCCATTCCATGGCAGCGTCTCCTTGCAAATTGGCACGATGTGTACGTTGGCACGGAGACATTGACTGGCCAAAACGACCCCCCGTGCGTACCTGCCAATACTAACCGCGACCCCGGAGGCTCCCACCCGCTTCCCATAACACTCCAAGCAAGCTCAAGGCGCGCGGGGAACTCGCGACGGGAACGATCCAAGAGCTTGAGAAACTCGGTGGTCCTGTCCAGAAATCGTTGCTAGAGCGAGTTCGAGCGGGGTGTCAGTCGCCTTAGTTCGACGATTCGACGTCGAGCAAAACCTCATTTCGACGCAGAAACCACGGCTTGAATGGCGGATCGAATCGGGCAGATCTCGGTGGCCCAACGACAGTGAGCCCGGCAGAGGCGAGCGCCGCACGCAACTGTGCGAGTTGCCGTTGGTAGCGTGCTTGGCTCCAGCGTCCGCTGAAGCGGATCGCACCGGCCATGCTGGCGGGCACCGTGCGTAGTTGAACGTGGGGGTCGGTGGGTTGCGGCGCAGTTTCGGCCGTCATGCCCTCCGGCAGAACGAAAGCAACGCGGAACTTTTCACGGTCTCCCGGACCGGACGCATCGCCAGGGCTCTGCTGCAGAACTGGCGCGGTCATCGCAATCGTTTCTGCAGCATTTGATTGCAGCACGGGCGCTGTCATGGCGACTTTCTGGCGTGACTGGTTCGCCCCGGTGATATACGAGAACAGGTACCGGAAGGCCCTGTTGCCGGCGTCCTCAAATGGGCCGTCCGTTGTGACCTCGGCCAGCAGGTGTTCCGGGTACCGGCGCAGTTCAAAGTCGTCGTAGCTGTGCACGACGTGGTAGGGCTGTTGCTCAGTCACGACCTGAACGTACTCCAGCTGGCTGGGTGTGCGCTCCCAGACCTGGGCATCACCGCAGTTCTTTTCGGAACCAATGGTTCGCGTAGGGGTCCGTGTTGTGCGCTTCGCCCTCGATGAAGCCCAGCGAAGAATAAAGTCTTCGCGCCTCGACGAGGTCGGTTCGCGTGTCCAACCGCAATGCGGTGAGCCCCACCACGCGGCATTCCCGTTCCAGTGTCTCCATGAGAAGCCGGCCCACGCCCTGACCGCGGGCATCCGGTTCAACGAAGACCCTGGTCACCTCGCCGATCTCGCCGGGGCGAATCCGCATCCCGGCGCAGCCGAGCACGGTGTCCCCCTCGCGGGCGAGCAGGAGAAGCCCCGTGGGAGAAACGAGGTCATCGCTGGGATACCCGGCTTGGGCGGCCAGAATCTCCTGCCGAAGCGCGGGACGACCGTGGTAGCGACTCACGATGTCCTCGTAGTACCGAAGCGATACGTTTTTGGCTTCGGCGGATGTCGGCGATGCCGCAGAGACAAGGATCGGCAACGCAAACATCATGCGTTCCACACTACTTGCCGAGCGAGCGAGGTATTGGGCGCCCATCAGCGGATCCCGCGCTGAATGCACCGAGCTCAGACGACGAGACAGGCACCTTCCGCGACTGCGCCTGAACCCAGTCCGGTTAGCCTCTGGGCAATCGGAGCGGCTACAGGATCACCCTTTATGAGCTTGACACGGCGGGTGCGGCGGCGAAGAGTTCGCACATGGTGAACAAATCCGTCCCCGCGGTTGAGGTTACCGATCTGCATGTGCGTCGGGGAAAGCATCCGGTGCTGCATGGGCTGTCGGTCAGCGTTCCCCGCGGAGTCGTGGTGGGGCTGCTTGGCCCGAGCGGATGCGGTAAAACCACACTCCTGAGAACGATCGTCGGCGCACAGGTGGTGCAGTCCGGCACGGTGACGGTGCTCGGCCGGGAGGCCGGATCGGCGTCGCTTCGCCACCGCGTGGGCTATGTCACGCAGGACGCGAGTGTGTATGACGACCTCACCGTGCGGCAGAACCTGCAATATTTTCGTGCCGTGCTCGGCGCTCCGCGCAGCGACGTCGACCGCGTGCTCGCCCTGACAGACCTCAGCGCCCAAGCGGGTCAGCTCGTCGGGTCACTCTCCGGCGGGCAGCGCAGTCGGGTGTCTCTGGCCGGAGCCTTGCTCGGCTCCCCTGACCTGCTCGTGCTCGACGAACCGACGGTGGGCCTTGACCCCGTGCTGCGGGTCGAGCTGTGGACCCTGTTCCATCAGCTCGCCGCCTCCGGAACGAGCCTGCTCGTCTCCAGTCACGTGATGGACGAGGCCAGCCGGTGCGACCGGCTGCTACTCATGCGGGACGGCGAGATTCTGGCCGATGACACCCCGAAGGGGTTGCTCGCGGCGACCGGAACCAGCGATACCGAGGGAGCTTTTCTGGCGCTGATCGCCCAGCATCCGCTTGCCGAACCGAGCGGGAGCGCCTCATGAACCCGCAACGCACCCTCGCTACGGCCGGCCGGGTGCTCAGCCAGGTGCGGCACGACCCGCGTACCATCGTTCTGTTGCTCGTGGTGCCGAGCCTGCTGATCGGGCTGCTGGCCTGGATCTTCTCGGACACCCCGGTGTTCGCCACGATCGGGCCGGGCATGATCGCGCTGTTTCCGTTCATCGTGATGTTTCTCGTGACGAGCATCACGACCCTGCGAGAGCGACGCACCGGCACGCTCGAGCGTCTGCTGTCGATGCCGCTCGGCAAGGGTGACCTGATCCTGGGTTATACGCTCGCGTTCGGCTTACTCGCGGTGGCACAGTCCTCGGTGGCCGTGGCGTTTGCGGTGTGGGTGTGCGGGCTGGAGATCTCCGGGTCGATCTGGCTGTTGCTCGCCGTCGCGGTCGCGGATGCGGTGCTCGGCACGACGCTTGGCCTGCTCGCAAGCGCGTTCGCCCGCACGGAGTTTCAGGTCGTGCAGTTCATGCCGGCGCTGGTTTTTCCGCAAATTCTGCTCGGCGGCATTTTTCTGCCTCGCGAGCAACTGCCCGATGTGCTGCGCGCGATCAGCGACTGGTTGCCGCTGTCGCACGCGATCGACGCACTGCAGGCGGTCGCGACGGATTCGCAGGACGCCGCCTATGTCGGCGGGGAGCTGCTGATCATCGGCGCGTGGATCGTGGGAGCCGTCGTGCTCGGATCGGTGACGCTGCGCCGGCGCACGCCTTAACGGTTACTGCCTCAGCGGTTACTGCCTCAGCGGTTACTGCCTCAGCGGTTGGTGAGGGCGTGTTGCAGCCAGCGATAGCTGGATTTGGGGGTGCGCGTGCGTCGGTCGTTGCTGAAGTCGACGTGCACGAGGCCGGTGGGCTGGGTGTAACCGCCGTCCCACTCGAACGCGTCGAGCAGGGACCAGAAGGCAACGCCGCGCAGATCGACGGCGGCGGCCGGGGCTCCCGCGGCGGTCGCGTCGAGGGCGGCGACGAGGTGTTCGGCGAGGTAGTCGATACGGGCCGGGTCGTGCACGAAGTGGCGGGCATCCGCGTGGTCGAAGAAGGCGCCGCCGGCCAACGACAGGTAGACCGGCGGTAGGTCGCTGTAGCGCCCGGCCAGTTCGGCCAGCGCTACAGCGACGTACTCGGGGGCGTTGACGGCGCCGGCCGAGGTGGTGGCGTGCTCGCGTAACGGCTCGAGGTGGAACGGCCACGACGTGACCGGGATCGGCTGCCCGTCGGGTGCGGTGAGGGTGGTCGGGCCGGAAGCGATGCGGCTGGGCTCGGTGTAGCTCACACCATAGAAGTCGAGCGGCTGGTGGATCGTGCGCAGGTCGTCGGGGTCGGCCTCGAGCAGGGTGCGCAGCTCGAGCGCGAACGGTTCGAGCGGGTCGGGGTAGTGGCCGAGCAGCACCGGGTCGGAGAAGAGGCGGTTCTGTAGCAGGTCGTACAGGGCCGCATAGGAGCGGTCCTGGTCACGGTCGGTCGCGGACTGCACCGGGGTGTGGGAGTTGACGAGGCCGATGCGTCCGCGCACGTCGGCGGCGCGCAGGCCCTGCACGGCGAGGCCGTGCGCGAGCAGCTGGTGGTGCGCGCTCGGCAGCGCATCGAATAGCAGGGTACGCCCAGGCGCGTGGGTGCCCAGCGCATAGCCCTTCGTTGTGACCGTGGCCGGCTCGGTGAGGGTGGCCCAGGCGTCGATGCGGTCGCCGAACGCCTCCCCCACCGCGTGGGCATAGTCGGCGAAGCGGCCCGCCGTGTCGCGGTTCAGCCAGCCGCCGCGCAGGGCCGCGGGCATGTCCCAGTGCGAGAGAGTGGCCGTCGAACGGATGCCGTCGGCCAGCAGCGCGTCGAGCACGCGATCGTAGAACGCGAGTCCATTGCGGTTGAGCGCCCCGCGACCCTCCGGCTGCAGTCTGGTCCAGCCGAGGGAGAACCGGTAGGAATCGACACCGAGGTCACGTAGCAGGGCGGCGTCGGCGGCATAGTTCTTCACGTGGTCGGCCGAGACGGAGGCATTCGAGCCATCGCGGATGCGCCCGCGCATCTGGCTGAAGGCGTCCCAGACGCTATCGCCGCGGCCACCGTCGCGGGCGGCGCCCTCGATCTGAAAAGCGGAAGTGGCAACGGCTACCTCGAACCCCGTCGGCAGACGATCGCCAAGCTCGCCAGCGCGGTGTTCCCAGTCCCGGGCTGCGACGGCGCGCGTCGACGTTGATCCAGGGGTGCGAGGCGTGGGATTCATGGGGGTGAGACTCTTTTCGGCGGGCGACGCGGGGGCATCCGCTTCGTATGAAGGGTGTCACGTTTGCGGCCGCTCGGAGGCAGCCCAGGAGGTGCCGCGAAGAATTCCTCTGGTTTGTTACTTTTCTCGGGGCGTGGGAGGTTGACTTTACCGCCTACTGCCCGTCAAATTGTTCAGGGGGTGAGTTGTGTCCGAATCAGCTCGTATCGCAGTCCGGGGCGTCTGGGCGCGGTCTCCACGCGCCCGGACGACCGTCGTTGCGCTACTGCTGGGCTGCGCCATCACCCTGGCGGCCCCGGTCCTGTCGCCGGTGCACGCTGCGGATTTGCTGACGACCTCGACGCCCGAAACGACACCGTTGGCGGCACCGGTGGCGGCACCGTTGGCGGCACCGTTGGCAACCGACGCCGAATCGACCCCCTCGGCCACCGAGAACCCTCTCCCCATCCCCAACTCGACCACCCCTCCGGCAACGAGTCCTCAGATTGTGAGCCCGGGTAGCGGCCAATTCATCAGCAGCAATCGCACGAGCGTGTCGGGGTCAAAGCAAACCAACCAGGAGATTCAGTTGTTATCTCCGCGCGGCGGGGACCCGCTGTGCATCGTTGCCGAGGTGGCAACGACCTGGACCTGTGACAATATTTACCTGCAAAACGGTCCGGCGATCACGCTGCACGTCGTCGTCACCGGTGATTCGAGCCTCGGCGATGAGATGACCGTCGCTGTGCTCGGCGCACCGACGGTGCTCGGCGGACTGAGCGGCTCAGACTCCAACGGCTGGGTGCGCGGAACCGGGCATCCCCAAGCCACCGTGACCGCGTTGCTGCCGAAGGGTGACACCTGTTCCAGCACCGCCGACGGGTCCGGCGCCTGGGCCTGTCTGTTCTCGGGCCCCCTCACGAACGGCAGCCGGGACGTGACCGCGAGCCAGCGTTCATCGTTCAGCGGCCCGTCATCGTCGAACTCGAGCGCGCCGGTCACGATCGTGTTCGACGTCACCGCACCGGATGCCCCGGTCCTGACGGCTCCAAGCGCTGGCGCCCAGGTTTCTGTCGCTGGCGCCCGGTACACCGGCACCGGGGAAACCGGCGCCACGGTGACGGTGTTCGCCGGCGCCTACTCGGTCTGCTCCGCCCCGGTGACCGGCGGATCCTGGAGTTGCTCGGCCGGCGGAGTGGCCGCCGGATCGTACTCGATCATCGCCGTGCAGAAGGATGCCGCCGGCAACGTCGGTGCAGGCAGCACGCCCGCGTCGGTCAGCTACGTCTCCGAGACGACACCGACCCCGACGCCTTCTGAGTCCGCCTCTGCAACGCCACCGGTCGCACCGACCCCGAGCGCCGAGGCCTCGCCGTCACCCGACGGTTCGGTGGCCGTGCCCGGTGCGACGACCGAGCCTTCGCCGACGCCGACGCCGACGCCGACGCCGGGTGCCGGCGCGCCCGACCCGGAAGCTGCGGAGCCAGAAGCGGCGGAGGGGGCCTCCGTTTTTCCGGGTCAGTGGAATGACCCGACCCGGTTTGCCGCGGCCATCGGCCCGAGCGGCAACGGCTCACGGTTTCCCTGGTTGCAGGCCGGTCTGCTCGCCCTCGGTGCGCTGGTGCTGATTGCGGTGCCCCTGCGCATGCTCGCGGGCACCATTTCACGCACCCGCAGCGGCCGACCCCCTCGGGCGCTGCCAGCACTGGCGGGACGCAACCGCGTGCGCGAAGAATTCGAGGTCGCACCGACCATGCATCTCAACCGGTGGGTGCGCGGCGGCGCGGCACTGCTTGCTGCGGCAACGTTTGTCATGCTGTCCGGCCCGGTCATTGACCAGCCGGCTTACCTGCGCCTGCTCGTCGCCGTGATCATCGGGCTGGTGCTGGTCAACGCGGTGGCCATGCTGGTTCCGCTGTGGTGGAGTTCGCGCGTATTGCGGCTGCACGGAACGGTCATATTTCTGCCGAGCTATCTGTTGCTCATCGCGGCCGCAGCAATCGCATCCCGCCTGTTCGACGTGCACCCCGCACTGCTGTTCGGGCTACTCGGCAGCGTCACCCTCTTTGCCAAAACGGATGCTGCGGGCCTGGCCGGCGCGCATCCCACGCCCCAGCACCCCACACCGGCGCAGCGCGGCCAGCTCGCTGCCGTGCGGGTGGGCGCTCTCGCGGCATTAGCCGTGCTCGCCTGGTCGCTCGGGTCGCTACTGCCCGGCGCCAGCGATTTCGTCACCTCGCTCGCGGCCGAGACGGGCAACACGATCGTGCTCGCTGCCATCGGCTCGGCGGTGCTGATTCTGGTGCCCATCGGGCACACCAGCGGGCGCCGCATTCTGGCCTGGTCGCCGCCCGTGTGGACCGGCCTGACCGTCGTCACCTACGGAATTCTGTTCGCGGCACTCGCCCCGATGGTCGAGCAATTGCGGAGCGAGGGCACCGGGCTGGCGCTGGGGATCTCTGCTGGAACCTTTGCCGCGTTGTGCGCGAGTGCGTGGGCCTGGCAGCGGTTCGTCGTGCCGACCCAGCGCTAGGCCGCCGCAGGCTGTATCGTACACATGTGCGCCTAGGAGTTCTCGACGTCGGTTCAAATACCGTCCACCTGCTGGTTGTCGACGCGCACGAAGGCGCCCCGCCGGTGCCGATGGCTGCCGACAAGAGCGTGCTGCGCCTCATGCGCTACATCACTCCCGAGGGCGCCATCAACGACGAGGGTGTCGCGGCGGTTCTTTCCGCGGTGCAACACGCAGCGAATGTCGCCCAGCAGCACAACATCGACGAACTGCTGCCGTTCGCCACCTCGGCGTTGCGCGACGCGACCAACGGACCCGAACTGCTGGACCGGGTCGAACGGGAAACCGGTGTCGCCCTGCAGGTGTTGTCGGGCGAAGACGAGGCCCGACTGACCTTTTTGGCCGTGCGGCGCTGGTACGGCTGGTCGGCCGGCAATATCCTCCTGTTCGACATCGGCGGCGGGTCTCTCGAGATCGCCGCTGGTGGCAGCGAATTTCCTGAGGTCGCCCTCTCGCTCCCGCTCGGCGCCGGACGCAGTACGATCGGCTTTCTGCACCACGATCCTCCACTGCCGCAAGAGGTAGCGGCGCTTCGCAAGCACGCGGCATCCGTCCTGCGCGATGCGGTCGGTGCGTTCGTGCATTTGCCGACCCCGCAACACATTGTCGGGTCGTCGAAGGCGATCCGTTCGCTGGCCCGACTGGCCGGCACGACCTCGGACGGCGTGGGTGCCGCCGACCGACTGCGCCTCGGTCGCGCTGGGCTCGAAGACTGGGTGCCGCGTCTGGCCCGCATTCCGGCCGAAGCAAGACCGGCGCTGCCCGGCATCACCGCCGACCGCACCTTTCAGATCGTGGCCGGCGGCATCGTGCTCGGCGCGGCGATGGCCGCGTTCGGGGCTGCGGAGCTCGAGGTATCACCCTGGGCATTGCGCGAGGGCGTTATTCTGCGGTACCTCGACCGCCTGCGCTGATCGGCACGAGCATTTCCGGTCACACCGACCTTCCGGAGGAACTCTGATGCGAAGACTGACCGCCGGCCTGTTCATATCGATTGATGGCGTGGTTGAATCACCCAACCTCTGGCAATTCGACAGCGTCGACGCGGAACTGGGCACTGAAATGACGGCCATGATGCATCGCGTCGACAGGGTGTTACTCGGCCGGGTCGGCTACGAACAGTGAGCCGGCCCTTGGCCGCACACCGAGTACGACGATCCGTTCGGCGCCTTCATCGATGAGGGCAACGCCCTGCTCACCGACGGCCTGCGCATCGACTGACGCGGCGCTGCCCAGAATCTGAGAGACGGGACACCGCCATAACCGCGTACCCCAGGCCGATCGAGCTGCAACAGCTGCAACGCGGCCTCGCCGGTGACCGGGGCGCACGTGTGCCCCGGCCACCATTCATTGATTGGTCAGTCCTGTGTGCCGTCTTCGACGGCGACGCCGTTGATGTCGTCGCTCGTGTTGTCGGTACCAGACCCGGTGCCAGATTCCGTGGTGGACTCCACGCCGGTTTCGTCGGCGGTTTCGCCGTCGTTGCTGCCGTCTTCGACCTCGTTCTGCACGTTGCCGGTGTCGGCCGACGTCGCGGCGGGTTCAACGCTCGAGGAGGACGGGCTGGCGGGAGTGGCCTGGGCTCCGGCGGTGAGGGTGATGCCGCCGACGACGGCCAGCGCCACGGCCAGTGCTGCGCCGCTGCCAATTTTCATCTTCTTCTGCATGGTGTGTGCCTTTCGAGAGTGGGCTCCGCGACTGCGGGGCCATATTTCGACGTTAGAGCGGGGCAGGTGAGATGAGCGTGAGAGCCAGTCCGGCGCAGTCGGATTACGGGCGGAGTGGAAGGTTCACCGTGACACTCGTACCGACGCCGGCCTGCGAGGTGATCGTGATGCGGCCATCGTGTGCCTGGATGATCTGCTGCACCAGGCCGAGGCCGAGGCCGAGGCCGTGCCCGGGGTGGGATCGGGCCCGGTCGGATCGCCAAAAACGGTCGACGACGTGCTGCAGGTCGTTGTCGTCATGCCGATTCCGGTGTCACGCACGGTGATCCTGCCGGTGCCGTTCTGGGTGTCGGTGCCGACGGTGACGGTGCCCGGCGTCGGGGTGAGCTTGAGGGCGTTGTCGACGACGTTGCCGATCGCTCGCGCGAGCAACGCCGGGGAGCCCAGAACGACCGTGGCCCTTCCCCGGCCAGCAACCAGCCGAGCGGCATCCGCGGGGTTGCTTACGCGCGCGTCGATATCGTGCCGGACGACCTCGTTCAGGTCGACGAGTTCGTAGGTTTTCTTGAGCTCGGTTCCGGCGCCGCGGGAAAGTAACAGCAGGTCGTTGGCGAGTAGGGTCAGCCCGTCGACGGCTTCCAGGGCGGTCTGCATCGCCGGCTCCTACTCGGCGGGGGTGCGGGTTGTGAGCAGAGCGAGTTCCAGTTCGCCCTGAATGATGCTGAGCGGGCTGCGCATCTCGTGGGAAGCGCCATCGACGAAGCGTTGCTGCAGATCGTAGCTTTTCTGCACCGGCGCGAGGGCTGCGCGTGCCATGACAAAGCTGGAAATGGGTATCAGAACTATGAGCACGGCGTAGAGCACGAGCAAACCGGCACGGAGGTTGGCGAAGCCCTGCTCCGCCGCGTTGAGCGCGCCGGCACCATCGGATTCGGCCGCGTCGAAATCAAAGGTACCCGTGACGAAAACGTAAATTCCCACGGCAAAAGCGGCGAACAGCACCAGCTGTACCACCGTGTAGGTCACGGTGAGTCGAACAATCGCGCGGCGAAACATCAACGATCCGCATGGATCAGGTATCCGGCGCCGCGCCGGGTTTCGATGATGTCGGCTTCACCCGGTGCGGTCAGCTTCTGCCGGAGGTAGCGGATGTAGGTTTGTACGACGTTACTGAACCCGTCGTAGTTGCTGTCCCATGCATGATCTATCAGCTCGGTGGCGCTGATAATGGTGCCCGCGTTGCGCATCAGATATTCGAGAACGGCGAATTCCTTCGCCGTCAATTCGATCGTGCGTCCCGCACGCTTTGCGGTGCGGGTGGCCGGGTCGAGGGTGACTCCCTGCGCCTGGAGCATGGGTGCGTGTGCGCGCGGTGATCGTCGAAGCAGTGCGCGCACGCGGGCCAGCAGCTCGACGAGGTGGAACGGCTTGACGATATAGTCGTCAGCGCCGGCGTCGAGGCCCTCCACCTTGGTGCGCATGGAATCCAGTGCGGTGAGCATCAGCACCGGCACGTTCTTATCTATCAAGCGGATGCGTCGGCACACGTCCATCCCTCCGCCCGGCAGTCCCGGGAGCATTAGGTCGAGAATGACCAGATCGTACGTTTCAATTTCGAAGGCCTGCAGCCCGTCCGGGGCTGTGTGGGCAATATCCACGGCATAGCCGGATTCCGTGAGGGTGCGACGGATGACATCCGCGATGCGCACGTCATCCTCAGTCACGAGCACCTTCACACGGTGACCGACGTGACCCGTTGTAGACGGATCGTGAGCACATTGACGGTCATGTCCTCGACCCTGGGGTGCCGTCGATGACACCAGGATGAGACGCCTCAGAACCGCTGCCGCAGAACGGTAGGTCGATGGTCACGCGCGAGACTTCTGTCGGTGAGTAACGGTGGCTCTGATGAGGACCGGAACCACAGAGATCACGACGATCCCGATCAGCACGAGATCAATGTACCGTGCCGCGAATGCAGCGACTCCGGGGACGTGAGCCAGCCCGAAGCCCAGGAGCACGACCGCGCTCGTCCACAGCACAGCGCCGACGATGTTGAACATCGTGAACACGCGCCGCGGCATCTTGCCGACACCGGCCGCGACGGGAGCAAAGGTGCGCACGACGGGCACGAAGCGGGCGATCGTGACGGCCGCCGGGCCAAACCGATCAAAGAAGCCCTGGGTTCGTGCGACGCTCTTGCGGCTGAAGAGACCGGAATCGCGACGGTCGAAGATCCTCCGGCCCGACGTGCGCCCGATGATGTAGCCGAGCTGATCGCCCATCGCGGCGGACAGGGCAATGGCCGGGATGACAACCCAGAGCGGCTGGCTGATAACACCGCTGAGAGTGAGAACACCGGTGAAGAACAACAGGGTATCGCCGGGGAGGAAGAACCCGACGAGCAGGCCGGTCTCCACGAAGACGATGGCGCAGACGCCAGCGAGGCCCCAGACGCCGGCACCCGCGATCACCGATTGTGGATCAAGGAATCCAGACGCGGAGAGTGCGGTAACGATCATAGTTTTCATGCTGCAGGGGCTCTCTATGAAATTCCTGAGGAGGGGCCGGGGATCCGCTGCCCGCACTCTGGATTTAGACGGTCGTCGTCAGCTGTGCGTCCGCCGTGCGAGAGCGGCGGGTGAGGGCGATCACCAGCATGAGAATCACGGCCAGAAAGAGCACACTCGTTGCTGTGGTCCCGAGCCCCAGCCCGCCGTCGGCGAGGGGCTGGGAGAGCAGGTCGCCCGTGGACGCGCCCAGCGGGCGGGTCAGGATGTATGCGATCCAGAAGGCGAGCACGGCGTTGAGGTGAAAGACGAAGTACGCCACGGCGACCAGGGCGATGGCTGCAGCAAAGACGAGAAGGGCGACGAAGAAACCGAGATTCAACCCCTCGGCGACGAGGTCACCCGCCGCTGTGCCGAGGGCGAACGTGAACAACACGGCCAGCCAGTAGAACGCCTCCCGGCGAAGCGTGAAGATGGAGTGGATGGAGAGGGTCTTCTCCGAGATAGCCCAGACGGTGAATATCGCGGCCAGGGCCACGGCGAAGACGACCGTCGTGACCCACAGGGGTACGCCGAGGCTGTCGGTGAGATTATCGGTGATGAGGGTGCCCACGACACTGATCAGCACCACCGCCAGCCAATAGATGGCCGGGGTGTACTTGTGCAGTGTGAACTGCACGCCCAGTGCGGCGACGAGCAGTACCGTCATGATGATCGAGGTGATCGTGAGGCCCAGACCGAGGTCAACGTTCAAGAAGTCCGCTGCGGTCTCCCCCACGGTGGTCGCGAGCACTTTGATCACCCAGAAGATGAGGGTCACCTCGGGCACCTTGGTCAGAATGTGCCGCAACGGTGAAACGGTGATGGAAAGGGTTGAGGTCGTGGACAAGTGTTCCTCCTTCGATGGGGTCGGTAGAACCAGCGAACACGTCGACGTCTAAGACTTCTCACAGAAGCGATCCACGGGCACCGGGATCCACGAATGTGCGGTCATTTCGCGGTCCCGGTGAGAACGTACTCGTAGATCGCGGCTAAGGTTCAGGCCTGCTTCGACCGCGGAATGGTGAGCCTGATCGCTGTGCCAGCGTCGCAACTGTCGACGACGTTCACGGATCCGCCGTAGCGCACCGCGATTTCCCGCACGAGAGACAGGCCGATACCAAAACCGGTTCGGGCATCGCCACCGCCATCCACAGCAGTTCCGGAGTGCGCGAACCGATCAAAAATACGGGCGGGGTCAATACCTTGAATTCCGGGGCCGCGGTCGCGCACCGTGACCGACACTGTCTTCTTGGTCACGGATACGTCCACAGAGATGACCGATCCACTGGGAGCGAACCGCACAGCGTTGTCCAGTAGGGCCACAACGCACCGGGTCATGCCGGATGTTGGCACACGCGCGAACGCGGGCTCCGGAGCATCCAATTCAATGGTGATGTGTTTCTCGACAGCAATGAGCGCCATTGACTGCACGGCGGCGTCAACCGCAGCGGGTACATTGATGACGACAGTGTCATTCACCGCAGCGCCGCCGATTTCCGCCGATTCGAGAAGATCGTTCACGATGTGGATGAGGTCTTTCGCATCGTGGCGCAGCTCCGCGACGACCGCGGAGGACGGGTCGCCTGCAGACAGGGCGCGTTGCAGAATTTGCAGGCGGGCGTCGAGCACAGCGAGTGGGGTTCGGAGTTCGTGGCTCGCGTCGGCGACAAAGGCCCGCTGGATGCGTAGCACCTCGCCGAGGGGTTGCACGGCCCGCCCGGTGACCAGCCAGCTCATCACGCCGGCCAGAATGATCAGGGCCACGCCCAATACCGTCGCAGCGCGCAGAAGCCCGATGGCGCTGACCTGCAGGTTGTCGGTGTCCGGCACCGGTTCAAACAGCTCACCGGGCGAGATTTCGGACAGGATGTAAACGAACACGGCAACGATGACGACCGCGACAACGGCGGCGCAGGCGATCGCGATTCGGGTGCCGACGATACGTGACGCCCGACGAATGGCCAGGGTGTCGCTGTCGACGATGGGGAGTTTCCTGCGGGTCATGGTTGTCCCAGGCGGTAGCCCTGGCCGCGCACGGTGAGGACGATGTTGGTATCTGTCTTGCGCCGAAGGTAATGCACGTAGGTATCCACCGTTCCGGCGGTGTCCGCGGCGCTGAAGACGGCATGCAGGATCTGCTGCCGGGAGAACGTGCGCTGCGGGGCTTCAGCCAGGAGTTTGAGCAGCTCGTTCTCCTTGGCCGTGAGAAGGATGCGCCCGTCATACGGGGAATAGATTGTGCGACTGTCCGGATAGTACTCCCAACCACCCACGAGCAACGCGCGGCCCTCACCGGTGAACACCCGACGGATGGCTCGTAACCGGGCGAACAGTTCATCGAACTCGAACGGTTTGACGAGGTAGTCGTTGGCGCCGATGTCCAGCCCGGCCACTTTGTCGCCGGTGGTTCCGAGAGCAGTGAGAAGAAGGATGGGGGTGGTGATCAGTTTGCGGCGGAGGGCTTCGACGACGCCCAGTCCGTCCAGCGCGGGAAGGCGTCGGTCGATGACCATCACCTCGAACTCGCTGGCGAGGCCGACGGCCAAGCCTTCGGCACCGTCGGTGACCCAGGTGACATCGTAGATTTCTGTGAGCACGTCCTGAATCATTGGACCGAGCTTTGCATCGTCCTCAATCAGCAGCAGTCGGGCGCGAGTCATGATCTCAGCGGGCATCCGAGGCTCCTCCGTTGGCGGGTCCAGCGTGGAGGCCGGATCGACGTTCGTTCCAGTCTGACATCACCAGCAGCCATGCAGCTTCAACCAGCGTCACGGCGGCGATCGAGTACACGATCGATGCCGCCACGTCGGACGGGTAATGCACCCCCAAATACACCCGGGAGGCTGCCGTCCCGAGCACGACAACCGCAGCCGCTGCTATCAAAAACGGGCGCCACCTCTGACCGGCCGTGGCGACGATGAAGCCCAGAAAGAAGCAGGCGGCGAAACTGGTATGTCCGCTGGGAAAGCTGAGCCCGCCCGGTTCGAGCACCAAGACGTGGGACAGGGACGGGATGTCGGGACGTGCACGGTGCACGAGTAATTTGATGGCATCGGCGCCCAACGTGGGAATCACCACGATCAACAGGAAGC
The DNA here is from genome assembly GCF_026786305.1 of Cryobacterium sp. Taxonomy (GTDB): domain Bacteria; phylum Actinomycetota; class Actinomycetes; order Actinomycetales; family Microbacteriaceae; genus Cryobacterium. The sequence goes on from NZ_JAJAYI010000089.1 coordinate 34,482, forward strand.
GGATCGCAGCGTGCGGTCGCCGGGTAGCCAGCAGGATCGAGCCGGTTCCCAGCAGCACCAGTATCGTCGCCACGGCCGATTCGAACAGCCAGTCGATCCCGAGCGCAACCCAGTCGAGTTGCGGGGTGTGCGCACTGTTCACCTGGCGGAGCACATCCATTTCCATGGACGTCCAGCCGGCCGATGATTTCAACACCAACCCGCTGACGATGACTGCGAGGATGACGCCGACGGCGGGGATAGCGGTTCGTGCGAAAAGGATGCGTGGTCGGATGTCTGTGCCCATGCCCCCAGAGTCACGCCTGCCGACACAGGACCTTCTAAGAAATGGCCCCCGCCGGGTCTCAGCTTCTCGGCTGACTCGGACAACGCCACCGCGATAGTGGAATCCACACTCACCGAGTGGACGACGCCCCCGAGGCACGCACTGGCTCCCCTGGCACAGTCATAAGTCAGCCACGATCGATGTCTCGCCAGAGAGTGGCGCATTGCTGTCGTTTTCTGCATGTTGGAGGGAGGTGAGTCCTCGTCTATGGATCGTTCACCGTGACGGACGTCGGCCCGGCATGATGGGTCCCTGAGAGCGCGGCTGGCCACCGCGCTGAACACGTTCGCGCTGCCGTTCATCGTTTAGCGGGACGAGGCGCAGAAATTGTGAAAAGCTCGCTCGGGTCAGATCGGTGACGTCTCCTGCTGACCGGCAACAGCCGCCCGTCGGTGACGGTTTTCGCGGGCCACCACGATCATGTGCGGCACGGTGAGCGCCGCCAACCCGATGAACACAACCTGCAGAATCTGCTCGCTCATGGCACCGCCGGTGCCGAGACTGACCAGCAACACTCCCACCACGAGCAGGGGCACAACGGTGTAGACCACCACCATCAGGGCAGGCAGCCGTCCGCCGCCACGTTCGGCGTGGAACCCCGCCTTCAGGTGCCGAAAACTGTGCAGGGCGCAGAAGTACAGCAGAAAGAAGACCAGCGGCTCCGTTGCGAGGGCGAGCACGGTCGCGAGCACGATTTCGACGCTTTCGTGTGCCCGGTGCCGCAGGGCGACCAGTGCCGCCAGAAGCAGACCGGCCAGGGCGAGCGGCCCCAGCCACTCCTGCACTCTGGCCACCATCGCGCCTCCGTCACCCGCCAGCACGACGTAGGCCGCACTCACCTGTTCGGGATGCGACAGCGCCGGCACACTGAGCAGCCCGAACCCGGCGAGAAACCGCAGCCAAAGTGCCCGGTCGGCGTTCCAATCGGACCCGAAGTGCAGGGCCGACACGAGCAGGAACACGACCAGGCTCGCCACCGGGGCCACCAGCCAGAGCAGGACAACGCCGACCACGACAAGAATGTACGCCGCGTTAAACCCTGCAAAGCCCAGCGGGGTGCGCCATAGGCCGACACGGCGCGCGATCAGCGGATCGAGAGCGCCGTGGGGCAGGCCCAGAACGCCCACGAGAACGCCCAGGAGCACGACCTGAACCGTGGGCGAGGGCAGTGGCAGGCCCAGCCCGAGCACGGCCAGGGTGGCAAGGGCCAGGCTGGAGAACACCAGCGTCTCGATGGGCACGCGATGCCGCCGCGGCGTGATACGTGCGGCCCCCGAGCGGGGCGGAGCGGCCTGGCCGGTCATCGCTTTGCGCTCGTGCTCGTGCTTGGCGTCGCGGTGGCGGCCGTCGCGGTCGGTGCCGGGCTGAACACGGTGGGCGCGGCCAGCTGGGCTATGAACGGGCTCCACGGCAGGCTCGAGATGATGCGCGCGTAGTCCGCGGCCCGGGCTCCATCACTGAGAAAACGCACCAGTCCGGCCGGAGGAACGCCGTGGGCAAGGGCGAGAAAATACTCCGCGGTGCGCTCCGGGTGCGCCCGAACGGCCTGCAAAAAAATGCGATCGAAGGTGCGTCGCAGTCGAGGTTCTTCCGGGTGTCCCACCGCCTCGCGGCCCGCGAGCAAGCGCTCCGTGCACAGCTGGGCCCAACGCTGAATGCGCAGGAAACCGTAGCCAGAGGCGGCCCGCAGCGCCCCGCCGGCGTTACCGGCGGGCAACACGCCTGCGATCGGCGGTGCGGCCTGCCGGCCCAGTCCCATGGCCAACACGCCGCCCTCGGTGCGCACCCGGCGAGCGTCGGCCAGGCCGAGCCCGGTGAGCAGTTGGTCCAGCTCGCCGACCAAGCGCTCCCGATTGATCGGAACCAGACCGAAACGGGTCCACTCCACGATCGCGCGGTTCGGTCCGAGCGGCAGGGCGTACACAAAACGCAAGCCCTCGGAGTCGGCGGCAAGGGACCCCATCAACGTCACCTCGCGAGGGTCGAACGGCAGCGGATGGTCACGTTCAAGTTCGACGCCCACGAAGCTCTGGTAGAGCATCGCCTCGGCAGCCCGTGGCCGGGTGTCAATCACCTGGCAGGCCAGCAGGGTACCCTCACTGGTCTCCACCCGAACGCCGCCCGAGACCGCAGCGACCGTCCCGGCACGAACACCGAGGCGCAGGTCGACGCGCGGCGACTCGGCGATGTCGGCCTGCGCGCTCGCGTAGAAATCGCTGCCCCGAACGTACTGGTAGGCCAGTCCGGGCACTTGATGGCGAACAGTGACGCCCGCGGCATCTGAAAAAGTCCATGTTTTCCAGCGTTGCGACACCAGGTGCGACAAATCGTGCTGTTCCGGTCGCCAAAAACACCAGCTGCGGTCGTCCTGATAGGCCGTGCGCGGTTCCAGCACCACAACCCGTGGGCCGGATCGCTCTCGGGCCAGTCGGGCCGCCAACGTGAGCCCGGCCAGTCCCGCGCCCAGCACCACGAGGGGAGCGTCCACGGCGGGCGTCATGTCTGCTCCTTCTCACTCGATCACGTGCGGGGTGCAGATCGAAAGATATGCGATCAGCCTAGCGGTGACGCGGCGTGCGTTTCGGGCGCTCACCGGGCTGAACCGGAACTGCGGCGGGAGGAGTCAGGCATCGGCCGGTCTTATCTTGAGAGGACAAATACCGGTCAACCAGCGCAATTCGAGAACCGCCGCTACAGCGGCAATGCCGTCGTTGGCCATACTGGTTCACGGGCTGGCGCATGCCGTGGCTCACTAACAGGGGACATTCTCAGACTCGAATCATTTGTCGGGTTTAGATAGCTCTCTTTACGACATCTGCCGTGTAGCATTACGTTATGAGCAGGTTTTTGCAAATCACACAGCTACTTGCCTCATTTTCGGTTCGATCCCTGTAATTTCAGCGAATGCTCTTGGACACCAGAGGACATCATGATTCCTGACTCCCTAACCCAGATCCAGTACAACACCATCTACAACGTGTTCTCCCTCGTGATCGCCTCGCAGCTGTTCACGTCTGTTTTTCTCGTCATCTGTCTCAAGCGGGTGCTGCCGCGGTACCGCCAAGCTTTGACCGTCGCGGCCATCGTCTGTGGCATCGCGGCGTACCACTACTTCCGCATCTTCAACTCCTTCACCGAAGCGTTCGTGACCGAGGCCGTCGGCGGCCGCGGAGACTATGTTCAGGTCGCCGGAGCCTCCTTCAACGAGGGCTACCGCTACGTGGACTGGCTGCTCACTGTGCCCCTGCTGCTGCTTGAGCTCGTGGCGGTTCTGGCGCTGGCCCGCAAGGTGCAAAGCAGCCTGCTTACACGATTGATTCCCGCCGCAGCCCTGATGATCGCCCTCGGCTACCCCGGCGAGATGGCCGCGGACAACCTCACCCGTGGCATCTTCGGCGCGCTCTCCTCGATTCCGTTCGCGTACATCCTGTACGTGCTCTTCGTGGAGCTGACCCGGTCGCTGGATCGCCAGCCCGCCACGGTCCGCAAGACCATCAGCCTGCTGCGGTTGTTGCTGCTGGCCACGTGGGGCGTCTACCCGATCGCCTACCTCCTGCCCGGAATTGGCATTGACGGCGCCAACGCCTGGGTCGGCCTGCAAATCGGCTACTCCGTGGCCGACATCCTCGCCAAGTGCCTCTACGGACTGATCATTTACCGCATCGCGCGCTCGAAGTCCTTCGCGGATGACCAGGCCTTTGCCGACGTCGAGTTGTCCCTCGAGGACGCCACGAGTCTCAAGCGTTCCACCATCAACAACTAGTTCGCTTAGCGGCACCGTAACGGGGGCTGTACGATCGGAAATCCGATCGTACAGCCCCCGTTTCGCGTGGGTGCTCCGCATCCGCTCGCGCTGGGTTAACTGCCCAGGGGCTCTGGGCGCGTCTTCTTGATCGCGTCGTTCAGGTCGCGTCGTGACGGTCGCGTCGTGGCGGTCGCGTCGTGGCGGTCTCGTCGTGGCGGTCTCGTCGTGGCGGTCTCGTCGTGGCGGGCACGGCGAACATAGCGCACACCGCTAAAGCCATAGAACGACTACGTGGCCACGACCCCCACTGCGATGACCTGGACGTCTAGGCTGATCTCTTCGATGCTGACCTCGGCGCGGTCGCAACGGCCTTGAATCGGGCGCGCGCTTATGCACATGTGGGCAGAGGCAGAATAATTGCGCGGTTGAACATTATGGACCCGTTGAAAACGCTGGGCTGCAGAGGTTTAAGAAGTGGTGCCCCCACTGGGACTTGAACCCAGACTGTGACGATTTTAAGTCGTCTGCCTCTGCCAATTGGGCTATGGGGGCGCGCCCGATAACGGGCAGTTACAGCGTAGGTGCTGCCGGGCGAGGGTATCGCCCGGCAGCACCTACAGAGAACGCTACTTCGAAGCGGATGCTTCAGCGGCCGCCTTCTCCGCGACGGGAGCCTGGGCGGCGGGCGCCTTGGTGACGGGAGCGGCGGTATCCGGTGCAGCAGCTTCAACGGTGGGCTTGCGCGGCGCGCGGGGTGCACGCGGGGCATTCGGCGCCTTGGCGGCGGGGGCGGCGGCCGGGACCGTCGGCTTGGGACGCAAAACGAACTCTTCGAACACGGCGCGCGGGTTGGCGGTGGCGCTCAGCGAGACGACATCGCGACCGAGGAACACGTTGTTGATCCAGCCCCCGATGACGCGCAGCTTGCGTTCCCAGCTCGGCATGGCCAGTCCGTGGTAGCCGCGGTGTGCGAACCACGCCGGCAAGCCGGTGATGGCGAGGTTACCGGACTGGAACACTCCGACTCCGACGCCGAGGCCGGCGACGGCACCCAGGTTCTTGTGCAGGTACTGCGTCGGGGCTTCACCGCGCAGCACGGCAACAAGGTTCTTGGCGAGGAGCTTGCCCTGGCGCACAGCGTTCTGCGCGTTGGGCACGCAGTTGCCGCCAACGCCGCCACCGCTCAGGTCCGGAACGGCGCTCACATCGCCGGCGCCCCAAGCGTCAGCGACGATGTCATCTTCAGTTCCGACGCGCAGGTCGGCGCGAACCTGCAGGCGACCGCGCTCTTCGATGGGCAGGTCGGTGTGACGCACGATCGTCGGGTTGGCCATGACGCCGGCCGTCCAGACGATGAGGTCGGTCTCGAAGGTCTCTCCGCTGGAAAGCTCGATCTTGCCGTCGACCGCGCTGGTCAGCTGAGTGTCAAGGTGAATTTGCGCACCGCGACCGGCCAGATTATCGATGACCCACAGGCTCGTCTTGAGCGAGACCTCGGGCATGATGCGGCCCATGGCTTCGATGAGGTGAAAGGTGGTGTCTTCGAAGCTGATCTCCGGGTACAGGGTGAGCAGCGAGGTGGCGAAGGAGCGCAGCTCGGCGAAGACCTCGATGCCGGCAAAACCGCCACCAACCACGACGAAAGTGAGCAAACGCTCGCGCTCGGGTCCGGCCGGCAGCGCCGAAGCCCTGTCGAAGTTCGTGAGCACGCGGTTGCGGATGGCGACAGCCTCTTCGATGGTCTTGAGGCCGATGGCTTGGTCGGCGACGCCCGGGATCGGGAACGTGCGCGACACCGAACCGGCGGTGACCACGACGATGTCGTACTTGAACTCGTACGGCTCGCCGATCGGCGGGGTGATCGTGGCGGTCTTTTCGGCGTGGTTCACGTAGCTGACCTTGGCGGAGATGACGTTGGTCTTCTTCAAGTGGCGACGGTGCGACACGACCGCGTGACGCGGTTCAATGGACCCCGCCGCGACCTCCGGCAGAAAGGGCTGGTAGGTCATGTACGGCAGCGGGTCAACCATGGTGACCGCGGCTTCGCCGGATCGCAGCCATTTCTCGAGCTTCCATGCCGTGTAAAAACCGGCGTAGCCGCCACCAACAATGAGAATTTTGGGCACGATAAGAAGGCCTCCTACATGATTATGATGGTGCGAAATCTTTGGGGTTTCCGCGAATTCGCTTGATATGCCGAGTGGCCCCAATGCCGAACAGCGTTACTAGGATACCAAACCCTACGAGGAGAGCGAGCGGAAGGCTGATATAAGTCAAGGTCAGCTGGTTCGGCAGCCAGGCGGTCAGCATATTTTCGGCGGGCAGCGCCGGGTCGGCGTCAGCAGCGGCCGGGGCCTCGGCGACGGGCACCTCGGTGGGAACGACCTCGATCTCGGCGCGGCGGTGCAGCGTGATCCACTCCGTGAGCAGCTCGCTGGGGGTGGCTCCGGTCGCCGGAGCGACATAGCGGGTCACGGCGGCGGTGGCATCGATCAGGCCGTTTCCGTAGATCGGACTCGGCACGGACTGCCCGTTTGGGTTCGCGGTGGCGACGACGCGGTTCATGACGCCCGCCGCATCCAGGTTCGGATACGCGGCCCGCACCAGGGCAACGAGCCCGGACACGATCGGCGCAGCCGCGCTGGTACCGTCCCACTGCACATAGGACGAATCGGGCATGACGCCGACCAGTTTCTCGCTGGGCGCTGAAACGGCGATCGTGATGCCCTGCGAGGAGGCATCGAAACTCGCGGTCTTGTTGCGATCCACGCCGCCGACCGCCAACACGCCGGGGATCGTTGCGGGAGCGCCGACCTCGGTCGTGCCACTCCCCCGGTTACCGGCTGCGGCTACGACGACGACATCGTTTTCAAAGGCGTACAGAAAGGCGTCGTCCCAACTCTTCGGCCAGTACAGCGTGTTGCGGGTCAGCGACATATTAATCACGTCGGCCCCGTTGTCGACAGCCCAACGGATGCCCTGCGCAATCTGGTCATCGTTGCTCACCGCGGAACGGGTACTGCCAAACCCGACCGAGACCGCCAGAATTGACGCTTCCGGGGCCACTCCGATGAGGCCCGTACCGTCCCCGGTGCCCCGACCGGCCAGAAGCGAGGCCACGAGGGTACCGTGTTCGCCGTTATCGTCGTCGCCGGCGACCGGAGTTTGGCCGTCGGCGGAGCCGAGGCCGGAGACATCCGTTCCCCCGGTCACGACCCCGTTCAGCTCGGCGACGCTGCCGTCGACTCCGGAGTCGATGACGGCGACGGTGACGCCGGCGCCGCGGGTGGTGTTCCAGGCCCCGGTGAAACCGTAGTCGGTGAGCCAGTATTGCAGGTCGCGAATCTGGTCGGCGTGGGCGGCGGACGCGTCGAACGCGACGGAGCCAGCGATGGTACTGCCGAACAGTGCCGTGGCCAGTGCCACCGCAACGCCGGTGCTGACTCGGCGGGCGGTCGCGCTCACTCGGGAACCGACCCGAGCTCGGCTGTCGGGTGCACGGCTGTCGATTTCACAGGCGCATCAATGGAGTAGTCCACGCAGACGCAGACCGTGGGTGACCAGGCCACGCGCTCGAGCGCGAGGTCACCGATCGGGTTCACGCCCAGCCCGACAGCCAGGGAGTGTGCGGCGAGGGCGTGCAGGCATTTGACCCGGCTCGGCATGCCGCCCGAGGAGATGCCGGCGATTTCCGGTACACTGCCGAGCTGCTCGCGGTCGAACAGAAAACTGTCATGCGCTCGCTCATAGGCGGCGCGCACGCCGTCATCGTCGGCCAGGAGGTCGTTGTACTCGTTCATAACTTGCGTGGCCTCAAGCGAGGAGATCGCTGCGGTCGCCGCCGGGTGGCACAGGTAGTACAGGGTGGGAAACGGGGTGCCGTCGGCCAGACGCGGCGCGGTGGCGACCACGGTCGGCGCGCCGCAAACGCAGCGGGCGGCGATTCCGACGACGTTACGGGCCGGGCGACCGAGCTGGGCTGAGACGAGGTCGATATCGGCCGGGGTGAACGGGTGGAACGGCGGCCGGGTCACGGGGCCACCGTCGTTGGCTCTGACTTCTCGGGCGCTGCGGCTTGCTGAGCGAGGCCAGCGGTCATGGTGGAGGCGAACAAGGAACTCAGCCAATCGACTGTGGTGCTTTGAATATTGGTGCTGACCGGTGCGGCATCCGCTTCGAGCGGGGCGGCGACCGGAAGGTCGTTGATGACAAGAAAGCTGATATCGCCGGGCAGCACGTAGGACAGTCGCTCGCGTGCCTGCGTTGTGACGTAGGTGCGGTCATTCCAGCGTTCCCGCTGGCTGGTGAGCTGATCGACCTCGGCCTTCTGGTCGGCGACGATCGCGCTGAGCTGGCTGATCTGCTGCCGCTGCTCGGCGTAGGTACGCAGGCTCGGGGCGAGCACGACGACGGCGAGCACGAGAACGACCATCATTGCGAGCGAAAAGCCCGAAAAGCGAATGCTGCGCAGCCAGCCGCCGGCGGGCGTGTCCGCCTCCGAGACGGCGGGTTGCCGCTGCTGGGACTTCTGCGGTGCGGAACCCGGGCGTTTCTGGTTCACGGCAACTCCTTTCGCTGGCTGGTCGTGTTCGGCTGTCGCTCGAAAATGGTACCGAGTGTAGCTGTGGGCCCCCGACCAGCCGAAGGTTCGGTGGTCGGGAGCCCGGTTGTGCTGTTGTGCTGTTGTTACGCGGTGAAGCGGGGGAACGCGGTGCGGCCGGCGTAGACCGCGGCCTCGCCGAGTTCCTCTTCGATGCGCAGCAGCTGGTTGTACTTCGCCACACGCTCGCTGCGTGCGGGGGCACCGGTCTTGATCTGGCCGGCATCCGTCGCCACGGCGAGGTCGGCGATGAAGGTGTCTTCGGTCTCACCGGAACGGTGCGAGATGATCGCGGTGTAGCCGGCGCGCTGGGCGAGGGAGACAGCATCCATCGTCTCGGTCAGGGTGCCGATCTGGTTGACCTTGACCAGGATCGAGTTCGCGGCCCCCCGCTCGAGGCCCTTTGCCAGGCGCACCGGGTTGGTCACGAACAGATCGTCTCCGACGATCTGCACCTTGTCGCCGAGCGACGCGGTGAGGTGCACGTAGCCGTCCCAATCGTCTTCTTCGAGGGGGTCTTCGAGGGAGACGAGCGGGTAGTCGGTGACGAGCTCGGCGTAATAGGCGCTCATCTCTTCGGCGGAGAGCTTCTTGCCCTCGAAGTTGTAGCTGCCGTCCTTGAAGAATTCGCTCGCGGCGACGTCGAGAGCGAGGGCGATGTCCCGGCCGGGAACGTAGCCGGCGTTCGTGATGGCTTCAACGATGAGGTCGAGCGCGGCCCGGTTGCTCGGCAGGTTGGGGGCGAAGCCGCCCTCGTCACCGAGACCGGTGGACAGGCCCTTGGACTGCAGCAGCGCCTTGAGCGAGTGGTAGGTTTCGACGCCCCAGCGCAGGGCCTCACTGAACGACTCGGCACCGAGCGGAACGATCATGAATTCCTGAATATCGACATCGTTGTCGGCGTGCGACCCTCCGTTGATGATGTTCATCAGGGGCACCGGCAGGGTGTGGGCGTTCGGGCCGCCGAGGTAGCGAAACAGCGGCAGGCCGGCCGAGCTCGCGGCGGCCTTGGCCACCGCAAGGCTCACGCCGAGGATGGCGTTGGCGCCGAGGCGCTCCTTGTTATCGGTGCCATCGGCTTCGATGAGCACGAGGTCGACGATGCGCTGGTCGGTCGCGTCGATGTCTTCGACCGCGGGTCCGAGGTCGTCGATGACGGCCTCGACGGCCTTCAGCACACCCTTGCCCTGGTAGCGAGCCTTGTCACCATCGCGCAGCTCATACGCCTCGAACACGCCGGTAGACGCGCCGGACGGCACCGCGGCACGGCTGACCGTACCGTCGCCGAGCAAAACCTCGACCTCGATGGTCGGGTTGCCGCGGGAGTCGAGAATTTCGCGTGCGTCTACTGCCTCAATTAGGGCCACAACTGTCTCCTGATTTGTCGGGGTGGACGTCTGGGTAGACGCCGGGGTATGGGGCGGGATGAAGGTGGGGGGTGCCGGGTGATCCGGGCGATGTCAGTCTAGCCAAACCCATCGTCGGATCCGCTGAGCCGGCCCGGCTGGCTTAGGCGCCGAGCGGTTTGAAATCGAGGTCGCTGGCCGCATCGGTGTCGGCCGTCACGAACGCGAAGCGTCCGTAGCCGGCCGCACCGGCCCGGTCGAGCAGGGCCGTGAGGTTTTTGGTGCGGCGTTCCAGCCGCACACGCAGTCCCCCGGCCACGAGGTCGCGTTTGAGGGCGACCAGGCTGGCGGGATCGGCGTCCTTGTCGTGCACGAGCACGACCGCCTGCTCAGCGGATGCGGAATCCGCGTGCAGCAGGTCAACGATGCGTTCAAAGCCGATCGAGAACCCGCAGGCTGGCACGTCGGTGCCGAGGAACCGGCCGATCATGCCGTCGTAGCGGCCGCCGCCGCCGAGGGAATAGCCCAGGTCGGGGTGGGAGATCTCGAAAATGGTTCCGGTGTAATAACCCATGCCGCGCACCAGCGTCGGGTCGAACTCGAGGTCGACGCCGGGCAGGGCGGCGCGCAGTGCCGTGAGGCCGGCGAATGCCTCCGGGTCGAGCCAGGCGGGCGCGCTGTCACCGAGGGTCCAGCCGCCGCTGCCGAGCCGGGTGAGCAGCTCGGCCAGACCGGGAGCGACGATACCGAGGGTACCCAGTTCGGTAGCCACGCCGTCGACGCCGATCTTGTCGAGCTTGTCGATCACGATCAGCGCCCGCTCGGTCAGGCCTGGAGCGACGCCCCAGTGGGCGAGCAGGCCGGAGAGGATGCGCCGGTCGTTGACGCGGATGGAGCAGCCTGTGAGGCCGAGCTTGGTCAACGTCGCGGCCGTTGCCGTGATCAGTTCGATCTCGGCGAGCGGGCCGGCCTCACCGATGATGTCGATGTCGCACTGCATGAACTGGCGGTAGCGCCCCTTTTGCGGGCGTTCGGCCCGCCAGACCGGGGCGATCTGAATTGACCGGAACACGGGCGAAAGCGCGGCGCGGTGGGTGGCGTAGAAACGAGCGAGCGGCACCGTCAGGTCGAAGCGCAGTCCCAGGTCGGCCAGGGACAGCAGGTCGTCCCGCTCGGCGGCGGCGGCAACATCCGCTGCGCTGAGTCCGCGCTTGAGCACCGCAAAAGCGAGCTTCTCGTTGTCGCCGCCGAGCCCGGAATGCAGGCGGGTGGAATCTTCCATGACCGGAGTTTCGATCTCGTCAAAGCCGTGCGCACGAAAACTCTCACGGATGATACCGAGGGAACGCTCGCGCACGGCCTTGTCGGCGGGGAGAAAATCGCGCATGCCGCGCGGCGGGGTCACTGCAATAGCCATGGGGTAATTCTCTCAGTTGCTCTCGGCGCGATTCACCGCCCGCACCGAAAACCCACCCCCTAGACTCGGGACAAAGGGGAGTACGTATGTCATTCATGACAGTTTCAGACTCGGCGGCCAGGACGCCGAGCGGTATCGCGGTGAGCGGGGTCAGCCGGGCGTTCGGCAGTGTGTTCGCGCTGCTTGATGCCACGCTGACCGTTCCCGCCGGCTCGGTCACGGCCCTGATCGGACCGAACGGCTCGGGCAAGACAACGCTGCTGCTCATGCTCGCCACGCTGCTCACCCCCTCCACGGGCACCATCCGCATCAACGGTCATGACCCGGTCACCGAGCCTGAACGCGTGCGCGCCATCATGGGATGGATGCCCGACACCCTCGGTTCCTGGCCGAGCCTGAGCGCCCGCGCAGCCCTTCAGACCACCGGGCGCATGTACCGGATGACCCGTGAGCAGGCCGCCGTGCGCGCCGACGAGCTGATCGCCCTGACCGACCTCGATAATTTCGCCGACCGGCCGTCGCGGGTGCTGTCGCGCGGCCAGAAACAACGCCTGAGCCTGGCCCGGGCGCTCGTGCACTCCCCCGGCGTGCTGCTGCTCGACGAGCCGGCCTCCGGCCTCGACCCCGCCGCTCGTGCCTCGCTGCGCCAGCTGCTGCGCCGCCTGGCCGGCGACGGCACCGCCATTCTGGTGTCGAGCCACGTTCTCGCCGAACTCGACGAAATGGCGGATGCCGCGGTGTTCCTCGCCGACGGTCGCACCGCGAGCCCGGAACAGGTGGCGGCGGCGGGCGCGAGCGCCCGGGCCTGGCGCATCCGCTCACTGGACGAGGCAGCGCTGGAACGTGCGCTGGCGGCGGCCGGCGTGGTCGGCGCGCTCGTGCAGGTGCTCGGCGTCGACCAGCTCGGCACCCTCGTGCGGGTGGAGAACGAAGCCTCCGCCGCCGCTCTTCTGCACAATCTCGTGCTGCGCGGGGTTCCGGTGTGCGATTTCGGCCCTGCCGTTGGCAACCTCGAGCACACTTTTCTTGACCTCACGCGGGAAACAGGCCACGGTATCGCCCCGAACGACTCGGAGGCCACGAAATGAACGACTCCCGCAACCGGGTTTTCCTGACCGGACTCTGGCTGATCGTCACCCTCGAACTGCGCCAGCGGGTGCGCGGCGTCTCGTGGTACGTGCTGCTCGGCGTCTTCATGCTGCTCGTGGGCATCGCCACGTTTTTGCTCTGGCTGGCCACCTCGGCCTGGCTGTCGGGCGGCGGCGGCGTGTTCTCGACCATCATTTTCTTGGTGTTGCTGCTCGGCACGCTGGTGTCGCCGGCGCTGTCAGGCAACGCTGTCAACGGCGACCGGGATGCCGGCATCCTGGCCACCACGCAGGTCACGCTCATCAGCACCGGGCAACTGGTGCTCGGCAAGTTCCTGGCCGCGTGGATCACGGCGCTGGCCTTTCTCGCCGCGGCGCTGCCGTTTCTTATCTTCGCGGTCGTTCTCGGCGAGGTATCCGGCGGTACCATCGCGGTGTCGGTACTCGTGCTGGCAGCCGAGCTGGGTGTCATTGCGGCCGTGGGAGTAGGGCTGTCCGGCATTCTGACCAGGCCGCTGTTTTCCATCGTGCTGACCTATCTCGTGGTCGCGGCGCTCAGCCTCGGCACGCTCATTGCTTTCGCCCTGCTCGGCGCTGCCACGCAGCAGCAGGCCACGAGCGTGAACTACCAGGTCGTGTCGTCGACCTACGACGAGCAGACCGGAAAGCAGTCGGACATCGTCTGCTCCACGGCCCAGACCTCGACGTATAACGTGCCGCGGTTCGACTCCTACTGGTGGATCCTCGCCGCGAACCCCTACGTGGTGGTAGCGGATGCCGCGCCCGGCAGCTTCGACGACGGCGGCAACCCGACCGACCTGTTTGGTCAGATCGCCGTCGGCGTGCGCAGCGCGCAGGCACCGCCGGAGTTGTACCAAGAGTACAACGGCTGTGACGACGCCGCCAAGGGGTACAGCGACCAGGCCTTCTCAGACGGTCCCACCCTGCAGGAGACCTACGACGGCGCGGTGCCGAGTTGGTTCATCGGGCTCGCGATGCACCTGCTGCTCGGCGCGGGCGCCCTGGCCTGGGCGTGGCGGCGCACCCGTACCCCCGCCACCAAACTCCCCGTTGGCAGTCGCATCGCGTAGACGCTCTGCCCGGCCCGCGTTAGGAGGGGAGACCGATTATTCCGGCGTCAAAGGCGTCGGGGTCGTTATGATCCGGCGCCTCAGCGCCGCGAATTTCGCCCTGCAGGTCCCGCACGGCGGCGCGCAGGGCACGCTCGGCGTCGAGGCCTTGCGCCCGGGCCGAGGCGACGATGGCCAATAAAAGGGGGCCCAGATCGGCTTCGGATTCGATCGGAAGCGGGAAGCCGGCATCCGTTTCAAGCAGGCCGATCTTTTCGGCTCGGCCGAGGACCTTGTCGGCGAGGGCGAGCGCCGGCATTCCGGCTGGAATACCGTCGAGCACACTCGTGCGCCCTGGCTTCTCTGCTGCTTTGAAACCGTCCCACGCGGCCGAGACCTCGGCGGCGGTGTCGAGGGTCACATCGCCGAACACGTGTGGATGCCGCCCCACCATTTTCTCGGTCAGGCGTGCGGCGACATCCTGAATATCGAAGTTCTCCTCGGCGGTGTGCGCGGCGAGATCGGCGTGAAAGATCACCTGATAGAGAACGTCGCCGAGTTCTTCGAGCAGATCGTCGCGGGTGCCTTCCTCGATCGCCTCGATCAGTTCGTGGGTTTCCTCGACCAGGTGGCGAACGAGCGAGGCGTGCGTCTGGTCCGCGTCCCACGCGCATCCGCCGGGCGCGCGCAGCCGGGCGACCGTCGCGATCACCGTCTCAAGCGGGGTAGCGGATGCCGGCGGTGCGACAACACGAGGCTCGGCGGCACCAGCAGGCTGGCTCGGAATGCGGGGCTGATTCGACGGGCCGGGCTGATTCGAGAACAGGGGGTTTGTCACAAGCACTCCTCAAGAACAATCGGCTGGTCACACACAATCGTAGGCTGCGGCCTCCTCCCCCGCTGGGCCCCACCCAGACGGGTCGTGTATCCTGCTTGATGGTGAGCCGGGAAGTCTGGTCGGCACAATTTCGCTGCGCCTCCAGAAGTCGCGCCCCAGAACCAGAGGATCCCTGTGACCAAACCTGCACGCTTGCCCACCACTCCTCGCCCGCCGGCCGAACCCGTTTTTCGCCGCGGCCGTTACCTCGAATTCGTGCGTATCTCGGCGATCCTGCGCAAGGAGACCGTCGGCGGAGCCATTCTGCTCGTGGCAACCGTCGCAGCGCTCATCATGGCGAACACGCCACTCGCCGATGCCTACTACGCCGCCCGTGACTTCAAGATCGGGTTTGAACCCCTACACCTGAACCTCAGCCTCGGCACTTGGGCCGCCGACGGGCTGCTCGCTATCTTCTTCTTTCTGGCCGGGCTCGAACTGAAACGCGAATTCGTCGCCGGCGACCTGCGCACCGTCAACCGGGCCATCGTCCCGGTCGCGGCCGCGGTCGGCGGCGTCATCGTTCCCGCGCTCATCTACACGCTGATCAACATCAATTCGGGGTCGGATGCCCTGCGCGGATGGGCCATTCCCACCGCGACCGACATTGCCTTCGCCGTGGCTGTGCTCGCCGTCATCGGCTCTCGTCTACCGGCCGCGCTGCGTATCTTCTTGCTCACCCTGGCAGTGGTCGACGACCTGCTGGCGATTGCGATCATCGCGTTCTTCTATACCACCGACATTTCATTCATCCTGCTGATTGTGGCGTTCATTCCGTTGGCTCTGTTCTGGATCCTGACGCACAAGTTCTCGTACTTCTTTGGCACCCGCGCCTGGAGCGCTTGGCTGATCCTGTTGCCGCTCGGCTTCATCGTTTGGGCTCTGGTACACGGCTCGGGTGTGCACGCGACCGTCGCCGGTGTGCTGCTCGGCTTTGCCGTCCCGGTGCTGCGTAGCAAGCGCGGTGGCGGGCCGGACGCCGGACCTGGCCTCGCCGAGACCCTCGAACATCGCATCCGCCCGCTGTCGAGCGGCATCGCCATTCCGGTCTTCGCTTTCTTCTCGGCCGGAGTCACCATCGGTGGCGTCGACGGCCTGTTCCGCGCTATCACCGACCCGGTCGCCGTCGGAATCGTCGTCGCCCTCGTGATCGGCAAACCAATCGGGGTACTGCTGGCGACCTGGATCGTCACCAAGACGACCAGGGCGACACTCGACCCCGATCTTGCCTGGATCGACGTCATCGGTGTGGCAACACTGGCCGGTGTCGGCTTCACCGTGTCGCTTCTGATCAGTGAACTCGGCTTCGGCCAGGGCAGCCCTCACGACGACCACGCCAAAATCGCCATCCTGGTTGGTTCGTTGCTCGCTGCACTGCTGGCCACTGCGATTCTGCGCGCACGCAACCGCCACTACCGTCTCATCGCCGAAAAAGAGGCGCTCGACGCCGACAACGACGGCGTGCCCGACGTATTCGAGCCCGAGCCGAAGACGCAGTCCAACTAGCACATCCGTCGGTCGAGCCTGTCGCGACCCCCTGCGTGCAGGAAATATGGTCTCGACAAACTCGACCACCGGGTTTTTTAGGACGCGGCAGGGACCGGCACTGGGCGGGGGAAGATCGCCGTCAGCAGCGTCTTGGTCCATTCGATCAGGGCGTTGTCGTCGAGTGGCTCGCCGTTCGGGCGCGGCATCGGCACGCTGAGCGCTCCGGTGGACGAGACGTAACGTGAGCCGGGATACATCCGCTGCAAGCGCACTTGAATCGAGTCAGCCAGATCGGCCGGAGCGACGCGCAGGTTCGAGCCCATGGCCACGACCTCGCCGAGTCCCGCCTGCTGCGCCTGCCAGCGCAGCCTCGACACGGCCACGAGATTCTGCACCGGCACGGGCGGTTCGCCGTATCGGTCGGTGAGTTCGTCGAGCACGAGGTCGATCTGGTCGACGGTCGCTGTGGGCGAGCTCGCGCTCGAGAGCTTCTGGTAGGCCTCGAGACGCAACCGTTCGCTGTCGACGAAGTCGTGCGGAATGTGCGCGTCGACTGGCAGTTCAAGGCGCAGCTCCGTCTGCCCCTCGGCGACGTCGCCGCGGAACGTGCTCACGGCCTCACCGATCATGCGCAGGTAGAGGTCGAAGCCGACACCGGCGATATGGCCGGCCTGCTCGCCGCCGAGCAGGTTGCCGGCGCCACGAATTTCGAGGTCCTTGAGCGCAACCTGCATGCCCGCGCCGAGCTCGTTGTTCGCTGCGATCGTGGCGAGCCGGTCGTGCGCGGTCTCCGACAGCGGCTTGTTCTCGTCGTACAAAAAGTAGGCGTAGGCCCGCTCGCGCCCACGTCCGACCCGGCCACGCAACTGGTGCAGCTGGCTCAGACCGAATTTGTCGGCGCGGTCGATGATGATGGTGTTGGCGTTGTTGATGTCGAGGCCGGTTTCGATGATCGTGGTGCAGACCAAAATGTCGAACTTACGCTCCCAGAAGTCGCCGACCACCTGTTCCAATTGCGCCTCGGGTAGTTGCCCGTGCGCGATGGCGATGCGTGCCTCGGGCACGAGCTCGGCGAGCTGCGAGGCAATGCGATTGATGCTCGTGACCCGGTTGTGCACAAAAAAGATCTGGCCCTCACGCAGCAGCTCACGACGGATGGCCGCGGCCACCTGCCGCTGCGAATACGGCCCGACAAAGGTCAGAATCGGATGCCGATCTTCGGGCGGGGTGGCCAAGATCGACATTTCTCGGATGCCGGTGACCGCCATCTCGAGCGACCGCGGGATGGGCGTCGCGCTCATCGCGAGAATATCGACGTTGGTTTTGAGCTTCTTCAACGCGTCCTTGTGCTCGACGCCGAACCGTTGCTCCTCGTCGATGATGACGAGGCCGAGGTCTTTGAAAATGATCGACGGCGACAGCAGCCGGTGCGTGCCGATAACGACGTCGACGGTGCCGTCGAGCATGCCGGCGATGGTTTCCCGCGACTCCTTGTCGGTCTGGAACCGCGACAGGGCGCGCAGGTGAATCGGAAATCCGGCGAAGCGCTCCTTGAAGGTTTCCATATGTTGACTGACCAGGAGGGTGGTCGGCACGAGCATGGCGACCTGTTTGCCGTCCTGCACCGCCTTGAACGCGGCGCGAATGGCGACCTCGGTCTTGCCGAAGCCGACGTCACCGCTGAGCAGCCGGTCCATCGGAATGGGCCGTTCCATGTCGGCCTTGACCTCGTCGATCGTAGTGAGCTGGTCGGGCGTTTCCACGAACGGAAAGGCCTCTTCGAGCTCACGCTGCCACGGGGTGTCCGGCCCGAAGGCGTACCCCTTGCTGGCCATGCGCGCCGAATACAGTTTGACGAGTTCAACGGCGATGTCGCGCACCGCCTTGCGTGCCTTGGTCTTGGCGCTCGACCAGTCGCTGCCGCCCATCTTGCTCAGGGTCGGCGCTTCACCGCCGACATAGCGGGTGACGAGGTCGAGCTGGTCGGTCGGAACATACAGCCGGTCGCCGGCGTGCCCACGCTTCGACGGCGCATATTCGAGCACGAGGTATTCACGGGTGGTCTTGACCGGGTTTCGGCCTCCGCCTGACACCTCCCGCTGGGTCAGTTCGAGAAAACGGCCGATGCCGTGCGTCTGGTGCACGACGTGGTCGCCGGAAACGAGTTGCAGCGGGTCGACGACGTTTTTGCGGCGGCTCGCGAGCTTCTTGATCTGCCGCTCGGAGTAGCCGACGGTACGGCCGTAGAACTCAGACTCGCTGATCAGCGTGAGCTTGCTCTGCGGCAGCTCAAAACCGTGATCGACGGATGCCTTCAGAAGGTAGGCGATACCCGGTTCCGGCTCCAGCGGCCACACGTCCACCACGCGCACCGGCAGCTCGCGCTCGGCGAGCACCTGGGCGGCCCGCTCGACCAGACCGGCGCCCTGGGCGACGATGCCGACGACCCAGCCGTCGTGCAGCCGGGAGGCGACGTGACCCACGGCGCCGTCGACGCTGCCGGCGAAAGTGGGTACGGCATCCGCTTCGATGCGAATGGTGAGCAGTTCGTTCAGCTCGAGCGGTTGTTGAGCCTGTCGAAACACGGGCACGTCCGGCGCGGCGGTCGGCGCGGCCTGGAACGAACTCAGGGTCCACCAGCTGTGACCGGAGGCCGATGCGCCCGGTGCCGAGTACTTCACGCTGTCGCGCAGGCGGCCCAGCGTGAGGAAATCGCCGGATTCGAGGTCGATCGGAGCGTCGGCGCCGACAGTGGCGGCGCTCCAAGCGGCGCCGAGAAACTCGCGGTTGGTTTCGGCGAGGCTGATCGCGCGGCTCGCGACCCGTTCCGGTGAGATCACGGCGACGGCGGCGTTGCTCGGCAGGTAGTGGGTGACCGGTACCAGCCGGTCGACCAGTGCCGGCGCGAGGCTTTCCATACCCTCGACCGGGATGCCCTCAGCGATCTTGGCGAGCAGGCCGGCCAGGCTCGGAAATTCGTGCTGCATCTCGCGGGCGCGCTGCCGAACGGCGGGGCTGAGCAGCAGTTCGCGGCTCGGCGGCAGGCTGACGGACTCGACCGGTTCGGGCAGCGAGCGCTGGTCGGCGACGCTGAACAGTCGAATCTGCTCGACCTCGTCGCCGAAGAACTCCACCCGGTACGGGTGGGAGGAGACCGGTGGAAACACGTCCAGAATGCCGCCGCGCACGGCGAACTCCCCGCGCCGGGTGACCATGTCGACGCGGGCATAGGCAACATTGACGAGCTGCAGCACGATCGCCGAGAGGTCATGGCCGCGCCCGCCAACGGTGAGCTCGATCGGTTCGTAGTCGGTGAGGTTGTCAGCGACCGGCTGCAACGCGGCCCGCACCGAGGCGACGACGATGAGCGGATGCCGCGTGGCCGGGTCCGCCTCCTGCCATTCGCGCATGCGACGCAGGGCGTGCAGGCGTTTGCCGACGATCTCGGCGCTCGGGCTGAGGCGTTCGTGCGGCAGGGTCTCCCAGGCCGGAAAGTCGATGATCTCAGCGCTCGTGGCGAAGCAACCGAGGTTCTCGCGCAGCGCCTCGGACTCCCGGCCGGTCGCGGTGATGACGAAGAGAGCCTCGGCGTCATCCCGACGCAGGTCGAGGAGCGCGGCGAGAAGCGGCGCTCGCAGGCCCTCGGTCAGCGAGAAATCAGCGTCCCGGCTGGCGTACGCGAGGGCGTTGTCGAACGTGGAGGCGCGCGCGAGCGCTGCGATTAAGCCCTGAAGGATCACTGAACGAGTCTACGCACTGGCACCGACAGCGCCGAACTGGCCTCAGGACGGCGAATGGAACTTCTGCTGCGCCGCCACGACACCGTCGGAGGCGATCAGTTCAATCGCGTCGGCGGCATCCGCTATCAGATTGGGCAGAATGCTACGCTCGGTTGCGACGAAGTCGTGCAGCACGAAGTCGGCCGCATTCTGGCGGCCGGGCGGGCGGCCGATGCCCATGCGAATGCGAATGAATTCGTTGGTTCCGGTGGCGGCGATGATGTCGCGCAGGCCGTTATGGCCGCCGTGACCGCCGCCGACCTTGATTTTGAGGGTGTCGAAGGGAAGGTCGAGGTCGTCGTGCACGACGATGAGCTGCGAGACGGGCAGCGAGTAGAACCTCAGCAGCGCGGCGACCGGGCTGCCGGAGACGTTCATGAAGGTGGTGGGCTTGGCCAGCACCAGGTGTGGTCCGCCGGGCGTGAAGCGCCCCTCGGCGACGAGGGCGGCCGTCTTGTGACGCTTGAAGTTTGACGTGAGACGGCCGGCGAGCTGTGCCGCCACCATTTGTCCGACGTTGTGCCGATTGCCGGCGTAGTCGGGCCCGGGGTTACCGAGCCCGACTACGAGCCACAGGTTCGTATCCAGGGGAATCCTCCGTTTGCGAGGGTGATAGCCCAGACGGAACCAGTTGAGAATGAGTGCTACGCGTCGGGCGTGGCGGCGGGGGTGCCGGCCGTGATGACCTCGGTCTCGGTCTCGGCCTCTTCTTCGTCTTCGCCACGCGGCGTGTGGATGTACACGACGAGGGCGTCTTCGTCGGAGATGAGCACGGCGCCGGTGGGCAGCGGAACGTCCTTGGCGTGAATCTGAGCGCCGTCTTCGAGGCCTTCGATCGACACGGTGACGTTCTCGGGAATGTCGGTCGCTTCCACCTCGAGCAGCAGGGTCTTGGTGTCGAAGTCGGCGACCGTGCCGGCGAAGGACTCGCCCGACATGTGCACCTGAACTTCAACCTGCACCTTTTCGCCCTTGCGCACGACGACCAGGTCGATGTGCTCGATGACGGCCTTCACCGGGTCCTTCTGCACATCCTTGACCAGCACGAGCTGCTTGGCGCCGGCGATGTCAAGCTCGAGGAGCATGTTGGCGCGACGCAGCAGCAGGGCGATGCGGTGGGCGGGCAGCGACACGTGCACCGGCTCGGTGCCGTGGCCGTAGATGACGGCCGGGATCTTGCCGAGAACGCGCAGCTTACGGGCCGCGCCCTTGCCGAAGCTTTCGCGCAGTTCAGCGGCGACGGCGGTAACTTCTCTAGCCATGGTATTTCTCCTTGCGGGGCGTGAGGCCCAGGTCGTGGTTCGCGGGCCGAAGCCCGAGAAAGCGGGGTACTGATTCAACTCGAACGCATGTCAGCGTGAGGAAAAGCCCAAGGTCTCGTCCGCCGCGTCGATAACGGATGCCGCCGGTCCACTGATCTGGCCCAGCACCATCCCTCGCCGAAGTTCGATTCCCAAGCTTACACAGTTCGAGCCGCGTCTGCAGCCCGGGCGTGTCGCATCGGTACGACTACCAGTCGTGCACGGTACCGTCGGCCAGCCGGTTGACGGGCAGATAAGCCGTTTGGTACGGGAACTTGCCAGCCTCGTCGACGTTGAGCTCAACGCCCAGACCGGGCTTGTTTCCGGGGTGCAGGTAGCCGTTGGAGAAGCTGAAGGACTGCTCGAAGACACTGTTGGTGGCGTCACCGTGCTGCATGTACTCCTGGATTCCAAAGTTGTGAATGGCCAGGTCGAGGTGCAGCGCCGCAGCCATACCCACCGGGGAGATGTCGGTCGGACCGTGAATACCGGACTTGATCTGGTACTGGGCGGCGTAGTCGAGGATCTTCTTCATCGGTGAGATACCGCCGGTGTGGGTGACCGCCGACCGAACGTAGTCGATGAGCTGGTCCTTGATCAGGGTCTGGTAGTCCCAGACCGTGTTGAAGACCTCGCCAATCGCAAGCGGGGTAACGGTGTGCGAACGCACCAGGCGCAGAGCATCCTGGTTTTCGGCCGGGGTGCAGTCTTCGAGCCAGAACAGGTCGTAGGGTTCGAGGGACTTGCCGAGTTTCGCGGCCTGGATCGGCGTCATCCGGTGATGTCCGTCGTGCAGCAGGGGCAGTTCGGCACCGAACTCGGCGCGCACGCCCTCAAACACGGTCGGCAGGTGCCGCAGATAGGCGTGCGTGTCCCAGTCTTCTTCGGCGGGTCGGGCAGCGCGCTGGGCCGGTTCGTAGTCGTAGCGTTTGCCGCTGGTCTGGGTCTGCGCGGCGACGCCGTAAATGGCCTTGAGTCCGGGAATGGCGGTCTGCACCCGGATCGCGCGGTAGCCGAGCGCCTGGTGCTTGCGGATGGAGTCGAACAGTTCGGGCAGGTCCCGCCCGGAGGCGTGGCCGTAGGCCAGGATCTTGTCCCGGCTGGCTCCGCCCAGCAGCTGGTACAGCGGCATTCCCGCAGCCTGCGCCTTGAGGTCCCAGAGCGCGACGTCAACGGCGGCAATCGCTGCCATGGTGACCGGGCCCCGACGCCAGTAAGCGCTGCGGTAGAGAAACTGCCAGGTGTCTTCGATGCGGTGCGCGTCGGCGCCGAGCAACAGCGGCACGACGTGCTCCTGCAGGTAGGCCACAACGGCCAGTTCGCGGCCGTTCAGGGTGGCGTCGCCGAGCCCAACGAGCCCGTCGTCGGTGGTGAGCCGCAGCGTCACGAAATTGCGATCCGGGCTGGTGACGATGACTTCTGCTCTGTCGATCTTCATGGGGTTCTCCTTGGTCGTACACGCGATGGGAATGCGCGGAAAGCGGATGCCGAGTCAGCGCAGGGTGGCTCCGGCCGGTGCGGCGAGCAGGGCCAGTTCGGCGCGGGTCGGTGCGCCCTCCCAGTCACCGACGGCGGCGACCGCGAAGGCACCGGTAACGGTGCCGCGAGCGAGCGCCGCGGCCACAGGGAGCCCGTCGAGCACTCCGGACAGGTAACCGGCGGTGAAGGCATCACCGGCGCCAATGGTGTCGCGCACGGTGACCGGAACTGCCGGCGCGTGCACAACCTGCCCGTCGGTGAAGGCGCTGGCGCCGTCGGCGCCGCGTTTGATGATGAGCGCCTTGACACCACATGCTGCAAGCTCGGCCGCTGCCCAGCCCTCCGCTTCGGGAGAACCCGCGCTGGTTGCAATGAGTGCGAGCTCGTCGTCGGAGGCGATGACGATGTCCGCGCTGCGAGCCAGGGCCGACAGGCTCGTCCTGGCCCTGTCCGTGCTCCAGAGTGTGGCTCGATAGTTCACGTCGACGCACACGAGGGCGCCGGCCGCGCGGGCGAGCCGCACGGCCTCGGTCACGGCCTCCGCGGCTGAGCTCGAGAGCGCCGGGGTGATACCGGTGACGTGCAGAAGCCGCGGGGCCGCGGCCAGGCAGGCGACGGCATCCGCTGGGCCGAGCGCCGAACCGGCCGAATCGCTGCGGTAATAGTTCACCCGCGACAGGGCGTTGATGCGGCGTTCGGCCAGCATGAGGCCGGTGGCCCGGTCGGCGTCCACGGTGACCGTATCGACGAGGACCGCTTCGGCGCGCAAAGTGCGCAGCACATACTGCCCGACCTCGTCGTGACCAACGCGGCCACCCCAGCGCACGGTGTGGCCAAGCCGGGCCAGCCCGATCGCGACATTTGACTCGGCGCCGGCCATGGTCATCCGCAGGGTGCCGCCGAGGCGCAGCGGAGTGCCCGTGCGCAGGCTGACCATCGTTTCGCCGAGGGTGACGACGTCGGGGCCGGTCATGCTCGCGCAGCCGTCATCTCGTCGACATCGTCCTGATTGAACTTGTCGCGCACGGCCAGAAAGCTGACCGCACGAGCCCTGAGTGCGTCGAGGTCACCGCCGCGGGCCGCATCACCGAGCAGGGGGCTGCCGATGCCCACGGCGAGAGCCCCGGCCGCGAAGTATTCCGCAGCACGCACGGCATCGACGCCGCCGACGGGTACGAATGGCACGTCGGGCAGCGGGTCGCGCAGCGCCTTGAGATAGGCCGGCCCGCCGAACGATCCGGGAAACAGCTTGACCACGGTGGCGCCCGCGCGGCGGGCCGCAACGACCTCGGTTGGGGTGAGCGCGCCAGCGCACACCGGCAGGCCCAGCCGGGCCGATTCGGCGATGGCGTCGGTTATGGCCGGGGTCACCATGAACGTTGCGCCGGCCGCGGCGCTGCGGTGGACGTCGTCGGTGGTCAGCACGGTTCCCGCGCCGACCAGACAGTCGCTCGGGGCGAGTCGGGCGAGCTCGGCGATGATACCGAGCGCGTCGGTCGTGACGAGGGACACTTCAAGAAAGCGGATACCACTGGCAAAGAGCGCGAGGGACGCGGCAATCGCGGCGTCCGGGTCGGTCGCGCGAATAATGGCGAGCAGACGTTCACGCTGCATCCCGGCGAGAAAATCGCCCGGAGTGCCCGGTACCGTCACGGCCGTCACCACTCGGCCAATGCGCCGTCGGCGTGCCGCCAGATCGGCGACCGCCAGGTGTGCCCGCGCGAGTCGGCGGCCCGCACAGCGACCTCGTCGATGTCAATGCCGAGGCCGGGGCCGGTCACCAGTTCGATGTGTCCGTTGACGAATTTCAACGGTTCTTTGTCGAGCACGTAGTCGAGTACTTCGGCGCCCTGGTTGTAGTGAATGCCGATGCTCTGCTCCTGAATGAGGTAGTTGGGTGTTGCGAAGCCCACCTGCAGGCACGCCGCCAGCGCGATCGGGCCGAGCGGGCAGTGTGGGGCCAGCTGCACGTCGAACACCTCGGCCATCGCCGCGATGCGGCGCACTTCGGAGATGCCGCCGGCGTGCGAGAGGTCGGGCTGCGCCACGGCGATGCCGGCCTGAAACACGGGCAGAAAATCCTGCCGGGTATAGAGGCGCTCTCCCGTTGCGATCGGCAGGGAGGTGGTCTGGGCGAGCTGACCGATTAGGTGGGAGTTTTCCGGAACGACCGGTTCCTCAATGAAGAACGGGCGCAACGGCTCCAGCAACGGGGCGATCCGGCGGGCGTTGGCGAGGGTGAACCGGCCGTGAAAGTCCACGGCCACGTCGCGGTCGGGGCCGAGAACGGCGCGCGCGGCGGCGACCCGTTCGAGTACGCCGTCGATTTCGGCGACCGTACCGACCCGGCTCATGATGCCGGACGCGTTCATTTTGACGGCGGTCAGCCCCACGGCGAGCTGGGCCTCGATCGCGTCGGTGATGCCGCTCGGATCGTCGCCGCCGACCCAGCCGTACACGCGGATTCGATCCCGCACCGCACCGCCGAGCAGCTGGTATACGGGCACCCCGAGGGATTTACCCAAGATGTCCCACAACGCCTGGTCGATTCCGGAGACGGCGCTGCCGAATACCGGTCCGCCGCGGTAGAAGCCACTCTTGGTCAGTACCTGCCAATGATCTTCAATACGGTCAGGGTCGGCCCCGACGAGATATTCCGCGAACTGTTCAATAACCGTGCGTACGGCATCCGAATGCCCTTCAAGGCTGGCTTCCCCCCAGCCGACGACGCCGTCGTCGGTCTCGAGCCGCACAAACAACCAACGGGGTGCGACGAGAAAAGTTTCAACTCGTGTGATGTGTGACACGGCCAACCTGACGACCTTCTGTTTCGGCGGCGAGAGCCGCGACGATCCGTTCGACGATGGTGCCGGGCGGTTCGACAATATTCACGGTCACGCCGCGTTCATCGTCTGTGCGCACCTCGAGCGTGTCGAACTGCGATTGGAGGAGCGCGGGAGGCATGAATTCATGGGTACGGGCACGAAGCCGGGCCGCGATCAGGTCGATCAGCCCTTCCGGGTCGACGACGAACAGGTCGCCGGCGTGACCGCGCAGGAGGTCGCGGTAGCTGCGTTTGAGCGCCGAGCAGGCTATCACGATGCCGCCGGGACGGCCTTCGGCCAGTTGACGCCCGATCTCGTGCAGCCACGGAAGTCGGTGCTCATCTTGCAGCGCCTGCCCAGCGGCCATGACCGCTTTGTTGGCGGCGGGGTGCAGTGCGTCGCCATCGAGGAACCGGGCGCCAACCCGCGCGGCCAGTAGTTCACCGATGGTCGATTTACCGGACCCCTGCACACCCATGACGACGATCGGTGGGAGGCTCACGCTCAGCCCTTGGTCGCACCGGCGGTGAGGCCGGACACGATGTATTTCTGGGTGAACAGTGCGATCACCATGATGGGAACGGTTACGACGACGGCTGCCGCCATCAGGCTCCCCCAGTCGATGCTGGCATATGAGACAAAGTTGAAGATCGCCACCGGGAGGGTCTTGGTATTCGCTCCGGAGAGTACCAGCGCGAACATGAAGTTGTTCCACGAAAAGATGAAGGAGAGGATGCCGGCGGTCGCGAGTCCGGGAACGGACAGCGGCAGCGTGATCCGAAGGAACGCGCCGATATGGGTGAGGCCATCCACCTGCGCCTGCTCCTCCAATTCGAGGGGGGTCGAGTCGAAGTAACTGATCATGATGTAGACGATGAGCGGCAGGGCCACGAACATGTGCGAGAGAATCAGCACGCCGAAGCCGCCGACCATGCGCATGTTGGCGAAAATGAAATACCACGGCACGAGCAGGCTGACGCCGGGAATGATGCGTGCCATGAGCACGACCAGCGCGGAGCGGTGCATGGCGAAACGGCTCATCGCGTAGGCGGCTGGAACTCCGATGAGCAGGGAGAAGAGGGTGGACAGCAGTGCCACCCAGAAACTATTGAAGATGAATCCGAAATAGTTGTTGCGGCTGAGCACGTTGTCGTAGTTGTCGAGGGTCGGCGCGAAGAACAAGGTCTTGCTGGCGTCGTAGATGTCGACGTTGGTTTTGAGCGACGCAATGAACATCCAGACCAGGGGAGCGATAAACAGCAACACCGTGAGGGTCAGGGCGACGACACGAAAGATCTTGTACGCTCGCGGCTTGCGGCGCCGCGGCGCGATCGCGACCGGGCGCGGTGTCTCCGTGACGGGACGGGCTGGCAGGGTCGTGGTCATGACCGGTTCGCCTTTCTGCGGTAGGTGAGCACCCACATGATCGCAATGATGAGCAGGAAGAACAGGATCAGCACGGTGGATGCGATCCCGTAGTCGTTGTAGTCGAAGCTCAGGCCGAAGGCGTAGATGTTGAGCGTCTCCACCTCGTGGAATGACCCGCCACCCTTGCCCTTGGTGGCATAGAGAATGTCGAAAGTCTTGAGGGCATCAATGCCGCGCAGCACGATGGTCACAATGACGGTGGCACGCAGCAGCGGCAGGGTGACAAACCAGAAGCGTTGCCAGGCGTTGGCGCCGTCGATGCGGGCCGCTTCATCGGGTTCGTCCGACAGCGAGGTGAGACCGGCCAGGAGCATCAGCACGACCATCGGCGTCCACTGCCAGATGTCCACAAACATGAGCGTGGGCAGTGCCGTGTACTGACCGGAGAGCCAGGGCTGCGCCGGAATACCGACCCAGCTCAGGACCTGGTTGGCGAAACCGATGTTCGGGTCGAAGATGAGGCGCCACATCATGCCGACGGCGACCGGAGTCGCCACGAGCGGCAGCAGGATTGCGACGCGCACCCATTTCTCGCCTCGGAACGGACGCCAGAGCAGGAGTGCAATGCACATTCCCAACACCATCTCGATGGCGAGCGCTCCTCCGGTAAAGACGAACGTGCGCATCACAGCAGGCCAGAACCGGTCGAAATCGCTGAGCACTTCGACGTAGTTGTTGAGTCCGACCACGTTGGATTCAGCGCGAACGGAGCCCTCTGAGTCGGTAATGCTGAGATAAAGGGTCCAGCCGAGCGGGACGGCGATCAATAGTCCGACGAAAATCATCGCGGGAGAGGCGAATAGCCACTTTCGATGACGGTTGGCCCAGGTGGAGAAGTTTTCCCACACCGTGGGCTTGGTGCTGACCATCGTGGTCATCATTCACCTCACACTTTTTTTGCATGGTCAGAAGAGGGCTGGGGGCGCACGATCGGTGTCAATCGTGCGCCCCCAGCAGAATCGGCTCTACTCGTCGTCGAGGATGCCCTGGAAGGCATCGCTCGCAGCGTTCGCTGCCGCGTCGGAGTCGCCGCCGGTGATGGCGACGACGATCGGGTCTCCGACGATCTCGCGTGCTTCGGGCACTTTGATGACGAGCGGGCGGTCATGACCGACGCCGTTTTTCGAGCTCGTGGAGATCGCAGCAGCAAGGTCAGCCGGGTAGGTCGACGTGCCGGCCGGGTCTTCCCACACCGACTGGCGTGCACCGGGAACGCCGTCCTGCTGAACCGCCAGGGTCAGTTCCTGGCTCGTCGCCCATTCGATGAACTTCCACGCTTCAGCTGAGTTGGCCGATTCAGCATTGACGCCCAGAGCCCAGGACGGCACGTTGTAGGCAACGGAGCCGCCGGGGCCGGCCGGCATCGGCGCAAAGCCGACGGTGTCGGACACTTTGGAGGTCTCGGGGTCGGTCGCGTTTTTGTAGAGGCTGTCTGCCTCGGTGTAGAGGCCGGCCTGGCCCTGGGTGAAAATCGCCATGGCCTCGGGCCAGCTCATGTCCGTGCTGACGTTATCGGGGCCGTACTCGCGAATAAGTTTACCGTAGAAGGCATACGCTTCCTTGGCTTCGGGGCTGGCAATGGCGGAGTCACCGTTTTCGTCGATGAAGTCACCACCGAAGCTGTACAGAAAGCTCGAGAACTGGGTGACGGCGGCGGACTTACCGGTGCGGGCAACGAAACCGGCTACGCCGGGGTTCTGTTCCTTGATCGCCTTGGCTGCGGCTTCGAGTTCGACCATCGTGGTGGGAACCTCGAGTCCGGCCTTGGCCAGCAGGTCCTTGCGGTAGTACAGCACTTCCTGCTCGGTAATGATCGGGACTCCCACAACGTTGCCGTCATGGGTCGTCGATCCCACCGGTCCGGGCTGGAAGTCGCTCCAGTCCCAGTCTGCATTCGAGTCGACGTCGTCGCTCAGGTCGGCGAGGTAACCATTCTTGGCGAACAGCTTGCCTTCCTGAAGGGGGCGATACATCATGACGTCGATCTCGTCGGTGCCGGCGTTGAGCTTCACGTTGTACTGGTCCGAAAGCTGATCTTCGCCGTACTGGCTCAGTTCTACCGTCAGGCCGGTGGCCGCTTCGAACTCGGGCAGCTTGCTCTTGATTGTGTCGGTCCAGACGTGGTTGGCCAGGGTCACCCGAAGTGTTTTCGAGGCCCCGTCACCGTCGCTGGCGCCGGCACCGCACGCGGTGAGCGTGCCTACTGCGATGACAGTGGCTGCGACGATGGCCGCAACACGAAAAACGGAATGACGCTTCACTGTGTCTCCAATCTGAAGAACCGGCACTTGAGCCACGCTCCCCAACAGATGCATCTTTACATCTGTCTCAAAAGAAAACGCTACCCAATAAAACATACTTATTCAACTCTGTTGTGGAAAGGATATGATCAATCGTATGACGCCCTCTGTGATGCCAGCGCCGGCTACCCAACCGCTTGTTGACCTGCCGTCCACGCTCGATGGCAACGGAACAGTGACGGGCCTGCACGCCCGCGTCGTCGACATGCTCGGCCTGGCCATCTGCGCCGGAGAACTCGCGAGCACGTCGGTCTTTCGCATTGAAGAGCTCGAGGAGCGATACGGCGTCTCGCGGTCAGTCGTGCGCGAGGCCATCCGGGTACTCGCTTCGATGGGCATGCTCGCCTCCCGCCGACGGGTCGGCGTGCAGATTCTGTCGGCGTCGGAATGGAACCTCTACGACCCGCAAGTCATTCGCTGGCGTCTCGCCTCACCCGCGCGCATCGCACAGCTGCGTTCACTCACCGAGTTGCGCACAGCCATTGAACCCCAGGCTGCCCGGCTGGCGGCTATCCGGGCGCCATTAGCGGACGCCAGTGAGCTCATGGGACTGGCCGGCAAACTGTGGGCCGCCGGTCAGGCCGACGACCCCGAGGCTTTTCTCGTGCTCGACATCGAGTTTCACCACCTGGTACTGGCCAGCTCGGGCAACGAGATGTTCGCCAAGCTCAATACCCTGGTTGCCGAGGTCCTGACCGGCCGCACGAACTACGGGCTCATGCCGCGACATCCGCACAATGAAGCCCTACAACTGCACGTCGACGTGGCCAGTGCGATTCAGCGTGGCAACCCCGAAGCAGCGCACGAAGCCATGCTCAAAATCATGGAACGGGCCTTCAACGAAATGAGTTCTATCTGGGACGGCACATCGACGGAGTGAGCGCCCGGTTGCGTGCCTGCTGACCCCTGAATGTGGGACCAAGCAGGCACGTGGACTACCCTTGACAGTGGTCTGTTGATCTCAGCCCCAAAGGAGAAAACGTGTCAGAGTCCGGTTCAGCACAGGCAAATATTGGTGTCGTCGGTCTGGCGGTGATGGGCTCGAACCTCGCACGCAACCTCGCCGGCCGCGAGGGAAACACCGTCGCGGTCTACAACCGCTCCCCCGAACGCACCCGCCTGCTCACGACCGAGCACCCCGAGGCGAACTTCGTCGCCTCCGAGAACATCGCGGACTTTGTCGCCTCGCTGACCACGCCGCGCACCGCGATCATCATGGTGCAGGCCGGCCGCGGAACCGACGCCGTCATCTCGCAGCTATCCGAGCTGTTTGAGCCCGGCGACATCATCGTTGACGGCGGCAACGCCGAATTCACCGACACCATCCGTCGCGAAAAGGAGCAGAGCGCCAAGGGCCTCAACTTCGTCGGCGCCGGTATCTCCGGTGGCGAAGAGGGCGCCCTCAACGGCCCGAGCATCATGCCTGGCGGTTCGGTGGAGGCGTACAAGACCCTCGGCCCCATCCTCGAATCCATTGCTGCCGTTGTCGACGGTGTGCCCTGCGTCACCCACATCGGCACCGACGGCGCCGGCCACTTCGTGAAAATGATCCACAACGGGATCGAGTACGCCGACATGCAGCTCATCGCCGAGGCGTATGACCTGCTGCGTAAGGTCGGTGGCCACTCCCCCGAGGCAATCGCCGACATCTTCACCGATTGGAACGACGGGGAACTCAACAGCTACCTGATCGAGATCACCGCTGAGATTCTGCGCCAGGTCGACGCGAAGACCGGCGAGCCGTTCATCGACGTCGTGCTCGACGAGGCCGGCTCCAAGGGGACCGGCGTCTGGACCGTGCAGAATGCGCTTGACCTCGGCGTTCCTGTCGGCGGCATCGCCGAAGCGGTCTTCGCGCGCGCCGTTTCGAGCCACCCGGAGCAGCGCGGACCGGTGCGCGCCACCATTACCGCCCGCCCCGAAATCTCCGTCGTCGGCCACACCTTTCAGGAAGACGTGCGCCAGGCGCTTTACGCCTCGAAAATCGTCGCCTACGCACAGGGTTTCGACGCGATCATCGCCGGTGCGGTCAAGTACAACTGGAACATCGACAAGGGTGCCATCGCCACCATCTGGCGCGGCGGCTGCATCATTCGCGCGCAGTTCCTCAATCGCATCGTGGATGCCTACAACAACGACCCCTCGATCCCGAGCCTGCTCGTGGACCCGTATTTCGCCGAGGCCGTCGCCGCCGGTGAGGCCGCCTGGCGCCGTGTGGTCTCGACCGCCGCACTGTCGGGCATCCCGGTTCCCGGTTTCGGTTCCAGCCTGAGCTACTTCGACTCGCTCACGAGCGAACGCCTGCCGGCCGCCCTGGTGCAAGGTCAGCGCGACTTCTTCGGTGCGCACACGTACCACCGCGTCGACATGCCCGGCACCTTCCACACCCTGTGGTCCGGCGACCGCGGTGAGATCGCCATCGAGGCATCCACGAACTAGCCGTAATCGTCTGCCGGCCGGCGGCATCCACTCGCCCCACCGGGGTGCCGTGGATTCCGCCGGCCGGTTTCTTTCTCAACGCCCGCTTCACACCAGGGTCTGGAACAATGGTGTTACCCATGACTGACAATCACCCCGAACTCTCCGGCTACGAGCCCGACGACAACTACCGCCCCCTGCGTGGCAGGCATTTCACGTCAATTCTGCGGGTCGTCGTGGTGCTCGGCATTGTCGCCCTCGTCGTACCCGGCGTTCTCACGACAATGCGGGTTGCCTCCGACACCGCCGCCAACGCCTGTGTGACGGCGGTCGCTCGGTACTACCCCGCCGCCGTCGACTTCGACGCCCGATTCGAGTTCGCCGGGTCCGGCGGGTTCGGCTGGCAGTGTTATGCCATCGACCAGAACGAACGCGAGACCTTCGTGCAGCCACTCGGCGTCATTCCGTCGGCCCCGACGCAGCGGGCCCCGGGCATTCCGTCGTAACGCACAGGCCGGTCGAAATCTCCACACGCCCGACCAACGGGCCCGACAGGCTCGACCGACGAGTCACCACCGGAACGCTACGCGGCGCCGTCGAACATTGAGGTAACCGAACCCTCGTCGAAGACCTCGTGGATGGCGCGAGCCAACAGCGGTGCGATCGGCAGCACCGTCAGGGTCGGAAAACGCTTCTCGGGCGGGATCGGCAGGGTGTCGGTGACGACGACAGCGCTGATGGCTGGGTTCTGCAGCATGTCCACGGCTGGGTCGCTGAACACGGCGTGGGTGGCGGCGACGACGACGCCGATTGCGCCGGCCTCGCGCAGGGCCTCGGCGGCCAGGGCAATCGTGCGTCCGGTGTCGATCATGTCGTCGACGAGCAGGCAGACGCGGCCGTTCACCTGACCAACAATCTCGTGCACGGAAACCCGATTGGGCACGAGCGGGTCGCGACGCTTGTGAATGATGGCGAGCGGAACGCCGAGGCGATCGCTCCAGATGTCGGCGACGCGCACGCGGCCCATGTCGGGCGATACCACGGTGAGCGTGGCCGGGTCGAGCTTCTCGCGGAAGTGCTCCAGTAGCACCGGCATCGCAAACAGGTGGTCAACGGGACCGTCGAAGAAGCCCTGAATCTGGGCGGCGTGCAGGTCAATCGACATGATGCGATCGGCGCCGGCGACCTTGAACAGGTCGGCGACGAGGCGGGCCGAGATCGGTTCGCGGCCGCGACCCTTCTTGTCCTGCCGAGCGTAGGGATAGAACGGCGCGACCACGGTGATGCGCTTGGCCGAGGCCCGCTTGAGCGCATCAACCATGATGAGCTGTTCCATCAGCCATTCGTTGATCGGCGCGGTGTGGGACTGGATGACGAAGGCATCCGAGCCGCGCACACTCTCGTCGAACCGGGCATACAGTTCGCCATTGGCGAAGGTGCGCGCATCGGTGTGGAGCAGCTCTGAACCAAGCTCCGTGGCGATGTCAAGAGCGAGCTGCGGGTGCGCTCGCCCCGAAACCAGTACTAGTCGTTTGTCACCGCTGGTCTTGATTTCCGACACCTATTCTCCAGTCTTCGTGCTGTCCACGCGTTCCGTGCTGCTGGGGCTGGCAGCCGCAGCGGTAGCAGCGGCTGTGCCCGGACGGTTGGCGTGCACCCAGCCGTCCATGTTGCGTTGCGGAGCCACGTTGATGGCCAGTGCGCCGGCCGGTACGCTCTTGCGCACGACCGTGCCTGCCCCCGTGTACGCTCCGTCCCCAATTGTAATCGGCGCGACGAAGACGTTGTGCGACCCGGTGCGCACATGCGACCCGATCGCCGAGTGGTGTTTGGCTACGCCGTCATAGTTGGCGAAGATTGTTCCGGCGCCAATATTCGACCCCACGCCGACGGTGGCGTCGCCCACATAGCTCAAGTGCGGCACCTTGCTGCCGGCGCCGATCTGGGCGTTCTTGGTCTCGACGAAAGCGCCGATCTTGCCGTCAGCGCCGAGCACGGTATTGGGCCGCAGGTAGGAGAACGGGCCAACGGATGCCCCGGCCTCGATAACCGCGAGGGTCGCATCGGTGCGGTTCACTCGGGCATCCTCGCCGATCTCACAGTCGCGCAGGGTGGTGTCCGGGCCGATGATGGCACCGGTAGCCACCACGGTGGCCCCAACAATCTGGGTACCCGGCAGCAGGGTGACGTCGGCCGCCAGTACTGCTTTCAGGTCGATCCAGGTGGTGGCCGGGTCTTGCACGGTCACACCGGCGAGCTGCCAGCCGCGCACGATCAGGGCATTGAGCTTCTGCGCGGTATCGCCCAGCTGGGCGCGGTCATTGATGCCGGCGACGATCCAGGAATCGGCGACGGGAACGGCGCTCACCTCGGAGCCGGCCCCGCGCAACAGCTCGATCACATCGGTGAGGTATTTCTCACCCTGCGCGTTGGCGGTGGTGAGCTGGGCGAGCTGCTCGCGCAGCGTGGCCAGGCCGAACAGGTAGACGCCGGCATTGATCTCGGTGACGGCCAATTCGGCATCCGTCGCATCTTTCTGCTCAACGATGCGGTCGAAAGCGCCCTCGACCGAGCGGATGATGCGGCCATAACCGGTCGCGTCGTCGGGGTAGGCGGAGAGCACGGTGCCCGCAGCGGCGCCCTTGCGGTGGGAGGCGATGAAGGAGGCGAGCGTGGCGGCGTTCAGCAGCGGCACGTCACCGTTGATGACGAGTACGTCACCGTCGAAATCAGCCGGCAGCGCGGCGACGGCCTGCTCGACGGCGCGGCCGGTGCCGGGAATCTCGTCCTGGTCAACGATCGTGCTCTCCGGCAGGTCTTCGGCCACAACGGCGGCGAGCAGGTCGCGTTCGTGCCGCACGACGGTGATGACGTGGGCGGCGTCGAGGGCGCGCGCGGTGGCCAGCACATGGCTGACGATCGGTACTCCGGCGAGCGGATGCAGCAGCTTTGGCAGGCTGGACTTCATGCGCGTGCCCTGGCCGGCGGCCAACACAATGATGGCGAGGCGGGCGTCTGTCACGGGATTCCTAACGCAGTGTTGAGAGAAAGTAAATGCTCCGCCACCAGGATTCGAACCTGGACCGAACAGCTCCAAAGGCTGCCGTGCTGCCGTTACACTATGGCGGAACGTTCCGGCCGAGGCCAGCAACGAGTCAAGTCTGCCAGATTCCAGCGGCCCGCGGCACCGCTGGCGCGCTCCGGAGGCCTCTCGGCGAAGAAACCCCCCGGTAAGCGGGATAATGGAGGAATGCCTGGCCATGATGAAGTCGACCGAATAGTCGATTCGTGGCTGCGCGAACGGCCCGATCTTGATTTTGCGCCGCTGCAGGTGCTCAGCCGGGTTGCCCGGTTGTCCAAGCACCTCGACCGCGCCCGCCGCACGGCTTTTTCCCGCTCGGAGCTCGCGTCGTGGGAGTTCGATGTGCTCTCGGCCCTTCGCCGGGCCGGCACCCCCTACGAACTCAGCCCGAAAGCCCTGTTGCAGCAGACGCTCGTCTCAAGCGGCACCATGACGAACCGCATCGACGGGCTCGTCGAGCGCGGACTCGTGAAGCGCCGCTCCGCGCCCAACGACGGGCGCGGCATTCTGGTGGGCATGACCCCCGCCGGTCTCACCCGAGTGGATGCCGCCATCACCCGGCTGGTCGACGCCGAAGCGGAACTGCTCGACACCCTCTCGGTGACCGATCAGGAGCGGCTGGCTGGCCTGCTGCGCAAGCTCAGCCTCGACTTCGACTAGCCGCCGGCACTACCGCCGCAGAGCCTTGCGGGCGAGGTAGTTGCCCAAGAACTGTACGAACTGCACCAGCACGATGATCAGCAGCACGGCTGCCCAGGTCACAATCGGGTTGAACTGGCGGTAGCCGTACTGCAGCGCGAAGTTGCCGAGGCCGCCGCCGCCGACGTAGCCGGCGACCGCCGACATGTCCACGAGCGCGACGAAGATGAACGTGTAGCCGAGAATCAGCGGTCCGAGCGCTTCGGGCAGCAACACCGTGAAGATGATGCGAATCGGCCCCGCGCCAACGCTTCGCGCCGCGTCGATCACGCCGGGCGTCACGGTGAGCAGGTTCTGCTCCACGATGCGGGCCATGGCGAAAGAGGCTGCGAGCGCAATGGTGAAGATGATCGCATTGTTGCCGATGCCGCTGCCGGTGACGGCCCGGGCCAGCGGTTGCGCCGCAGCGAGAAAGATGATGAACGGAATCGGGCGGATGAAGTTGACCAGCAGGTTGAGCACGAAAAATAACGGCTTGTTCTCGAGAATGCTGCCGGCGCGGGTGAGGTAGAGCCCGAGGCCCACCAGCAGTCCGCCGAGGCCGCCGAAGAACAGGGTGAGCGCAACAATGTAGAGCGTCTCGTAGGTGGCCGTCCAGAGTTCGGGCAGCAGGTCGATGAGTGTATCCATGTCAGCGCACCTCCGTGACGGAGGTGATCGTTCGAATGTGGGCGAGCACCTGGTCGATGACCGGGTCAGCGCCGGTGAGCGCGAGGGTGAGATGCCCGAACGGGCGCCCCTGAATTTCGTTAATGCCGCCGTAGACGACCTCGAACGCCACTCCGGCCCGCGAGAGCTCGCCGAAGACGGCCCTCTGGTCGACCGCACTGTCACGGAAGGCCAGCGTCACGATGCGGCCCCCGTGCCGCTCGCGAAGCACGGCGAGTTCGGCTGGCGAGGGAACGCCCTTGACCACGGTCGAGACGAATCGAGCGGATGCCGCGGCTTGCGGGTTCGAAAACACGTCGAAGACGGGTCCGCGCTCGATGACCCGGCCCTGGTCCATTACGGCGACCTTGGTCGCGATGGTCTGGATGACATCCATTTCGTGGGTGATCACGATGATGGTGACCCCGAATTTTGCATTCACCCGTTTCAGAAGTGCGAGCACCTCATGGGTGGTTTCCGGGTCGAGGGCGCTCGTTGCCTCGTCGGCGAGCAGGATGCTCGGCTGCGTGGCGAGGGCGCGGGCGATCCCCACGCGCTGCTTCTGGCCGCCGGAGAGCTGATCGGGAAACGACCCGGCCTTGTCGGCGAGGCCGACGAAGTCGAGCAGTTCGGCCACCCGGGCGGCGCGTTGTTCCTTGGGATACCCGGCCACTTCGAGCGGGTAGGACACATTACGGGCCACCGTGCGGGAGCCGAGCAGGTTGAACTGTTGAAAGATCATCCCAATGCCCAGGCGCACCTGGCGCAGATCGCGCTCACGCAGCACGGCGATGTTCTGCCCGTTCACCCAGATCTCGCCGGAGCTCGAACGTTCGAGGGCGTTGACGAGGCGCGCCAGGGTGCTCTTGCCGGCACCGGAGTAGCCGATTATGCCGTAAATGTCCCCGGCCTCGACGTCGAGGCTCACACCGTCGAGCGCCGTGACACTCGCGCCGTCCTTGGTCGTGGGTGGGTATACCTTGCCCACATTGCGCAGACTGACTACAGCCATCCGTTTGCCTCGCTCACTTCATCTTCCGTGTTACCGCTTGAAACAACACCGCAGTCCCGGGCCCGTGCTCCCCCTGGACTGCGGTGCTCGTGAAACGGATGCTTACTGGGCGGCCTTGATGTCAGCCTGAACCGCGGCGAGCGACTCGGCGAGATCGGACGCCGGGGTGGTCACCATTTCGGCGGTGTCGCCGGACACAGCGAAAACGCCATCCTGGACGGCCTGGGTGTTCTGGTAAATCTCGACGAGCTTCTGGAAGGTCTTATTGCCCTTGTCCTCGTCCCGCGAGGCGAAGACGTTGACGTACGGCAGTACGCTCGGATCGGCCGCGTCGTCGGTTGCGATGGCGTCTTCGAACTTGAGTCCGGCCTTCTCGGCGAAATCGTTGTTGATGACCGCAGCGGCGACATCGGGCAGCGAGCTTGCGGTGAGAGAGGCGTCGAGGGCCGTGACCTTGACCTTGGAGGCCGCTTCGTCGATGTCGTCGAGGCTCGAGAAGATCGTGCCGCCGTCTTTCAGCTTGATGAGTCCCTTGGACTGGAGAAGGACGAGCGCGCGGGCCTGGTTGCTGTCGTCGTCGGGCACGGCAACGGTGTCGCCCTTCACGATGTCTTTAATGTCGCTGTGCTCGGTCGAGTACAGGCCGAGCGGGAAGATGGCCGTGGCGCCGATCGGGGCCAGATTTTCGCTGCTCGCCTCGTTGTACTCGGCGAGGTAGACGATGTGTTGGAACTGGTTGAGGTCGACCTCACCGGCGGCGAGGGCGGGGTTGACCTGCGGGTACTGCGCGAAATCTACGATCTCGATCTCGATGCCCTCGGCCGCAGCGGCTTTCGTGTAGACGGCCCAGTACGGGTCGCTGGCCCCGACGACGCCGATCTTGATGGCGTCACCGTCGGTGCCGGTGGCGGATTCGGAGGAGGCTCCGGCGCAGCCGGCCAGCAGGGCGACGAGCGGGGCAACGGCGAGCGCGGCGAGTAGTTTGTTCTTCACGGTCTTCTTCACGGTGATTCCTTCGGATGGGCTGGGTTTGGTATGTCTCGGGTATTACCTACAGCGGATGCCCCCGCCAACGCACAACGCAACATCAAAGAACGCATCGCGTCGACTGCTCGCGGGCAGACCGGATCCACCGGTCAAACCAGAGGGATGCGCCCACGCGGGGCTGAAGTACCGCGGCTGCGCAGGTACCCCTTAACGATACGTGCCGAAGCTGCGACGCGTGGCCTGCACCGACACACAGCGTCACAGCTTCTGCGACGTCAGCCCTCGATCAACTCGGTAAGTTCGACCCAGCGGGTTTCGAGCGTGGCGATGGTCTCTTCGAGTTCGGTCAGCTTCACGCCGAGTGCGCCAAGACCGGCGAAGTCGGACTGGTCGTGGGCGGCGAGCTTTTCGTGCTTCTGCGCGATGCGCTCCTGCAGCTTGACCACCTTGCGGTCGATCGAGCCGAGCTCTTTCTGCGCGTTGCGCAGTTCGGCGCCGCCGAGGGTGGGGATTTTTTTGGACGAGGCGGGGGCATCCGCTGGTGAAC
Organism: Cryobacterium sp.; assembly: GCF_026786305.1. GTDB lineage: Bacteria > Actinomycetota > Actinomycetes > Actinomycetales > Microbacteriaceae > Cryobacterium. The sequence goes on from NZ_JAJAYI010000089.1 coordinate 72,943, forward strand.
CGGCGGCGGGACCGGCGAGCGCCTTGCGGCGCACCTCGAGGTACTGGTCGACGCCGCCGGGCAGGTGGCGAAAGCCGCCGTCCATGACCGCGTACTGGTTGTCGGTGACGCGTTCGATCAGGTAGCGGTCGTGTGAGACGACGAGCAGAGTGCCGGGAAAGGAGTCCAGCAGGTCTTCCATGGCGGCGAGCATGTCGGTGTCGAGGTCGTTGGTGGGCTCGTCGAGGATGAGCACGTTCGGTTCGTCGAGCACGATCAGCAGCAGCTGCAAGCGCCGCTTCTGTCCACCGGAGAGGTCCTTGACCTGGGTGGTGAGCTGGGCGCTGAGAAAGCCCATGCGTTCGAGCATCTGGCCGGGGGTGATCTCCTTGCCACCGGCCATGTAGCTCGTCTTCTGACGGCCGATGACGTCGCTGACACGGTCGTTGTGAATCTCGTCGAGTTCGAACAGCTGCTGGGTGAGCACGGCGACCTTGATTGTCTTGCCCCGCTTCACATGGCCGGTCGTGGGCTGCAGGGTGCCCGCGACGAGATTGAGCAGGGTCGACTTACCGGCGCCGTTGACGCCCATGATGCCGGTGCGCTCCCCCGGCGCGATGCGCCAGGTGATGTCGTTCAGCACGGTCTTGTCGCCGAACTTCACGCCGATGTCGATGAGGTCGACGACGTCCTTGCCGAGGCGCTGCATGGCCATCGACTGCATTGAGACAGTATCGCGGGGCGGCGGCTCGTTTTCGATCAGCACGTTGGCGGCATCGATGCGGAACTTGGGCTTCGCGGTGCGGGCCGGCGCGCCGCGGCGCAGCCAGGCCAGCTCCTTCTTCATGAGGTTCTGGCGCTTGGCCTCAACCACCGAACCCATACGGTCGCGCTCGACGCGCTGCAGAATGTAGGCCGCGTAGCCGCCCTCGAAAGGCTCGATCAGGCGGTCGTGCACCTCCCAGGTCATGTTGCAGACCTCGTCGAGGAACCATCGGTCGTGGGTGACGACCACAAGTCCGCCACTCTGGGCGGCCCAACGGGTCTTGAGGTGACCGGCGAGCCAGGAAATGCCCTCCACGTCGAGGTGGTTGGTGGGCTCGTCGAGAAAGATGACGTCGTAGTCACCGATCAGCACGGCGGCGAGGGCCACCCGGCGGCGCTGGCCACCGGAGAGGTCATCGACGAGGGCGTCCCACGGAATGTCGCGCACGAGGCCGCCGATGACGTCACGCACCTTGGCATCGCCCGCCCAGACGTGTTCTTCGATGCCGCCGACGATGGTGTGGCCGACGGTCTGGCCCGAGGCGAGATCATCGGACTGGTCGAGCATGCCGATCGTGACTCCGCGACGGCGGGTGACGCGGCCCTCATCGGGCTCCATGCGACCGGCCAGCAGGCGCATGAGGGTGGACTTACCGTCGCCGTTCTTGCCCACGACGCCGATGCGGTCGCCTTCATTGAGGCCGGCGGTGACGCTGTCGAAGATGACGCGGGTGGGGAATTCGAGGTGCAGGGACTCAGCCCCGAGAAGATGTGCCATAGCTTGCAAGTTTACGGCACGACCGTAGCCGAGCCGATCGACTGCCTCCCACACCGGGCACGGTGCAGTGTGACGCTAGTCGTGGGTGAGGCGGGCACCGTGCACCGGGCCGGTGGCGCGCACGACGCGGAGTCGGGAGGCGGAGAGCGCGACCTGCAGTTCGAGCGCGCTGTCGGCATCCGCTACCAGAAAGGCCACGGTCGGGCCGGAGCCGGAGAGGATGCCGGCGAGCGCGCCGTTCTCTTCGCCGAGCTGCAGCACCTTGCCGAGGCCCGGTACGAGGTGCAGCGCGGGGGCCTGCAGGTCGTTATGCAGCACGTCGGCGAGCATATGCGGGTCGCCGGCCCGCAGCGCCTGCAGCACGTTCGCATCGACGGAGGGCTGATGCTCGGCCGGAAAGATGTCCTGCGCGTGGCGATCACGGTGCCGGTCGAGCTCCTGGTAGACGCCGGGCGTTGACATTCCGAAGTCGGCAAGGGCGAGCACCCACTGAAACTTTCCCTTGGCCAGGGCCGGGCTGAGCTGGTCGCCGCGGCCGGTGCCGATGGCGGTGCCGCCGGTGAAGGAGAACGGCACGTCGGCGCCGAGCTGGGCGGCGATGGCAAGTAGCTCGTCCTTGGTGGCGCTGGTACCCCAGAGGGTATCGCAGGCGAGCAGGGTGGCTGCCGCATCGGCCGAGCCGCCACCCATTCCGCCGGCGATCGGCACGTTCTTTTCGATCTCGAGGTGAACGCCACCACGATAGCCGGCTTGGCGGGCGAGGGCTTGGGCCGCCTTGATGGCGAGGTTGCTGCCATCGGTGGCGAGGCCGGAAGTGTCAATGCTGCCGCTGAACTCCACCGAAAAGTCGCTCGCCGGGCTGGCCCGCACCTCCTCGAACAGGGAGACAGCCTGATAGGCGGTCGCGAGGTCATGATAGCCGTCTTCCATGACGGCGCCGACTTTGAGAAAGACGTTGATTTTGCCGGGCGCCCGCGCGTGCACAACGGTGGTGCCGGCGGTCGTCATCATACTTTTAACTTAGCCCAGCCTGTCGGCTCGCACCGACCGCCGCTGCTGCTACGCGGGCGTCCAGACGCGCGCAATGGCGAGAAAGTCGTGCACGGTGAGCTGCTCGCCCCGCGTCGTCGGGTCGATTCCCGCCGCCGTCATTAGAGCGGATGCCGCCGCCGAGTCTCCGAGAACGACCGACAACGACTGGCGCAGCATCTTGCGGCGCTGCTGAAAAGCCGCGTCGACGAGCGCGAAGGTCTTGAGGCGCAGCTCTTCGGATTCCAGCGGCGCGGCGCGGCGTTCGAAGGCGACAAGAATCGAGTCGACGTTCGGAACCGGCCAGAACACTTGGCGGCTCACCTTGCCAGCGGTGCGAAAATCGCCGTACCAGGCGGCTTTAACGCTGGGACTGCCGTAGATCTTATTGCCGGGCGGGGCGGCGAGGCGTTCGCCGACCTCGGCCTGCACCATGACGACACCGGACCGAATCGACGCGAAGTGTTCGAGCAGGTAGAGCAGCACCGGCACCGAGACGTTGTAGGGCAGGTTGGCGACGAGCCGGGTGGGATCGCCGGGTAGCTCGGTGATTTTCAGGGCGTCGGCGCGGATGACCGTGAGCTGGCCACCCGGCTGCATGAGTTCGACGGTGAGCGGCAGCTGCTCGGCCAAGCGATCGTCGATTTCGACGGCGACGACGCTCGCGCCGACCTCGATCATGCCGAGGGTGAGCGAGCCGAGGCCCGGGCCGACCTCGACGACGGTGTCGCCGGGCGCGACCCGGGCGACCTTCACGATTCGCCGCACGGTATTGCCGTCGATGACGAAGTTCTGGCCGAGCTTCTTGGTCGGGTTGACGCCGAGCATTTCGGCGAGGTCTCGAATCTCGGCGGGGCCGAGGAGGGTTTTGGCTGGACCGTTGGTCGAGCTTGTCGAGACCTTGGCGTCGGCGCGGGTGGTCGCGACAGGCTCCAGCGACGGGGTGGGCTCGACGAACGGGGTCGGATTGATCGCGACAGGCTCCACCGACGGGGTGGGGTTATGCACGTCGGCACTGTGACGGCCGGTCATGCGAGGCCTCCGCGCGGAGTCGGGTCGGGGCGAGGGTCATCGTGGGCGGCGGTGACGGGCTCGGCGTCCCAACGCCCGTAGACCAGCTCAGTGTTGGCGGTGATTTGAGCGGAGAGCAGGGAGACATCCGTTTCGAGATGGGCGGCCATACCGCGCAGCGTGTTCGGCAGCAGGTAGGGCGCATTGGGCCGGCCGCGGTAGGGCAGGGGGGTGAGGAACGGCGCATCCGTTTCGACCAGGAGCAGGTTGCGCGGGGCGGCGAACAGAGCGGCGCGCAGGTTGTCGGCGTTTTTGAACGTGACGTTGCCGGCGAAGGACATGTACCAGCCGTGGTCGGCACACAGCCGCGCCATGTCGACGTCGCCGGAGAAACAGTGAAAGACGGTGCGTTCGGGGGCACCGACCCGCAGCAGCGTTTCGATCACGGCCTCGTGGGCGTCACGGTCGTGAATCTGCAGCGCGAGGTTGTGTTCCTTGGCGATGCGAATGTGTGCTTCGAAGGAGCGAAACTGGGCGGCGCGGCCGGCTTCGGGGGTCCGAAAGAAGTCGAGGCCGGTCTCGCCGACCGCGACCACGCGCGGCTGCCCGGCGAGTTCGTTGATCACGACGAGGGCGTCGTCGAGGGTGCCGGCCGTTTCAAGAGCGGGCGCCTCATTGGGGTGAATGGCCACGGCGGCGAGCATGCGTGGCTCGATCAGCGCCGCGGCGGCCGACCAGCGTGATGTTTCAACGTCGCCGCCGACCTGGATCACTCCGCGCACGCCGACGCTTGAGGCGCGGTCAAGCTGTTCAAGATAGCCGAGCGGATGCTCCCCGTCGGCGATTTCAAGATGGGTGTGGTTGTCGTAAACGGGAACCGTGAGTGGCTCAGGCAGCGGCGGGTAGCTCAGGTCGCGGCCCGCGGTGTTCTCGCGGCGGCGAATGGCGCTTCCGTATCCGTTGACAGGCGAGTCGCTAGCCATCGGTCGGCTCCACGAACGATTCGATGCGCGGGAACAGTGGTTCGAGGGCGCGCACCGCAGCGCCGCCGGTCCACTCCCAGGCCCGGTCGACACGCTGGTCGGCGAGGGCTGCGTCGCCGCCGAGGGCGGTCCACAGTTTGCCGGTGGCGACCGGAAGGACCGGGGACAGCAGCACGGCGAGGGTGCCGAGTCCGCGCACGGCGGTGTGCAGCACGGTGCCGAGGCGTTCGCGGCTTTCGGGGTTCTTGGCGAGTGCCCACGGTTCCTGCAGCGTGATGTAGCCGTTGAGCTCGTCGACGAGCTCCCACACGGTGGAGAGGGCGTCGTGAATGGCGAGCTTGTCAATGGCGGCCGCCGCGGCCTCGGTCACCCGCTTTTCGGTGGCTTGAATAGCCAGGTCGTCGGTCGTGAACGCGCCGGCGGCGGGCACGACGCTGTCGCAGTAGCGCACGACCATGGCGATCACGCGGGAGGCGAGGTTGCCGAACCCGTTGGCGAGCTCGGACTGGTATCGGGCCGACAGGTCCTCCCAGCTGAACGAGCCGTCCTGGCCGAAGCTGATGGCGCGCATGAAGTAGTAGCGAAACGCGTCGGAGCCGAAGGTATCCGTGATCTGGCTCGGGGCGATGCCGGTGAGCTTGGACTTGCTCATCTTCTCGCCGCCGACCAGCAGCCAACCGTGGCCGAATACCTGCTTGGGCACCTCGATGCCGGCGGCCATGAGCATGGCCGGCCAGATGACGGCGTGAAAACGCAGAATGTCTTTGCCGACGATGTGTGTGGCCGGCCACCGGCTCTCGAATTCGTCATCGTTCTGGCCGTAACCGGCCGCGGTGATGTAGTTGAGCAGCGCGTCGAACCAGACGTAGACGACGTGCGATTCGTCCCACGGTACCTTGATGCCCCAGTCGAAGCTCGACCGCGAGATCGACAGGTCGCTCAGGCCGCGCTTGACGAAAGACATGACCTCGTTGCGGGCCGCTTCCGGCTGCACAAAGTTGGGGTTCTCCTCGTACAGGGCGAGCAAACGGTCGGCGAAGGCGCTCATTTTGAAGAAGTAGTTCTTCTCGTGCAACAGCTCGACCGGCTTGGAGTGGATCGCGCAGACGGGCTGGCCGGTGTAGTCGCCGGTGCCGTCGACGAGATCGCTGGTCTGCTTGTATTCCTCGCACCCGACGCAGTAGTAGCCCTCGTACTCGCCGGTGTAGATGTGGCCCGCGTCGTGCAGGTGCTGCAGAAACTTCTGCGCGTTCACCTCGTGGCGTTCATCGGTGGTGCGAATGAAGTCGTCGTTGGCAATGTTGACGGTCTTCAGCAGCGGCTTCCACGCGGTCTCGACCAGACGGTCGGCCCATTCCTTCGGCGTCACACCGTTGGCGATCGCGGTGCGCAGGATCTTCTGGCCGTGTTCGTCGGTGCCGGTGAGCAGCCAGGCGTCGTCGCCCGACTGCCGGTGCCAGCGCGCGAGCACGTCGGCCGCCACCTCGGTATAGGCGTGACCGATATGCGGCACATCATTCACGTAGAAAATGGGCGTGGTGATGTAGAAAGAGCCTGCGGACATGCGTTCATCTTATGCGGCGGGGGCCGGCCGTCTGGCCCTGTTACGCCCGGCGCGTGCCGATCAGCTCCGGAGTCAGCCCAGGGGATCAGCCGAGAGGGTCAGCCGAGGGGAAAGGCCGACCGGTCGGGTTTCGGCGTCGGCGCACCGGACTTGGCCCGCAACGCGTGCTCGTAGAGTTCGCGCTTGCCCAGTCCGCTGGCCGCCGACACGTCGGCCGCGGCATCTTTCAAACGGATGCCGCCGGCCACCAGATCGAGCACCTCAGCCACGCCCATGGCCAGGTCCAGTACCCGCACGTCAGCACCAGCCACAACGACGCAGATTTCGCCGCGCACGCCCGTGGCGGCCCACTCGGCCAGTTCGCTCGCCGTGCCGCGCTTGACCTCTTCGAAGAATTTGGTCAGTTCCCGGCAGACCACGACCCGGCGGTCAGAGCCGAGCGTTGCGGCGAGGTCGAGCAGCGAATCGGCCAGGCGGTTGGGCGATTCGAAGAACACCATGGTGCGGCGTTCGGCGGCGAGGTCACGCAGCAGTTTGACCCGTTCGCCATGCTTGCGCGGCAGAAACCCCTCGAAGGTGAACCGGTCGGTCGGCAGTCCCGAGACGGCGAGGGCGGTCAGCACGGCGGAGGGACCGGGCAGGGCTGTGACCTGCACGCCGGCCGCCACCGCGGCATCCACCAAATGAAAGCCGGGATCAGACACGGTGGGCATGCCGGCGTCGCTCAGCACGAGAATATCCACGTCGCGGGCCAGCTCGACGAGCTCGGCCGCCTTGCCACGTTCGTTGTGGTCGTGTAGGGCGATGAGCTTGGGCCGGTTCTCGATTCCGAGGGCTTTGAGCAGGTGCACGGTGACGCGGGTATCCTCGGCGGCCACGATGGTGATGGTCGTCAGGGTCTCGATCAGGCGCCGGGAGGCGTCACCGAGGTTCCCGATCGGGGTGGCAGCAAGGATGATCATGCTGCAATTCTCGCAGCCTGCGCCGAACGTACGGTCGACGGGCGCTCGATACGATGGTCAGGTGCTCGCAACTAGTCGATGGGTTCGCTGGGGCGCGCCCCTCGCAGTGGTCCTGTTGGCCGCCGTGCTGCGTTTGTGGAACCTCGGCGTACCGCACGAGCTCGTGTTCGACGAGACCTTCTATGTCAAGGATGCTTGGACGCTCTCTAACAATGGGTACGAGTCAACCTGGCCGGTTGACTCCAATCCCCGGTTTGAGGCCGGGCACACCGATATCTTCACGACGGATCCCTCCTTTGTGGTGCATCCGCCGCTCGGCAAGTGGCTCATCGCCCTCGGCATGAATGTGCTCGGCCCGGAAAACCCGTGGGGCTGGCGCCTGGCGACCGTCGTCGTGGGGGTATTCGCGGTGGTGCTCATCATGCTCGTGGCACGCACCCTGTTTCAGTCTCGTCTACTGGCCCTGATCGCCGGTTTTCTGCTCGCCATCGACGGCCACGCGATCGTCATGAGCCGTGTGGCACTGCTCGACAACTTCGTCATGTTCTTCGCGCTGCTCGGATTCGGCGCAATCCTGATGGACCGGCAGTGGCATGCCACCAGGCTCGCCACCCGGTTGTCCACGCAACGAGCAAAAGCCCTCACGGGCGCAACAGCGCCGGGTTGGGGCCCCACACTGTGGTGGCGCCCCTGGCTGCTTGCCGCAGGCCTCGCCTTCGGACTGACCAGCTCGGTGAAATGGTCGGGACTGTACTTTTTGGCCGCCTTCGGCATCTACCTCGTCGTGGTCGATGCGCTCGCCCGGCGGCGCAACGGCGTGTCCTTCTGGATCAGTGCCGCCATTCTCAAGCAGGCTCCGGCCACATTTCTGCTCCTGGTCCCCGTGGCCGTCACCACCTTTCTGGTGTCGTGGACGGGCTGGTTTGTCACCCGCGGCGGATATTACCGGGAGTGGGCCGACGAGGCGGGCGCGGCCTGGACCGGGCCGCTCGCCTGGGTTCCGCACACCCTGCAGAGTTTCTGGCACTACCAGGCGTCCGCCTATACGTACCATGTCGGGCTGGCCACACCGCATCCGTACCAGGCAAACCCACTCACCTGGCTGTTCATGATCAGGCCGACCAGCATGTACTACCGCGGTTCCAGCCAGGGCGAATTCGGCTGCCAGTTTCAGAACTGCTCCGAGGCCATCACCTCGGTCGGCAACCCGCTGATCTGGTGGGCGGCGACGGCCGCGCTGTTCTACCTGGTGTACCGGTTGGCCCGATACCGGGAATGGCGGGTCGGCCTCATTCTGATGGGTATGGTGGCCGGCTACCTGCCGTGGCTCATGTATCTGAACCGCACGGTTTTTCAGTTCTACACCATTGCTTTCGAACCGTACCTGCTACTGGGCCTCACGTTCGTCATCGGTCTGATACTCAAGCGAATTCCCGATCAGGCACGGCCGAGACGCGCGCGTTCAGCACATTCGCAGGTGTGCGAATATGACCCCCAACCGCGTGCCGGAGCCCTGATCGCCGTAACCGTGGGCTTGGGGGTTGCACTCCTGCTCACCGCATTCTTCTTCCCCGTGTGGACCGGAATGCAGACACCGTTCTCGTTCTGGCAGCTCCACATATGGATGCCGAGTTGGGGATAGATCGGTCAGATACATTCCATTTTTGGCATATAATGACTGAGAAACGCGTGTGAATTGAGCACAACTGCGGGGGTCACAAACGTAGACTGACGGTATCTGCTCCACGAGTAATTGCTCACGTCCCGGCTGAGAAGTCCCGAACCACTAAGGCCTCATGTCGGAAGCACTAGCCGCACCCTCGGTCCGAATCATCAGGACCCGGCCGGGTGGAGACACGAAGAATCCCACAACCGAATATTCGGCGCTGCTGCACACCGTGCGTAATCTCGGCCTTCTCGGCCGTCGCACCGGCTTCTACTGGATGGTCTTCTCCATTCTCGTGGCGGCCACCCTGGGCGCTGCGGCCGGTTTCGTTCTGCTCGGTGACACCTGGTACCAGCTGATCATCGCCGCCGCCCTCGGCCTCATCTTCACCCAGTTCGCCTTTCTGGCCCACGAAGCCTCGCACCGCGCCGTGTTCACCTCCGGCAAGGCCAACGACCGGGCCGGGCGCATTCTCGCCAACCTCTTCGTCGGCATCAGCTACGCCTGGTGGATGACCAAGCACAGCCGTCACCACGCCCAGCCGAACGTACTCGGCAAGGACCCCGACATCGAGCCCGACTTCATCGTGTTCACCGAGAACGACGCCAAGCACGTCAGCTGGCTCGGCTCCTTCGTCACCCGCAAGCAGGGCTACCTGTTCTTTCCCCTGCTCATGTTCGAAGGCATCAACCTGCACATCCAGGGTTTCAAAACCGTCTTCGGCAAGAACAAGGTGAGCGAACGCTGGGTCGAGATCACGATGCTGGTCACCCGCATCACCGCCTACTTCGCCGTCGTCTTCTACTTTCTGCCGCTCGGCATGGCGTTCGCCTTCGTCGGCGTGCAGATGGCCGTGTTCGGCGTCTACATGGGCGCTTCCTTCGCCCCCAACCACAAGGGGATGCCCCAGCTTCCGGCCGAAAGCCGCGTCGACTTTCTGCGCCGCCAAGTGCTCACCAGCCGCAATATCCGTGGTGGCACCTTCATCGACACCTACATGGGTGGACTCAACTACCAGATCGAGCACCACCTGTTTCCGAACATGGCCCGCCCACACCTGCGCAAGGCGCAGGAGATCGCCAAGGAATACTGTCTCTCCCACGACGTGAAGTACACCGAAACCGGCGTCTTCGAGAGTTACGGCATCGTCATCGCCTACCTCAATAAGGTCGGTTTGGCCGCGCGCGATCCGTTCGACTGCCCCATGGTGCAGCGCTTCCGCACGCACTAGCAGCACGCAGCACGCAGAACGAGCCAGGCCGCTTCCCCTCGGGGAGGCGGCCTGGCTCGTGGTGTGCACGGTGGTCGGCTGCTGGTACCCAAGAGGGATGAGCAGCGTGAGACACCGCCTCAGTCTGAACGCAGCGGGGCTCTCCTGTGGAGAGCACCAGAGAATGCTTCCCACGTCTCGGTGCGGGGCGTCGGTGGAGCAACGCCCACGTCGGGGTGCCGTAGCATGAAGACCGTGACAGCGTACGTCTCCGCCCTGGACCTGTTTTCCATTGGAATCGGTCCGTCCAGTTCCCACACGGTGGGTCCGATGCGGGCTGCCCGCGTGTTCGCCGAAGACCTCGGGGCGACCGGCCGCCTGGGCGAGGTGGGGCGCATCCGTTGCTCGCTCTTTGGATCGCTCGGTTCAACCGGTCTCGGCCACGGCACCCCGGATGCAGTACTGGCCGGCCTGACCGGTCTGAGCCCGCAAACCTGCGACCCCGACCAGGTGCGCGGCGCCTGGTCTGGCCTCGCCGCCGGCGCCACGCTCACCCTGCTCGGCGGGCACAGCATTCCGATCAGCGTGAATGACGTGCGCTTTGAGCCCCGCACCCGGTTGCCGGGGCATCCCAACGCGCTCACGCTCACGGCGTGGGCGACCGACAGCAAAGCGGATGCTGCCCCGCTGCTCGAGGAGACGTTCTACTCGATCGGTGGCGGGTTCATTCGCCGGGGCACCGAACGCTCGAGCGCCCAGGTCACCGCCCCGCAACCACTCCCCTACGATTCCAGCGCAGAATTGCTCGCCCTGTGCGACGCCCACGACCTGACGATTTGCGAGGTCGCCCGCCGCAACGAAGAGGCGATTCACGGCGCAGCAGCACTCGATGAGGGGCTCGACGCCATTTGGAGTGCCATGCACACCTGCGTGGAGGCCGGACTCACCGCCACCGGCGTGCTGCCGGGCGGCCTCAGAGTCAAGCGAAGGGCAGCGGCGGTACGCAGGCGCCTGGAGGATTATGACGGCCTGTCGCTGCGCGACCGAGACACCTCAACCGAGTGGCTTCACGCCTTCGCGCTCGCGGTGAACGAGGAGAATGCGGCCGGCGGGCGTGTCGTCACCGCGCCGACCAACGGTGCGGCCGGCATCATCCCGGCCGTCGGCCACTACTACCTGCGCTTCGTTCCCGGCGCGGATGCCGCCGGGATCCGTCGGTATCTGCTCACAGCTGGCGCGATCGGCTCGCTGGTGAAGGCCAACGCGTCCATCTCCGGGGCCGAGGGCGGCTGCCAAGCCGAGGTCGGGGCCGCCTGCGCCATGGCCTCCGGTGCGCTCTGCGCGGTGCTCGGCGGCACACCCCGACAGGTCGAAAATGCGGCCGAGATCGCAATGGAACACCACCTCGGACTCACCTGCGACCCGGTCGGCGGACTGGTACAGGTGCCGTGCATCGAGCGCAACGCGATCGCTTCGTCGACGGCGGTGTCGGCGGCCCGTCTGGCGCTGAACGGCGATGGCACCCACTTGGTCTCCCTCGACACGGTGATCGAAACCATGCGGCAAACCGGACTGGACATGATGACGAAGTATAAGGAAACCAGCGAGGGCGGCCTCGCGGTGAATGTCATCGAGTGCTGACCGGGCGGCCCCGAACGGGGGTAGTCATCTCTATTGTTGCGCTACTTTCTGGGCCTAAGCTGGCCAAACGCGTGCATCGTCGAGGTCGCCGCGCGCCTCGTGGAAAGGGTTGAACCATTCGCAGCACACTTGCACGCCGTCCGTGGGGCATCATCGTTGCCGTTCTGCTGCTGGTGACGGTGGCCGGCTGCGCCAGCGAACCAGCACCGACCGTCACGGTGACCATCACACCGACCGTCACGCCCGCGCCCGCGCCCACGCCGAGCGCTACCCCGACACCCACGCCCACGCCCACGCCGACCCAGGAGGCGGCGCTCATACCGAACCCGGCGGTGCCCGACCTCGTTCCCAACGCGGAGCCCGTGCCGCTGCCGCAGGGGCCGGCCGCTGACCTGGGCAGCACACCGGGGGCCCGCGGCACCCCAACGGCTGACGGTGCAGGAGCCCTGCTCAGCTATACGGTCGTCGCGGGCGACGCCTTTTTCGACATCGCCCAACGATTCAATATTCCGGTGCAGCTGTTGCTCACCATGAACCCCTCGGTGCCCGGAGTCGGCGAGAACATCTATATCAAGCAGATCATCAACCTGGATTGGACCACGACCCGCTAGCCACCGGCACCGGGTGTGCCGCCGGTGTTGCGAGTCGCCGGATGACCGTGGACCGGTGTCGGTTTCGTCCGTTGTCGGTGGGCCCCACTAACCTTGCAGCATGAGTTCACCCGTTCCGTCTTCACCCGTCGTTTCCACCCAGTGGCTTGCCGATCACCTGGGTTCCGACAACCTGGTCATCCTCGACGCCACCGTGTTCGCCCGTGCACCGTCCGATGACGGGCCGCGCTACCTCAGCGGGAAAGAGGACTACCTCACCACGGGGCACATCCCCGGCGCCGTGTTCGCCGACCTGTTCGATGTCTTCTCCGACCCGACCGGTGCATTCGATTTCTCCCGACCGAGCGCCGAACAGTTTGAGGTGGCAACGGCATCCGTCGGCATCGACAACGACACGACCGTTGTCGTCTACGACGCCGTTGTCGGTCAGTGGGCCGCACGCATCTGGTGGCTGTTCCGCGCCTTCGGTTACGACGATGTCGCCGTTCTCGACGGCGGTCTCACCAAGTGGCACGCCGAAAAGCGCCCGTTCGCAACCGGCGAGGTGCGCCCGCGGGTCGCCGGCGCTTTCACAGCAACGCCTCGTCCCGAGCTGTGGGTCGAGAAGAGTTTCGTCGAGTCGATCGTCGCCGGCGAAGCGGATGCCGCCCTCGTCTGCGCACTGCCACCGGCGGAATTCGCCGGCACGGCGGGGTCACGCCCGCGCGCCGGACACATTCCCGGCAGCATCAGCCTGCCCGCCGGCCAGCTCGTCGACCCCGCCACGAACGCGTTCCTGCGCGGAGACCGGCTCGACAAGGCGCTCGCCCCGGCCGCGGCGGCATCTGGGCACCTCGTGACCTATTGCGGCGGCGGTATCGCTGCCGCTGCGAGCGCCCTCGCGCTCACCCGCGCCGGCAACGACCACGTCTCGATCTACGACGGCTCGCTCAACGAGTGGGCCGCCGACGCCACCGCTCCCTTGAGCGCACCCGGCGCCTAGCGCACGGGCGAGCACAGCGGGTGTGCACAGCGGGTGTGCACAGCGGGTGTGCACAGCGGGTGTGCACAGCGGGTGTGCACAGCGGGCGTGCGCGGCCAGGCCCGCGGGCACGCGCCGCCAGCACGCACTGCTACAGCCGGTTCACGCCGGTCACGCGCACGACCGCGGCGCCGAACTCGTCGGAGTCGGCGAGGTTGACGCTCGCGCTGATCCCCCAGTCGTGGTCGCCGGCGGGATCGTCGAGAATCTGACGCACGGTCCATTCCTCGGTGCCCTCCTCGATCAGCAGCAGGTCAGAGCTGCGCGCGTTGCCGCCGGTGAGCACCTCATCGTGCTCGGCGAAGTAACCATCCATCGCGTCGGCCCAGACATCGGTCGAATAGCCGTGCTCCCGGTCGAGCTCGCCGAGCTCGTCGTAGTGCTCCAACGCGGCCAGCTGCACCCGGCGGAACAGCTCGTTACGCACCAGAATGCGAAATGCCCGCACATTGGTCGTGAGCCGGCGCGGCGGCGGCGGCAGAATGGTGTTTGCGCCCGCCTCGTGCGCGGCGAGATCGGGATGCAGCAGTTCTTCCCACTCGTCGAGCAGGCTCGAGTCCACCTGGCGCACGAGTTCGCCGAGCCACTCGATAAGGTCGAGCAGGTCTTCGTTCTTGGCGTCATCGGGAATGGTCTGCCGGGCCGCCCGATACGCGTCGGAGAGATAACGCAGCACAACGCCCTCACTGCGGGCAAGTTTGTAGAACGCGATGAACTCGCCAAACGACATGGCCCGCTCGTACATGTCCCGAACGACGGCCTTGGGCCGCAGCTCAAAGTCGGCGATCCACGGCTGGGAAGCTTTGTAGGTGTCGAAGGTGTAGTTCAGCAGCTCTTCGAGCGGCTTGGGGTGCGTGATCTCCTCGAGCAGCGCCATCCGCTCGTCATATTCGATGCCCTCCCGCTTCATCGCAGTCACGGCCTCACCCCGGGCCGCGAACTGCTGCCCCAAGAGCACCGGTCGCGGGTCGTCGAGGGTCGACTCCAGAATCGAGATCATGTCGAGCGAGTAGGTCGACGATTCGGGGTCGAGCAGCTCAAAGGCGGCCAGCGCAAACGGCGAGAGCGGCTGGTTTAGCGCGAAATTCGCCTGCAGGTCAACGGTTAATCGGATGCTGCCACCCGCGCTCTGCTGCACGATGCCGGCTTCGCGGAGGGTCTTGTAGATGCCCAGAGCACGTCGGGCCAGTATTAGCTGGCGCCGCCACGGTTCGTGGTTGTCGAACACGAGTGAGTGCACGTGGGCGAAGGCGTCGCCGCCGCGTCCGATCACGTTGATGAGCATCGCCGCGGTCATCTGCATGCTCGACGACAGGGTCTCCGGCTCGGCGTCGACCAATCGGCGAAAGCTCGGTTCCCCCCAAGACACAAAGCCATCCGGCGCCTTCTTCCGCACGATTTTGCGCTTCTTCTTCGGGTCGTCGCCGGCCTTCTCGATGGCCTTGAGGTTGTCGGTTTCGTGCTCCGGTGCCTGAATGACAACGGTACCCGCCGTGTCGTAGCCGGCCCGGCCCGCCCGCCCGGCGATCTGGTGAAACTCGCGCACGTTTACCTGGCGCATTTTCACGCCGTCATACTTGGTGAGGGCGGTGAACAGCACGGTGCGAATGGGCACGTTGATGCCGACACCGAGGGTGTCAGTGCCGCAGATTACGCGCAGGTAGCCGCGCTGCGCGAGCTGCTCCACCAGCCGGCGGTATTTGGGCAGCATGCCGGCGTGATGCACTCCGATTCCCATGCGAATGAGCCGCGACAGGGTCTTGCCGAAGCTCGTGGTGAACCGAAACTCGCCGATCAGCTCGGCAATGACGTCACGCTGTTCGCGGGTGGCGACTTTGGCGCTCGCGAGCGCCTGGGCGCGTTCGAGGGCGGCCGCCTGGGAGAAGTGCACGATGTACACCGGAGCTTTGTCGGTGTGCAGCAGCTCTTCGACGGTTTCGTGCACCGGCGTCTGCTCGTAGTAATAGCTGAGCGGAACCGGTCGTTCCACACCGGTGACGATGGCCGTGGTTCGCCCGGTGCGCCGGGTCAGGTCATCGCTGATGAATTTCACATCGCCGAGCGTGGCCGACATGAGAATGAACTGCACCCGCGGCAATAGCAGCAGCGGCACCTGCCACGCCCAGCCGCGGTCCGGGTCGCCGTAGAAGTGGAACTCGTCCATCACGACGAGGTCAACCTCGGTGTCTTCGCCGTTTCGCAGGGCGAGGTTGGCGAGGATCTCAGCGGTGCAGCAGATGATCGGGGCGTCGGCATTGACCGAGGAGTCGCCGGTCATCATGCCGACGTTCTCAGCGCCGAAGGTTTCGACCAGCGAGAAGAATTTCTCGCTCACGAGGGCCTTGATCGGCGCGGTGTAGAAGCTGCGTTTGCCGGCCGAGAGCGCCGCGAAATGTGCGCCGACGGCCACGAGCGATTTGCCGGTTCCGGTCGGGGTGCTCAGGATGAGGTTGGCGCCGGACACGATCTCGATGACCGCTTCCTCCTGCGCGGGGTAGAGCGCGAGGCCCTGCTCGGTCGCCCAGCCTTCGAACGCCTCGAAGAGAGAGTCGGGGTCGGTTTCATTTTCGAGGCGCGCAAGCAGAGACATAGTCCCTCAAGACTGCACTACTTCGGTGCTTCCCACCTGCCGAACGGGCACCCAGCCCCTCGTCCACCATGGCTGATTCAGGAAATCCGGCCGCGGGCACCCCGTGTGCAACACAATCGGGGCGAATTCGACGCGATCTTTTGAATGAGCCACCGGCTGCAGCCCACACGGTGTGACGGATCTCTGACGAAACCGCTTCGGCGCCCGTGCGCGGTGGTAATCACAGCCGCCCGTTCTAGGCTGGCGATATGTCCATCCCCGACCCATCGAACACCCTGACCCGGCCGCGCGCCCCCACGGTGGTGCGACCCTGGCGCCCGGCGTGCGCCGGACTCGCCGCCGCCCTTTCCGGCCTCGGCCTGGCCGAGTTGACCGCCGCGTGGATCGCGCCCGGCGCGAGCCCCGTGCTCACGGTTGGCGCCCTCGTCATCGACATTGTTCCGGCCGGCGTCAAAGATCTCGTGATCGGCCTGTTCGGCAGCAATGACAAGATCGTGCTCATCGTGACGATCGTGCTCGTGCTGCTCGTACTCGCGGCCCTCGCCGGTATTCTCGAGAGTCGACGCCCGCCGTTTGGCCGTCTGCTCGTCGTGCTCATCGGCGCGATCGCCCTGTTCGCGGCGCTCTCCCGTTCCAGCGCCTCCACTCTCGACGCGGTACCCGCGGTCGTCGCTATGGGAGTCGCGGCCATCGCGCTGACTTTTCTCACCACCCGACTGCCAGTGAGTCCACCGCCACCGAGCGAGGCTGTTCCCGGCCCCGATCGCCGCCGCTTTCTGGTGTACACCGCCATCACCGCGGGTGTCGGACTTCTCGCCCTGATCGGCGGCCAGCTCAGCGCCGGAGCGACCCGGGCCGCGGATGCCGCACGCGCGCTGTTCACGCTGCCCCCGGCATCCGTTCGGGCAACCGCCATTTTGACCGGGGCGAGCCTCAACGTGGCGGGTATCACCCCGCTGATCACGCCGAACGCCGACTTCTATCGCATCGACACCGCCCTGAGTGTGCCGCGCATCGACCCGACCACCTGGCGCTTGAGAATCACCGGCATGGTCGAAAACGAGGTGGAGATCGACTTTGCCGAACTGCTGGCCCTGCCGCTCGAGGAGAGCACGACCACCCTGGCCTGCGTGTCGAACTATGTCGGCGGCGACCTGATCGGCAACGCCATCTGGCTCGGCTATCCGATTCGCGAGCTGCTGGCCCGGGCCAAACCCACCAGCGGAGCCGACATGGTGCTCTCCACGAGCCAGGACGGCTTCACCGCCGGCACCCCGATTTCGGCGCTGACCGACGGGCGAAACGCCATACTCGCCGTCGGCATGAATGGTGAACCGCTGCCGCTCGAGCACGGCTACCCGGTGCGCATGGTCGTGCCCGGGCTGTACGGCTACGTGTCGGCGACGAAGTGGGTCGTCGAGCTCAAGCTCACCCGCTTCGACCAGGAGCAGGGCTATTGGACCCCGCGGGGCTGGTCCGAACTCGGGCCGGTCAAGCTCTCCTCCCGCATCGACGTGCCCCGCGCCAAAACCTCGGTTCCCGCCGGGTCCGTTGTCGTCGCCGGCGTCGCCTGGTCCCAGCACGTGGGCGTGAGCGCCGTCGCCGTGCAGATCGACGACGGCCCGTGGCAGGACGCCACGCTCGCCGACCCGATCTCGGTCGATACCTGGCGGCAGTGGGCGTACACCTGGCCGGATGCGACCGCTGGCGAACACGCGGTCAAGGTGCGGGCTACGGACTCTGCTGGCCTCGTGCAGACGTCGGCCACCGCCGACGTCGCACCCAACGGAGCCACCGGACTGCACGAAATCTCCGTGTCCGTCTCGGCCTAGTCGGGGGGGGGGCGGGGGGGGGGGGGGGGGCGCCCCGCGCCCGCGGGCCGGGGCCCCCCGGGGGGGGGGGGGGCCGCGGCAACCCCCCGCCCGCACCCCCCCCCCCCCCCCCCCCCCGGCCCCGGGCCCCCACAGCCAGCCCCCCTACCAGGGGGGGCCGGGGGGCCCCCGCGACGACGGGCGCGACCACGACCGCCCTCCCGACGGTCACGGCCGTCGTGACGCCATCGGCGAGCGCGACAGCTTCTCCGACTAA
>NZ_JAJAYI010000090.1 GCF_026786305.1 Cryobacterium sp.
CCTGACCTTCGAGGGGCCGCATCCGAATCGTCCATCGGCGGGCAGGAGGTCGGTGGGAATGGTGATCTGCGACATGCGCCGATTCTATCGAGACGCGCGCGGCAGCCCTCGAACCGGAAGCGGCGGCCGTCAGGTTAGGCTTACCTGTGTGCATTCGGCGATGGAGAGGGCTCGATGACAGATCTCATTGACACCACCGAGATGTACCTGCGCACCATCTTCGAGCTCGAAGAGGAGAAAATCGTTCCCTTGCGTGCCCGGATCAGCGAGCGACTTGGGCACTCCGGTCCGACCGTGTCTCAGACCGTCGGCCGGATGGAGCGTGACGGCCTCGTCGTGGTCGAGGGCGATCGCCACCTCGAGCTGACCGTCGAGGGACGGTCGAGGGCCGTGCACGTCATGCGCAAGCACCGTCTCGCCGAGCGCCTCCTTGCCGACATCATCGGCTTGGACTGGGCGCTCGTGCACGAGGAGGCCTGTCGCTGGGAGCACGTGATGAGCGAATCGGTCGAACGCCGCATCATCGAGATGCTCGACCACCCCACGCATTCCCCCTACGGAAACCCGATCCCCGGCCTGGACGAGCTGGGGGAGCCCGCCGCCGCCAAGTTCTACGACGGGGTCGTGAACATCGCGAACCTCGTCCACGGTGCCGTCGGACCGGTCACGGGCACTATCCGTCGGCTTGGCGAACCGGTGCAATACGAGAGCGAACTGCTTTCGCAGTTGCGCACCGCCGGCGTCATGCCGGGGGCACGGGCGAAGTTCTCGGCCGCCGGGTCCTACGTGCTTGTCGAGGTCGACGGCTTCGGCGATGGCCTCGAGCTGCCCAACGAGGTCGCCATCCATGTCTACGTCGGCATCTAGGCAGTTCTCCCCCTCAGGTCGCCTGCGCGGTGAACGGCCGGTGAACCGGCGCGCCAGCGGGAACTCGGCGCGGATTTCTGGGTTATTCTAAACTCCTTGGAGTTCCACCAATTCTTCGGAGAGCCGAATGTCACGCAGTCGCAGCATCCAAACCGTGGATATTCGCGCCCTGCACTTCATACGGCACAGCAGCCAGCGCGGCGTCCAACTGCGCGCAACCACTTAGGCACCGTCCACTCGACGGTGCCTTTTTTGTTGCCTGCACGCTCCTCACTGGCGGCACCCCTCGACGCTTCGAATCCCCGCAAGCCGTGCGGGGACTTGTCGATTGGATGAGAATGCGCACACTGGTCCTCAACGCGGGGTTCGAGCCCCTCGCCGTCGTCTCCTTCAAGCGAGCCCTCGTGCTCGTCATGAATGGCAAGGCGACGATCATCGCCGCGGATGCCGAGCATCCGGTATTCGGGCTGACCGAGTCGTGGGATCGGCCGTCGGTGATCCTGCTCAGGCGTTACGTGCGCATCCCGTCGAACCGGCGGGTGCCGGTCAGCCGCCGTGGCGTACTGCGGCGCGACGGCCAGCGCTGCGCCTACTGCGCCTCGTCGGCGACGACGATCGACCACGTGTTGCCGCGGTCGCGTGGGGGGGCGGACTCGTGGGAGAACCTCGTGGCCTGCTGCCTCAAGTGCAACAACGCCAAGAGCGACCGCACCCCGTCGGAGATGGGCTGGACACTGCGGGTGCACCCCCGGCCCCCGCACGGCACCACCTGGCTGGTGCGCGGGGTCGAGCGGGCGCTGCCGCAGTGGGAGGAGTACCTGGCGCCGGCGGCGTAGCGCGGCCTCTTCTCGTCGAGCAGGTCGCGCAGCGACCGTGTCGAAACCCAGCGGGTTTCATCACGCGCGCCAGGGCGCGCCGCTCAACCGGCGGGTCGGAGTTTCGGGCATCCGTGAACGGCTAAACTCGACTCGCTGGCCTCTGTAGCTCAATGGAAGAGCAAGTCCGTCCTAAGGATTAGGTTGGGGGTTCGAGTCCCTCCAGGGGCACGTAGCAAAACTGCTGTTCAGAGGCACTATTCACTTTAGAAGAAGATGGGTGTCGAGTCTCTTCTGCCTACAACTGAGCGGCATCGGTCCTCAGTTCCGCGCCTCTTGCCCACGGTTCGCCCACGTCTGAGAATATTCTCCGCGTGAAAGAGGTCTGGCCTCGGCCGCGTGCTCGTTAGAGTTCGCGAAGAGGCGGATGCTGTTTGCTCGCACCGTCGACCGATGCGCGTACCTGCGGATCCACGGGATTGAGGCGGCGGCCCGTGGCGCGGCCATCGTGCTTTCTGGCGCCCGCCTTGATGGCGGTGTGGGCCCAGGTGCAAGCGAGTGAAGTTCCCGAGGGCTTGGCCCACGGGAGGGGTGGGAAAGGGAATCCAACAGCCGTGGACCGTGCGATCGGGAAGGGCGAGGACACGTCACAGCGACCGCCAACACCGGCCTTGACATCACGCCCCGAAGTGGAGGATGGTTTGACCCGATTCGACGGGACTCACATGAAGACATCCGACATTGCAATGACTGATGGTGGCATCGAGACCGTTTTGGTTTTTCACGAAGGAATCGAGCTGCCCGACTTCGCGGCGTTCCCGCTTCTCTACGACGAGACAGGCCGCGACGCAATGCGCCGATACTTCGAGACCTTCTTGAGCATCGCGCAGGAACGTGGCGTCCCGTTTGTCATGGGAACCCCGACTTGGCGGGCGAACCGGGATTGGGGCCAACGCCTTGGCTTTACTCCGGATTCACTAGCCCGGGCGAACGCGGACGCTGTGGCGTTCGTGCGCGAGGTTGCTGCGAGCCACCCCGCCGTTGAGATCCTCGTCGAAGGAGTCCTAGGCCCACG
>NZ_JAJAYI010000091.1 GCF_026786305.1 Cryobacterium sp.
ACATTATCCACGCGGCCCCCCTATCCAACAGGGCCCAACTTGCGGGGCGGGGACCCGGTCCGGGAACGGGACCGGCGCCCGGTCAATGACGCTAGTCGGCTCGGGAGACGGACACCATTTCGTCGCGGTCGACGACCTTGATGCGGGTGCGGCCGACGGCCCCGCCCAGTGCGAGCTCGTGCTGGTCCAGGTTGTGCCAACCGTCGAGGCCGGTGTACTTCACGCCGCGCGCGTCGAGCAGTTCCACGATGCTCTTCTCCGAGGGTGACTCGGGGCGCCACCAGTTGCCGAGGTCGTTGATGAGGTGCCGGATGGTTTCCATCGCGTCGCTCTTGGTGTGGCCGATCAGACCGACCGGTCCGCGTTTGATCCAACCGGTCGCGTAAACGCCATACATCTGCTGGTTGAACAGTCCACCAGTGCCGGCCGAGGGGTCGCGCCGCAGCACCTGGCCCTCGCGGTTGGGAATGACGCCGCGCTTCTTATCGAAGGGCACGTCGGGCAGTTCCGACCCGAAATAGCCGACCGCCCGGTAGACGGCCTGCACCGGGATCTCGCGAATCTCACCGGTGCCGATGACGCCGCCAGCGGCATCCGTTGCGGTGCGTTCCCAGCGAAAAGCGGCCACCTGGCCGGTGCCGTCATCGACGATCTCGACCGGCTTGGCGAAGAAGTGCAGGTGCAGGCGGCGGCTGGCCGTGCCGGTCTCGCGGGCGCGCCACTGGTTCAGCGTTTTATCGATCACGAAGACCTGCTTGTTGCTCGCGACGGCGGCCTTCGCGGCTTCGTCGTAGTCGAAATCTTCGTCGTAGACGATCATGTCCACATCGTTGAGCTGGCCGACCTCACGCAGCTCCAGCGGCGTAAATTTAACGGATGTCGGCCCGCGGCGCCCAAAAATGTGCACGTCGGTCACCGGTGACGCTTTGAGCCCGTCGTAGACGTTCGCGGGAATCTCGGTCGGAAGCAGGTCGTCGGCATGCTTGATGAGCATGCGGGACACGTCGAGGGCCACGTTGCCGTTGCCGATCACCGCGATCTCGCGCGCCTCGAGCGGCCAGGTGCGGGGCACGTCGGGGTGCCCGTCGAACCAGCTGACGAAGTCGGCGGCGCCGTACGAGCCGTGCAGTGACGCACCCGGAATCTTCAGGTCGGCGTCCTGCACGGCACCGGTCGCGAAGATGACCGCGTTGTAGTGTTTCTTGAGATCGTCGAGCGTGACGTCCACACCGAACCGCACGTTGCCGAACACACGAATGTCGCCGCTGTCGAGCACACCGCGTAGTGCGGTGATGATGCCCTTGATGCGGGGGTGATCGGGGGCGACGCCGTAGCGCACAAGCCCGTACGGCGCCGGCAGGTGGTCGAAGAGGTCGATCGAGACCTCAAAATTGCGCTCGGACTTGAGCAGAATATCGGCGGCGTAGATGCCAGCCGGTCCTGCGCCGACGATGGCCAGTCTCAATTTGGTCACTGAAGATTCCTTACTGCGCGAGCAGGCCGGGCCCGATCCCCGACACACTCTCGAATGGGTCTAGCTGGAGCGCTCGACGATGGTCTCGGCAAATCGGGTGAGAGCTTTTTTGACCGAACCGTTCGGCAACGGCGCCAGGGCGGCGACCGCGTCGCGGGCCCAACCGTGCGCCTCGGCGAGGGTCTCGGCGGTGACGGCGTGCTCACGCAGCGCGGTGATCGCCGCATCGGCGGTCTCGGTCGGCGCTGAATCGATAGCCATGACGTCGCGTTCCAGCCGGTGCAGCAGGTCAGCGGATGCCCCATCGCTCACGGCACGCTCCCGCAGCCGAAGCAGGGGAAGCGTGACGACGCCCGCCCGCAGGTCCGTGCCGGGTACCTTTCCGGTATCCTGCGGCTGCGGTGACAGGTCGAGCACGTCGTCGATGAGCTGAAAGGCCACGCCGATCTTCTCGCCGAAGTCCACGACGGGTTGTTCGTAATCGGCCGGGGCGTTGGAGAACACCACACCGCCCTGGGCGGCCGCGGCGATGAGCGAACCGGTCTTGCCGGCGAGCACCTGGATGTAGTGCTCGACCGGGTCTTCGCCGGCGCGCGGGCCGACCGTCTCCTGAAACTGGCCGAGTACAAGGCGCTCGAAGGTCGTCGCCTGAAGTTTAATGGCGCGTTCGCCGAGGCGGGCCATCAGCTGGCTCGCGCGGGCGAACAGCAGGTCGCCGGTAAGGATGGCGATGGAGTTGCCCCAAACGGTTTGCGCGCTCGGCACGCCGCGGCGCTTGTCGGCGTCGTCCATGACGTCGTCGTGATAGAGCGAGGCGAGGTGGGTCAGTTCAATCGCCGTCGCCGCGGTGACGACATCGGGCACCACACCCTCACCCAGGTGCGCGGTGAGCAGCGCGAGCATGGGGCGAACCCGCTTGCCGCCCGCATTCAGCAGGTAGCGACTGGTGACGGTGGCGATTTCGTTGGCGTAAACGAGCTCGTCGATGAGCGCGGCTTCGACCTTTTCGATGCCGGCATCGATGTTTGCGGCCAGGCCACGGTCGGCGGGGGTCGAGAAAATACGATCGCCGAGGCCCGCCTGGCTGGTCACCGACGCGCTGCGTCGAATCACGGGGGCTCTGAATTTCACGTAAGTCAGCCTATCGAGTAGATCAGCAGGTCAGGATGCCGCGGGCTTGATGGCGCGGTGCAGGGCCACGATACCGAGTGTGAGGTTGCGGTAGGCGACCTGGGAAAATCCGGCCGAGCGCAGCCATCCGCTGAGTACCGGCTGGGTTGGCCACGCCGCGATGGACTCGCCGAGGTAGTCGTATGCTTCGGCGTTCGACGATGCAAGCCGCACCACTCGAGGCATGACGTGGTTGAGGTAGGCAAAGTAGCTCTGGCGCACGAGCGTCAGCGGCGGAGTGGAGAACTCGCAGATGACGACGCGGCCGCCGGGCTTGGTCACCCGGTAGAACTCGGCGAGGGCCTTCTTCGGTTCGACGACGTTGCGCAGTCCAAAGGAGATGGTGACGGCGTCGAACTCATTGTCCTGAAAAGGCAGCGCGGTGGCGTCGGCCTGCACGAACTCGATGCTCGCGTTCTGCGCGTGGCGAGCTTTGCCGACCTCGATCATGCCGGCCGAGAAGTCGGCGGCGATGACGTGGGCGCCACTGCGCGCGAGGGCGGCGCTGGAGGTTCCAGTGCCGGCGGCGATGTCGAGAATGCGTTCGCCCACCTGCGGGTTGACCGCCTTGGTGGTGGCGATGCGCCAGAGCGACGCGTTGCCGACCGACAGCAGCGCGTTCGTGCGGTCATAGTGGGCGGCGACCTCGTCGAACATGGCAGCCACCTGCGCGGGCCGTTTGTTCAGGTCTGCTCTATTCACCCCACCATTCTAGGTTGCGCGAGGCGGGCGAAACTGCACGGTTGCCGGGCCGCACAGGCGCGGGCGTAGGCTACAGAAGTGAATGTGCAGGCCGTGACGGTCGAAACCTCCCCGATAGCCGATATCCGCCAACTGATCCTGCTGCTCGACGGCCGTACGCCCCTGCTCTGGATGCGTCGAAACCAAGGCCTGGCCGGTATCGGCTCTGCTCTGCGGCTCGAATTCTCCGGCCCGACCCGTATGACGGATGCTGCGGCCGCTTGGAAACAGGTCGTCGCCCTGGCCACCGTGACCGATCCGCTTGCCCGCACCGGCACTGGGCTGCTCGCATTCGGCGCCTTCGCCTTCGATGCATCGTCCGCGCAGACCAGCGTGCTGATCGTGCCCGAGATTATCGTCGGCCGCGAAAACGGCCAGTGCTGGGTGACCCGCATCTGGGCGACCGGGGCCAGTGCGCCCGAGAACCCGCTCGTACTGCATCCGCTCGGCGACGAGTACCGCATCGCCCTGCTACCCGGAGCGTTGCCCCCCGAGTCGTTTCGCACAGCGGTCAGCTCGGGAATCGAGAGCATTCGAGCCCAAGAGGTCAGCAAGGTGGTACTCGCCCGTGACCTTGTCGGTCGGGTGCCAGCCGAATCCGACCTGCGTCGCGCAATAACCCGCCTCGCCCTCGGCTACCCGGATTGCTGGACCTACGCCGTCGACGGCCTGATCGGGTCGAGCCCGGAAACCCTCATACGTGCCGACCACGGTTCGGTCAACGCCCGGGTGCTGGCTGGCACGATGTCGCGGGGCGTGGACGCCGAAGACGACCGCGAGGCGGCGCTCGCCCTGGCGACCTCCTCGAAAGACGGCGACGAGCACGAGTTCGCGGTGCAGAGTGTGCTGAAGTCGCTGCGCCCGCACACCTCGGCGCTCGCCACGAGCGAGATCCCCTTCACGGTGAAACTACCCAACCTCTGGCACCTCGCGACCGACCTGGAGGGCACCTTGAGTGACGGGTCGACCTCGCTCGACCTAATCGCGGCGCTGCACCCGACGGCCGCCGTCGCTGGAACTCCCACCGATGCAGCCCTGAACCTTATTCGCGAGCTCGAACCGTTTGATCGTGGCCGCTATGCCGGGCCGGTCGGTTGGGTTGGCGCCGACGGCGATGGCGAGTGGGCGATCGCCTTGCGCTGCGCGCAGGTGGCCCCGACCGGCGCAATCACGGCCTACGCCGGCTGCGGCATCGTGCTGGACTCAGACCCAGAGCGCGAGCTGGCCGAGACGAAGATGAAATTTCGCCCCATCGTAGAAGCCTTCGGCTAGCCCTGACGCCAGCGCCAGGAGTCGACCGCCGCGGCGATGATCTCCTCGCCGTTGTCAGCGGGAATGACGAAGGAGATCACGAAGAACTTCACCGGCTCCCCGGCAAACTGGTAGGTGTTCGGTGCGAAGACGGTGAGGAACGCCTTGGTTTTGGTCTTTTCCGCGGTGCTTGTGAGGCGCGTGAGGTTGGCATCGACGCCGTCGAGGCTGACGGCCTCCTTCAGGCTCGTGACCTCGCCGGCATCGGGAAAGTAGCTCTCATTCAGAAAGTCGACCATGTCGTCGAGGCTGCCGCTCGGAGCCCATTCGTCGGTGCTGGCCACCCGCACGGGTTCCACCAGCACGCTGCCCAGGATGCTGCCAACGCCGGTGTTGTTGATCTCACCGTCGGCGTCATACTCGCCCCACAATTCCTGGGAAGTGATGCAGCCCTCCGTCTTCTCGGCGGACTGGTTGTTGATGTAGTCGGCGGGCCCGTTGAAGGAATAGCAGGGGGTGATGATGGGCTGCGCGTCATTCAGGATCGACGTACCGATCCCCGAACTCACCAGCGAAATCACGATCACACTGATCACCAGCACATTGGTGAGCAGGGCCAGGGCTGACCCGATCAGGCCCATGAGCCCGAACCCCTTGCGGCCATGTTTGCGCAGTGCGAGGATGCCGAGAACGATTCCGGTGATACCCAGCAGCAGCCCCAGAACCGGTATCCAGCCGGTGACAAAGGCGCTGATACCCACGATGAGTGCCGCGAGGGTGATGCCTCCGCGACGTTCGGGCGGGTTCGGCACGGGCGGGTTAGGCACGGGCGGGTTCGGCACGGGCGTCTGGTCGGGAAAGCTGGCCGGCTGCGAGTAGCCCCGGGGTGAGTCGATGGTCATCTGGGCCTCCCGGCATCCGTGTGCCACAACGGTACCAATCCCTCGCCGTTCCCCGGCCGTTCCCCGGCCGTTCCCCGGCCGCGTGGTCCTGAGGGCGGGTACTGGGTAGCTTCGCGGGTGCCGAGGCAACCCTGTACCCGCC
>NZ_JAJAYI010000092.1 GCF_026786305.1 Cryobacterium sp.
CGCCAGGACCCCTCGCCACTGGTGGAGTGGGCCGCCCTGAGCATGGCCCACGACGTCCTCTTCTCACACTCATTCTCCGACTCGGGCAAAGAACCGCGCCACAGCCCGAGCCCGGTCGTGGCCAGCGGAGACGGCCCCGCAGCCGCGGGTCAGCAGGCGGATACTAGGATTTGTGCTCGACGACTTCGCCGTATTTCTGCTCGAGTTCGCGCACCCGGGCTTCTAGCTTGGTGATCTTGAGCACCCGACGGTCAGGAACCATGATCAGCGGGAGCTCGGCGAGCTTGCCGGTGACCCGTTCCGGTTCCAGTCCACCCCAGTGGGTGGCGATCAGGTTTTCGTCGTCGTCCTGGCCCCAGGAACCGAAGTACAGCAGGTCGGCCGGCGGCTCTTCCTGCACAAACTTCTTCACGAACTCCTTGTAGGGAGTGCCGCGCGCAATGCGGTCCCGGCGCATCTGGGCCCGCCGCTCGTTGGTCTGATCTTCGTGCACGACGTAGGTGCCGGGTTCCCACACCACGCCGTACATGCTCGAGGCGGTGTGGGCGCTGATGCGGTCGAGCTCCAGATCGGTCACCACGAGTTCCGGGTCGCGCTCCAGCACATCGCCGTAGCCGCCGCCCGCTCCCTGGGCGATCATGTAGAGCTCGCCCTCTTTTGCCACGTCGAACTGCAGCCCCATGTGCGAGGACTGATAGTCGCCGCCCTCGAACGGCTGCTCGTTCATCACCCGTTCCATGGAGAGATTGAACTGCGTCGGGTCCTTTTTGATGATGTCGTAGATATTGACGTTTTTCACCATCGCGAGCGGGTACACCGGGCAGCCATAGCCACCGAACATGCCGGGCACGGAGGAGAACTTCGATCCGCTCGTGACGGTCATGAAACCCCAGCTGGGTGTGCCGCGTGAGGCGACCATCATTTCGTAACCCATGCCACCGCGGAATTTTCCAAAGCCCTGGTTGTCACGAACGAGACGCTTGCTGACGAGTTGCAGGAACGGCACCTCTTCTTCCATGACTTCCTGCTCGCCGATGTCGGCCATCGCGCAGAACAGCGGGGCGACGGCGTCCTCGCCATCACGGAAGGCTTTCGCTCCGCCACCCATGCCGTTCAGGTCGGCGCACAGGTTGCCGACCTGTTCGCCGTTCTGGGTAGTACCGCCCCACAGAAAGTCGTTGATCTGGTTGAACCAGGGTGCCACGACGTTGGAGTATTTCTGCGGTGCCGAGAACTGCATCTTGGCAAATGCGCTCTGCAGCGCGGAGAAACCGCGGAAGGAGGCTTGCAGCGACTGGCCAACGGGAGCGTCGTAACCGGCATCCGCCCAGCTGTGCTCTTCGGTGATGACGTCAATCGGGCTCATCGCCCCGGTGGAGCGTGGCAGGTCGGGCCACCAGTACGACAAAATAGCCTGCACCATGAATGCCTTGGTCGAGGCGAGTGGCGAGTTGATGGCCCGGTTGAGAATCTCGGGGCCGGTCCCGGTGAGGTCCACGATCATGCGCTCGCCCTTGATGGTGATCTTGCAGGCGAACTTGATCAGGATGTTTTCTTTCAGCGTCGAGTCGACGAACTGGTTGAACGTAACCGTGCCGTCGGGCAGTTCGCCGATGCGGCGGCGCACCTCGGTCTCCACGTCTTCCACGGTGACGCGCAGGGAGGCAACGAATGTCTCCTGCCCGACCTCGTCGATGAGACGGTCGACGGTGTCCATGATGCGGCGCACGGCGCCCATTTTCACCTTGATGTCGGCGAGCATGAGTTTCGGGTCGCGGGTGGAGTGCTGCAGGAAGGTCAGCAGGTCGCGGCGCAGGTGGCCCTTCTCCACGATCTTGATCGGCGAGGCCCGCAGGCCGTCGTCGAACGGTGTCTCCGAGCCCGACGGCATGCCGCCCGGCTCGCAGGCGCCGTTTTCACCCTCGTGAATGGTCGCGCCAACCCAGGCGATGATGATTCCATGGCGAATGACCGGCACCAGCATCGACTGATCAGTGTTGTGCACCATGCCGAAGCGGGAGTCGTTGTGGAAGAATCCGTCACCCTCGTTGATGCCGACGGTGGGCTCGTTCTTCCAGTTCTTCATGATGTAGCGGATGGGGTGGTGCAGTACCGCGGAGAACGCGATAACGCCGCGATTGGAGAGATAGGTGACGTCACCCTCGGCGGTATAAACGGCGCAGGACAGGTCGGCCCATTTTGCGCCGGGAGCGGCACCCATGCTTTCGCACATTTCGAAGGCTTCGTCGAGGGCACCGGCCAGGCGCTTGCGGATGCGGTCAATCTCCAAGGGGTCGATCCCGTTGGCGATGCACTCCTCTTCATAGTCCGTGCGCGGCATGATCTCGTGGTGGCGCATGATGGCCGGGTCGGGTCCGAGAAAGAGGGTGGTCTCGTCCATGAACTTGTCGACCCACTGCTGTTCCTGGTCGGTCAGTAGCTGGTTGGCATCGTCGTCGTTTCCACTGGTGGGTACGAATTCGTCAGTTGTCAGTGTCATAGTGCTCAAGCTCCTTTGCTTATGCGAGTGCTGATGCGAGGTGAGGCGGGGATGGAGGGAATGCTTAGTCGCTGAGCAGCCAAACCGCTCCCTGCACGGTCGGCTCCAGGCGCCAGCCCGGCTCCACCAGATAGGTCGTGTTCTCGGTCGTGACAATCGCCGGACCGTGAATCACATATTCGTGTTTGAGCGCTTCGGCATCGTAAACGGGGGTGTCTACGGCGCCATTAATGCTGGTGAAGTGCACCGTACGGTGCGAGAGCGAGGCTGGTTTGATCTTTTCGCCGCCGATCTTGATCGACTCGAACTGAACCACTTCGCCCTCGATGAACGATGCGACTCGAATCGTCTGCACTCGGATGCCCGCCTCCGGTGCCTGCGTCCCCTCGCCATAGCGCTCGCCGAAAATATCGGAGAAGGTCTTGATCAGGTGCAGCACATCGGCGACCCCGTTGACCCGGTTGATGTCGAACGCGACGGCCGTTGTGACGAGCTGGTTACCGTAGCGCATGTCCATCTCGAGGCGGTAGCGCACGTCGGCGCGGTCGTAGCCCTGGCGCACCAGATCTTCGGCGCCCTTGGCTTCCAGATCCTCGATGTACCCGTTCAGAGCCTCATATTCGCTGTACAGGCTGCGCTTGATCGCCTCATAAAGAACGACGTAGGCGCTGCGTTCGTGAATGTGCAGCGGTTGCATATTGCCGGCGCCGAGCGCCGAGAACACCGAGGCGAACGGCGGAAACAGAATGCGGCTGATGCCGGCGCTGGCCGCGATGCCGCAGGCGTGCAGCGGGCCATTACCGCCGTAGGCGAGCATCGTGTAGTCCTCGATCAGGCCGCCACGCGAGCGCAGCTCCTTTTCGATACCGATCGCCATCTGCTCGTCAACGGTTTTCTTGATCACCTTGGCGACCTCGACCGCGTCGAGATCAAGCTCGTCGCTGAGCGTTTCGTCGATCACGTAGATCGAGCGCTTTTTGTTGAGCTTGATGTGCCCGTTGGCGTAGTTCTCAGGGTCGAGGTAACCAAGCACGAGGTCGGCATCGGTCACGGTTGGACGCAGTCCGCCGCGGTCGTAGCAGGCCGGGCCCGGGTCGCTTCCGGCCGACTCCGGTCCGATCTGAATCGCGTGGTGAATGCGATTGTAGGCGGCGATCGAGCCGCCACCGGCGCCGAGGGTGTTGAGGTGAATCATCGGTGCCGACACCATCCAGCGCCCGATGGTGGGCTGGAAGTCGTAGTGCCGCACCCCTCCCTCGGGCACCAATCCGATATCGAACGAGGTGCCGCCCATGTCCATCGACACGACGTCGCCGAGCCCGGTCGATTCCGAGAGGTGCTGGGCCGCGCCGACGCCGGCGATCGGTCCGGAGTGAATCGTTTGCAGCGCATCCGTTGAATTGGGCTGCGCCATGCCGCCCGAGTTGTGGATAACGAGCATCGGCTTCTCATAGCCCGAGTCGCGCAGGTTGTTCGAGAGCTGGTTGAGCGCGAAAAACATCGTCTGGTGCAAAAAAGCGTCGACGATGGTGGCCATCGCCCGCACATATTCGCCTTTGCGGCCCGAAACCTGGCTGCTGAGCAGTACTGGGATAGACCCGAGTTCGTGCGCGGGGTACTCGTCGAGAATGATCTCGAGGATGCGATCTTCGTGTACCGAGTTTTCGGTGGCGTTGGTCAGCGCAATGACGATGGCCTCTGCGCCGTTGTCGACGAGTTCGCGTACTTGGGTGCGCACATCGTCGTACATCAACGGCACGAGCACTTCACCGACCGAGTCGATGCGTTCCTTGACCGAGCGGATGAGCCGACGTGGCACGAGCGGGTCAGGGCGCTGGGCGTCGGGCATGTCACCCTGTTTGATGCCGTCGAGCCCTTCGCCGTAACCACGGCCGCGGGAAAGCGGGATGGTGTCCTCGAAGCCGTGGGTGACGATCGCTGCCACCCGGGGGCCCTTGCCCTCGATCAGCGCATTGGTGCCAAGGGTGGTGGCATAGCGCACCGAGTCGACCTCTTTGAGCGCTTTTTCCCGGCTGATGCCGGCCCGCTCGCAGGCCCGGTCGAGGGCTTCGTTGAAGCCGAGGGCGAGGTTGTGGTGGGTGGTGAGTGCCTTCGACTCGATGTACACGTCGTCCCAGACGAAGAAGCAGTCGCTGAATGTGCCGCCGATGTCTACGGATATTCTTTTCACGGTCAGTGCCCTTCGGTCTGGTGCGCGTGGGAGTGTGCCGACGCGGAATCAAACTGGGCGCTGAGGTCGGTCTCGGCGTTCTCGCCCGGGCCGTAGTTGACGACTTCTTCGGGGTTGCCGCCATGGGCTTCCCACTTCTCGCGCAGCGAGTCGATGTCCCAGAGCATGTCAACGGTCGGAGGGTGTCCCGGAGGCAGATATTCGGCCTCGATCTGGGTGCCGCAGGTGGGGCAGTAGAACTCCAGGATGCGGCAGAAGGTCGGGTCGGGCGAGAAGGTGAACTCGTACTTGTCCGGGTCAATCACCGGGGGGTGAATCTCCTGCGGGTCCCGGTCGAAGACCAGGGTTCCTTCCTTGTAGTTGCCGCGGGCGTCACCGAAGTCGTGGGCGCAGATGCGGCAGATCCATCTCTCAGTTTCGAGGTCGATGAGCAGGTATTCGGTCATGGGAACGCGCATTTTGTTTGTACCTTCCTGGGGAAACAAATTAGAACGTGTCGGTGAGTTGGAGGTCGCCGGCGGCGGAGACCGTGAGGGTCCAGCCAAGCGGCACTCGTGCGGTGAAGAATGGGCCCTCGACAATGGCTGGCCCGGCGGCAGTGGCACCGGGCTTCTGGTCATCGAGGAGGTACACGGGGGTGCTGTCGATTTGGGTGGCCGTGGAGCGGACCTGTCGGGTGTCGGCGGGTACGGCGGCGATGCCCGTCGCGGGCTCCCCGCTGGCAATGGCCGGGTGCGGCAACTCGAAAGTGGCCTTGAGCGAAAGGATTTCTTCACCGTCTTCGATGATGGTCGTCCATTCCAGTTCGCACTCGCTCAGGTCGTGACCTTCCTGGAACATGTCCTTGCCGGCATCCGTCTGCATGGCGGTTCGCGCCGCGCTGAGCTCGGCATCCGTGAATCCGGTCACATGGGTTTCGTACGATTGAGAGATGTCCGAGAAGCTGATGCCGTAGGCCGAGAACACTGCGGCGAGCCTCGGCACGAGCACGGTGCCTGCACCCGCAATGCGTGCGGCGCTGCAGGCGCTCATCGGTCCGCCACCGCCGAACGCAGCGACCGTTGTGTCGCCGGTCGGGCTCACGAGGTCGGCGAAGGACTGTGCCAGATGGCTGGAGTAGTTTTCCTCCATGCGAATCAGCGCCTCCTCGAGGCTGATGCCCAGAGGGTCGGCGACGGTTTTCGTGATGACCTGGCGTGACCGCTCAGCATCGAGGGCCATCTCGCCGTTCAGGTAGGTGGCGGGGTCGAGCACTCCGAGCAGCAGATTGACGTCGGTGATCGTGGCTGAGGTGCCACCGAAACCGAAGCACGCCGGACCGGGCGCGGCACCGACACTTTCCGGTCCGACCGTGATCTCGCCATCGCGCACGGCGATGATTGAGCTGCCACCAACTCCGGTCGAACGCACGTCGCTCATTTCATAGGAGATGTCGACACCCTGGATCGATCCGCGCCGGTCCACGGCAATAGTGCGGTTGGAGACGGTTCCGACGTCGGTTGTGGTACCGCCAACATCGATCATGAGCACGTTGTCGAGCCCATAGGCCTCGGCGAGGGCCCGCGTGCCCTCGAGCCCGCCGCGCGGCCCCGAGGAATAGGTCTTGAGTGCAACCGACTTGGCGACGCGGGAGGATGCTCCGTCGTTGCGGTAGATCAACAGGGGGTTTTTGACCTTATAGGCGCGCAGTCGGTGTTCAGCGCTGTAGAGAAAGCGCTCCACGGTGGGGTGCAGAAAGGAATTGAGAATGCCCGACCAGACCTGGCGCTGCCTCGACGTGTCCGAGGCGAACTCGCGCGAGAACAGAATCGGCACCGAGCCGAGCAGGTGACGGGGAAAGTTCTTGAGCATGGTGCGCTTGAACAGGTGCTCGCGTTCAGGGCTAATGCCAGCCACGACCAAACGTTCCGCTCCGGCGGTGGTCAGCCGGTTGATCTCGGCGACCAGCTGCTGCGAGAGTTCTTGGGATGTACCCTCGACCGAAACAATGCCAACACGGGCTCCGATCAGATCGCTAAAGAGTGCGGCCGTGTCGTTCGAAGTGCCGAGCGCGTCGGGCAAAGCGGGATCGTCGGTGATGAGCCCGATCAGCGGGCCCTTGCGCTGAACCAGTGCGTTCGTGCCCTGCGTCGATGAATAGCGGATGTGCTGGGTCGAGTGCAGCAGGCCGGCCAGATTGGCCTCGCCGTAGATCTGCGCCGATGCCTTCGTCATTGCATCGAACAGACACTGGGACAGGTCGACCGGCGTGGTGAGGGTTTTGGTGAACGTGAATTCCGTTCCGCTGGCGACGACAATATCGGTGAGAGTTCCACCGTTGTCGATGTTGATCAATCGTTCCATGAGCGCTCCTTTGCGGTTTGTGGTGAGTGATCGATGCTCCCTGGGGAGCCTCTCCACCAACAGTGGCCCCGCTGTCGAGGCGGGGTGTGTCCCACATTGGGACACACCTCGGCTAGCGGTCGCCGGGTCTCAGAGGGCATGCTTAGAGAGTCCACAAGGGAGTAGATATGCACAGAATCGCCGAGCGGCGCGTTAAAATCGCCGCTGCCCGCGCCGATTTCCTCCGCTTCGGGACCGCTGAGACGCAGTCAGTTCCCGGGCCGGTTGCGGCTTCCTGGCAGCGATCCTTGTCCGCCGGCGTAGACGCGGGCTCGTCTCAGGCGGTGTTTCACAGCGATCTGGATCTCACCGGTCGGCTCATGCGCTGCTCGGAGCCGGTCATTGCCCGGCTGAGCGATGAGATGGCCCAAATGCCGCTGTCGATCGTGCTCACCGACTACAAGGCGAGAATTCTGAGTCGCTCCGAAACCGATACAAGGATCGGAACCTTGCTCGATGACGTATCGCTGGCTCCGGGTTTCAACTACGCCGAGGCGAGCGTGGGAACCAACGGCATCGGCACCGTGCTCGAGTCGGGTCAATCGCTCTATATCGTGGGACCCGAGCATTTTCTCGAGCATTTGCAGCCGTTCGCGTGTGCCGGTAGCCCTATTCGCGACCCGCTCACGGGCCGGGTCGAGGGGGTGCTCGACATCAGCTGTCTCAGCGAGTACGCCAACCCGCTCATGCATTCCCTCGTGCAGTCGGCCGCCCACGAGATTGAGCGCAACCTGCTCGTCGATCGCAGCCAGCGGCAACAGGCCCTGTTTGAGGCGTACGTGCGGGTGGACGCCCGCAGTCGCGGCGCGGTCATGGCGATCGGCGGCACCGTCGTGATGGGCAACGCCGTGGCGCAGACCCTGTTCGCCCCCGATGAACAGTGGACCATTCACGAGCACGCTCGCTACCTCATGATCTCGCCGGGGCATCCGGTGGATCAGATCGAATTGTCATCGGGCAAGGTCGTGCATATTCGGGGCAAGCGCGTCGTGGTGGGCCTCGACGTCGCAGGCATCGTCGTGGTCGTTG
Source organism: Cryobacterium sp. (assembly GCF_026786305.1). Classification (GTDB taxonomy): domain Bacteria; phylum Actinomycetota; class Actinomycetes; order Actinomycetales; family Microbacteriaceae; genus Cryobacterium. The sequence goes on from NZ_JAJAYI010000092.1 coordinate 8,103, forward strand.
AGATCGTCTCGGAGCCGATGGCGCCCACGGGCGGGAACGGTCTGAACCGGCTGACGCTGCCCAAACGCGAGCCACGGTCAAGCGAACCGCAGGTCGCGGCGATTCTCAGCGACATGTCATCGCTGCTCGGAAAGCGGGCATCGGATAGCGTTGTGTCGGCCCTCACCGCCGGCGCGGCGCTGCTCGTTCTGGGGGAGGCGGGCGGCGGCAAGGTGTCGCTCGTGGCCGAGCTCTTCAGCCACATTGTGCCCGCAGGTCGCAGCGTTGTGTACTGCGCCGACGACCTGAATGACCACGGCCTGCAACCCGCTCTTGACCGAGACCGCTCTAACGCGGCGGCCCAGCCCACGCTCTACGTCTTTCGCAATATTGATCGGCTCAACACGCGAGCGGTCACCGAACTCGACGCCTTTCTCAGCTCGCGCGAACTGAGAACCGGGGGGGCGAGCGGTGCTGCTGACGGTGTCGCGGTCACGGTATCGCAGCCCGATATTCAGGAAGATCTGGCTGCTGCTCACCCGTACACGACCCTGCTGCACCATTTCGAAACATCCGTGACGGTGGCGCCCTTGCGTCATCGCATCGACGACTTGCCCGACATCGTCACCCGGGTGCTCGCGCGGAGGGCCGGATTGCGCCCCGCCACCGTGAGTGCCCCGGCGATGCGGGTGATCTCCCGCTACCCCTGGCCGGGCAATATCAGGCAGCTCGAAGAAGCGCTCGATACCGCCCTGCTCACTCGACCGGTCGGTGCCATCCAGGCCGAAGATCTCCCCGCCTACTGCCATGGCGGTGCGCCTCGGCTGTTGTCGGCGCTCGAAGCGGGGGAGCGCGACCTCATAGTCGGCGCGCTGCACAAAACTGAAGGCAACCGGATGCGCGCGGCCGAGTCCCTGGGAATCGCCCGGTCGTCGCTCTATCGCAAGCTGAAAAGCTTCGGAATCACGGTCACCGACTCGTAGTCGCAGGCGGCAGCGAGTGATCGAGGGGTCTACGCGTGCGCGCCGCGCAGCCGCACGACTGACCAAACGACCACGACGGCAACGAGCACCATGGCGGAGACGCCGACGGTTGAATACCCGGCCAGCGCCAGAATCGGCCCGGCTAGTGCGCCCCCGAGTGCGCCGGCCGCGTTCATGGAGAGGTCGGAGAACCCCTGCAGCGAGGAACGATCCTCAATCTCGACGGCCTCCGAGATGAGTGCCGAGCCAGCCACAACGGAGGCCGACCAGCCGAGGCCCAGAAAAATCAGACTCATAGTCATCGCGCCCTGCGTGCCATCGCTCATCCAGGCGACGGTGAGCGCGACCAACAGCATTGCCTGCCCGCTGAGAATAACCGGAAGTCGTCCAACGCGGTCGGAGAGCGCACCGAATACGGGGGAGAGGGCGTACATTCCGGCCACGTGCAGGCTGATTGTCAGCCCGACGATCGTCAGCGTGGCCCCGTGGTCCCGCAGGTGCACGGGCGCCATCGACATGAGCGCGACCATGGTGGCATGGCTGAGTGCGATCACGACCACGGCGTAGCGAGCCGCCGCATTGCCGTGCAGAATGGCCAGACCGCCACTGGCCCGGCGAATTCCCGCTCGCGCCGTGCGTGCCGCCAATGCGGTCAGAAGAGGGTCGGGTCGCAATCCGACGGCATAGACGAGGGCGGCGGCGACCGTCGCGGTGAGCGAAAAAGCGAACGCGCCCGTCATTGCGGGGAGTCCGAGTGCGGCGCCGAGCGCTTCGCCCGGTCCGAAGAGGTTGGGGCCAAGCACGGCGCCGATGGTGGTCGACCAGACCACGATCGAGAGGTCGCGGGCACGAAAGCGCGCGGTGGCGAGATCGGTGGCCGCGAATCGGGCCTGTAAATTCGTGGCCGATCCGGCACCGAGCAGCATGAGCGCGAGCAGAAGCAGAGGAAAAATATCAACGGCAACCGAGGTGATGGCCAATATCGCGCCAGCGGCGGCCACCAGCGAACCGGTCGCGAGCGATACTCGACGGCCGTGTGCCTGGGCCAGGCGGGCGAGCGGCACGGCCACGATCGCCGCACCCAGGGTGCTCATGGTCGCGGCCATACCGGACCACGCGCTCGATCCCGACAGCTCGGCGGCGAGCAGCGCGCCCAGCGACAGGGTCGCTCCCATGCCGATTCCGCCAAGAATCTGCCCGGCAATGAGCACCCGCACGACGCGCTTCTGTAAGTCGGTGTGCATGACTTGAGTGGGCGGCACAGTCGTCGGCTCGCCGTGTGTCGTGTCGTTGTTCACAGTCTGGTCCCTTGGTTGCGGCCGCGACAGGCGTGTGACTGGACTGCTCGTGAGCCGCTTGAAACTCACTCTACCGAGCAGCTTGCCCGGTTTAGGGTCGGCCGGGCGCCTCGCGCAATGAGAATATGGGGTAATGACCGGAACACTCGTGGCCAAGGGCCTGGCCGGCGGCTTTGCGCACCGCACCCTGTTTGAATCTCTCGACCTCACGGTCACCCCCGGCGACGTCGTCGGTGTCGTCGGTGCCAACGGCGCCGGTAAATCCACGCTGTTGAACCTGCTCGCCGGGCTCGACGAGCCGCAGGCCGGCACGATCACGCTCAGCCCCGTGGATGCTTTCGTTGGCGCGCTCCCGCAGGAGCACGAACGGGTGCCCGGGGAAACGATCGGCGGCTACATTGCTCGGCGCACGGGCTGCGCCGAGGCGACCCGCGAAATGGACGCCGCCGCATCCGCTCTCGGAGACCCGCAGCCACGCCTCGATGGAATCGACCCGGCCGACACCTATACGACGGCCCTGGAGCGTTGGCTGGCCAGCGGGGCCGCCGACCTCGACGAACGGCTGCCGATCGTTCTCGCCGACCTGGGCCTCGCGCTCGGCACGTCGCTCACGGCCGACAGCCTGATGACCGCGCTCTCGGGCGGCCAAGCCGCGCGCGTCGGATTGGCCGCCCTGCTGCTCTCCCGCTTCGATATCGTGCTGCTCGATGAGCCCACCAACGACCTCGACCTTGACGGACTCGAGTGCCTCGAAGCCTTCGTCAGGGGCTTGCGCAGCGGTGTCGTTCTGGTCAGCCACGACCGCGAATTTCTCGCCCGCTGCGTCACCCGAGTGCTCGAACTCGACCTCGTTCAGGGTGCGAACCGCGTGTTCGGCGGCGGCTATGATTCCTACCTCGAGGAACGCGAAACGGCCAGACGGCACAACCGCGAGAACTACGACGAGTTTGCGGCCAAGAAAGCCGACCTCGTTGGCCGGGCGAGAACCCAGCGGGAATGGTCGAGCCAGGGTGTGCGCAACGCCCTAAAGAAGGCGCCCGACAACGACAAGATCCGGCGCAAGGCCTCCGTCGAGTCGAGCGAGAAGCAGGCGCAGAAGGTGCGTCAGATGGAAAGCCGCATCGCGCGCCTCGAGGAGGCCCCGGAGCCCCGTAAGGAGTGGCAGCTGGAGTTCACCATCGGTTCGGCCCCGCGCTCTGGCGCCGTCGTGGCGACGCTGCGCAACGCCGAGTTTCGGCAGGGTAACTTCACCCTCGGCCCGGTGTCGTTGCAGGTCAACGGCGGCGATCGCATCGGCATCACCGGCCCGAACGGCGCCGGCAAATCCACCCTGTTGCGTGCGCTGCTCGGTCGTCAGAAAGCGGATGCCGGCCGCGCTCACCTCGGCACCAGCGTCGCGATCGGTGAAATCGACCAGGCCCGGGCTCTTCTGGCCGGTGCCCGGCCCCTGTGCGCGAGCTTCGAGGTGCTCGTTCCCGAACTCTCTCCCGCCGAGGTGCGCACGCTGCTGGCCAAGTTCGCGCTCAAAGCCGACCATGTGAACCGCCCGGTCGACGAGCTCTCGCCGGGGGAGCGCACCCGGGCCGGTCTGGCTCTGCTGCAGGCGCGCGGCGTCAACCTGCTCGTGCTCGATGAACCCACCAACCACCTCGACCTCGCCGCCATCGAACAACTCGAGCAGGCGCTCGACTCCTACGAGGGCACGCTGCTGCTCGTCACGCACGACCGGCGCATGCTCGACAACGTGCACACCGATCGGCACTGGAACGTCGACGCAGGCCAGGTCACCGAGCTCTGACGTCGATGGTCGAGCCTGCCTCGATCATCGCGGCCCGAGATTCAACTCGACAAGCTCGACCAGGCCTCGACCATTGGGGGTTAGCGGGACTGGCGCTTCTTACCTTGGCGCGGCTGGCCCTTGACCGCGGGCGCGCGGCCCCTGCCTTTGGACGCTTTGGCCTTGCCGCCGGTGTTCTGCGTCTGGCCGGGTGCGGCCGAGACCGCGCGGCGGGCATCCGTCAACAGGGCGACGCCGGCGTCGGTCAGGGTGGTTGCCTGGGCATCGCGATCGAACAGGGCGAAGCCAACCTGGGCTTCGAGCTTCTTGATCGAGGCGCCGAGGACTGTGCGATCGACGCCGAGCCTGCTGGCGGCGCGAGCAAAGTCGGGCTCCTCGGCAGCGGCAATGAACTGCCGAAGCAGGGTGGTATCCATGAGAAGTCCTTCGCCTTACCCGCGGGTGCGGTTGCCTTACAGGCTACGCGCCCCGGTCGGTTTGGGCGAACGTGATGACTCACTCCAGCAAGCGGATGACGGCCGGCTGGCGACCGAAGACACGATCCAGCTGAGCGATTGGCGCTTTAGACTTTACGACCCGCCGCCGACGTGGTTCGCTGGGTACATGCGCACCCTACCGATGTTCCCCCTGGGATCCGTGCTGTTCCCCCACATGCCGCTGCAGCTGCGGGTGTTTGAGGAACGGTACCTCGTCATGCTCGCGCGCGTTCTTGATTCCCCACCGGCCGAATTCGGCATCGTGCTGATCGAGCGTGGGCAGGAGGTCGGCGGCGGTGAACGTCGCTTCGGCATTGGCACCGTCGCCCGGGTCACCCAGCTGGAAGCGCCCGAGGGCTTCCTCGGACTGGTCGTGCAGGGGGAGCGCAGAATCGAGGTGACCGAGTGGATGCCGGAGGACCCGCATCCGCTGGCCACCGTGCGCGAACTGCCCGACCTGGAGTGGGACGATTCGCTGCTGCCGCGCCGGGAACAGGCCGAACAACTGGTGCGGCGCACCCTGGCGCTCGCGAGCGAGTTCACCGACCAGCAGTGGTCGCCCGACGTGGAGCTGTCCCAGGATCCGATTGCCGCGGCCTGGCAGCTCGCCGCGATCGCCCCGGTTGGGCCGCTCGACCAGATCGCGCTCCTGCGCTCCGAGACCATGGCGGCCCTGCTCGACAACATCATCGAACTCACCCAGGCTGCTGCAGACTCCTTGGCGTGGTGACGGGACTAAACCCCGATGTCGCGTCGCCGAGCCGTGAGTCTCGATGCCAGAAATGCCGAAAATCGCCCCCAACTCACGGCTCGGCGGCTGCATCAGCTGGTGTTCAATGGTCTAGATGACAGAAATTCCACCAGTCTCCGGCGCCATCATCGGCCCCGACGGCCTCGCTCGCCCACTCTGGGCCTCGGTCGATCCGATGCTGCGCGACTACTACGACACCGAGTGGGGCGTTCCGGTGCAAAGCGAACACGCCCTGTTCGAGCGCATCAGCCTCGAGGCGTTCCAGTCCGGACTGTCCTGGGCCATCATTCTGCGCAAGCGCCCCGGGTTTCGCGCGGCTTTTGCCGATTTCAATCCAGACCGGGTCGCCACCTTCGACGACGATGACATGGCTCGGCTGCTGAACGACGCGAAGATCGTGCGCAACCGTCTGAAAATCCGCGCCACGATCACCAACGCGCAGGCCACGGTCGCCCTGCGCGAGCAGAGTGGACTGGTCGATTTTGTCTGGTCGTTCCGGCCAGACACGACCCCCGAGCCGCGCACACAGGCCGACGTGCCGACGAGCTCCGCGGAATCCATTGCCCTCTCGAAGGCGCTGAAGAAAGTGGGTTTCGTCTTCGTCGGCCCCACCACAATGTTCGCCCTGATGGAGGCGATCGGCATGATCGATACCCACCTGCTCGACAGCCATCGTCGCGGCAGCAGCGGGGTGTGGGGCTAGGCTGAGCAGCAGTATCGACGACAGCAATATCGACCACAACTGAACATCGGGCCATATGGACGATGCGGGAGAGTTCGGCGCGTAGGCGTGCGAACACCGAAGGAGCAATCCTCCCCGACAATCTCTCAGGTACTCGTACCGCATCGAACTGGCCACTCTGAAAAGTAGACGGTGCGCGCCCGGCGCGACGAACAGTCTCGCCCACGGTGAAAGTCAGTGCGCACGCGCTGGTGAAGCTCTCAGGCACGAGCGACAGAGGGGGAGTTCCCACGAGGCTCAACCGAGCCTCGCACCAGCCGCGGCCGTACCTTTCGGCCCTGTCACCCGGAGAACTCATGACCTCGGCCGATTCCAGCACCACTTCCTCCGCACACACTGAGCGCTTCTCGCCGCTGCACCAGGCGCACGTCGACAATGGTGCGACCTTCACCGACTTCGCTGGTTGGCAGATGCCGGTACGCTACTCCAGCGACCTCGCCGAGCACCATGCTGTTCGTAACGAGGCCGGCCTGTTCGACCTGTCGCACATGGCCGAGATTCTGGTCGAGGGCGCGGATGCCGCCGCGTACCTCGACTATGCGCTGGCCGGCAAGCTCTCGGTCATCGAGCTGTGGCAGGCCAAATACAGCCTGCTCCTCGCCGAGAACGGCGGCATCATCGACGACCTCGTTGTCTACCGCCTCGGCGACGAGAAGTTCCTCGTCGTCGCCAACGCCGGCAACCGGTTCGCCGCCTTCGAGGAGCTGCTCGCCCGCTCCGCCGATTTCGCCGTGAGCGTCGTCGACCAGAGCGACGACTACGCACTCATCGCCGTGCAGGGTCCGAATGCCCTCGCCATTCTCGACGCCACCGAGGGCGTGACCGACCTGGGCGCCGACCTGCATTTCATGAAGTACTACCGCATTACAGATGCCTTCTTCCGCGGCCAGCCGCTGCTCGTCGCCCGAACCGGGTACACCGGTGAAGATGGCTTCGAGCTGTACCTCGCGGCCGCTCACGCCCGCGAATTGTGGGACGCCCTCGTGGTCGCTGGCGGCGACAAGGGTTTGGTTTTGGCCGGACTCGCCAGTCGCGACACGCTCCGCCTCGAAGCCGGCATGCCGCTCTACGGACACGAGCTGACCCTCACCACCTTCCCGGCACAGGCCGGCCTCGGCCGCGTCGTCAACCTGGGCAAGGAGAACGACTTCGTCGGCCGGTCCGCGAGCGAGACCGGGCCGAAGCAGGGGGCATCCGTTTTGGTGGGCCTGATTGCCGCCGGCAAGCGTGCCGGGCGCGCCGACTACGAGATCTTCCGCAGTCCCGATGCCGAAAAGAGTGACGGTGCCATCACGAGCGGCGCCCTCTCGCCGACCCTCGGCTACCCGATCGCCATGGCCTACGTCGCCCCCGACCTCGCTCGCCTCGGCACCGAGGTCTACGTCAACGTGCGGGGAACCCGCATTCCAGCCACCGTCACCTCGCTTCCCTTCTATAAGCGCATCAAGTAGACCAGCGTCCCCTCTGAATCCGTGCAACCTGTGAAAGGCAACACCATGACAGACACATCGAAACTGCAGTACACCGCCGAGCATGAGTGGGTTTTGGTCGACGGCAGCATCGCGACCGTCGGCATCACCGCCTATGCCGCCGAGAAGCTTGGCGACGTCGTCTTCGTCGAGCTGCCCGAGGTGGGCAGCACTGTCGCCGGCGGCACGGTCGTCGGCGAGATCGAATCGACGAAATCGGTCGGCGAACTTTTCGCCCCGGTCAACGGCACCGTCACGGCCACCAACGACCACGTGATCGACAGCCCCGAACTCGTCAACAGCGATCCGTTCGGCGATGGCTGGCTGATCAAGGTTGAATTCGAGACCCTTCCCACCCTGCTCAGCTTTGCCGAGTATTCCGCCCTGATCGGAGAGTAACGTACATCATGATCCAGGCTTTCACCCAGCGTCACATCGGAACCGATGTCGACGCCCAGTCCCACATGCTCGCTACGCTCGGCTACGACTCGGTGCAAGACCTCGTCTCCGCCGCCATGCCCGCGTCGATCCATGCTGACCTGTTTCGCCAAGACGGGGACAGCGCTCTGCCGCCCGCCGCGAGCGAGAACGAGGCCATCGCCGAACTTCGCGCTCTCGCCGGCCGTAACACGGTCAAACGCTCGATGATCGGCCTCGGCTACTACGACACGTTCACACCCGCCGTGATCAAGCGCAACGTGTTTGAAAACCCCAGCTGGTACACCGCCTACACGCCGTACCAGCCGGAGATCTCGCAGGGCCGCCTCGAAGCACTCATCAACTTTCAGACCATGATCGCCGACCTCACCGGGCTGACGACGGCGAACGCGTCGATGCTCGATGAGTCGACGGCGGTTGTCGAGGGCATGCTACTTGCCTTGCGCGCCTCCAAGTCCAAGTCCCGTCGGTTCATCGTTGACACGGATGCCTTTCCGCAGACCCACGCGCTGCTCGCCAACCGCGCGGCCGCGCTCGGCATCGAACTGGCCCAGGTGGCCCTGAACGAGTCCACCACGGCCGACGATCTCGGCGACTACTTCGGCGTCTTCGTGCAGTACCCGGCAGCATCCGGTCGCATCTGGAACCCGCAGGCCGTCATCGACCTGGCACACGAACACAAGGCGCTCGCCGTCGTGGCCGCCGATCTGCTCGCGCTCACCCTGGTGAAGTCGCCCGGCGACCTCGGCGCGGATGTCGCCGTCGGTACCAGCCAGCGCTTTGGTGTGCCGATGGGTTTTGGCGGACCGCACGCTGGTTACATGGCCGTCCGCACGGGCCTGGAGCGTCAGCTGCCCGGCCGCCTTGTGGGCGTGAGCGTGGATGCCACCGGTCACCCCGCCTACCGCCTCGCCCTGCAGGTGCGCGAACAGCACATTCGCCGTGACAAGGCCACGTCGAATATCTGTACCGCCCAGGTGCTGCTGGCCGTCATGGCCGGCATGTATGCGGTTTATCACGGGCCACAGGGCCTGAAAGCGATCGCCGAACAGGTACACGAGCGGGCCGGCGCTCTCGTCCTGGCCCTGCGCGCGATCGATGTCGACGTGATCAACGACACGTTCTTTGACACCATCCGGGTCTCCGTGCCGACCAATGCAGCCGACATCGTTGCGAAGGCCGCCGCGAGCGGGTACAACCTGCACCAGGTCGACCCGACCACCATCAGCATCTCGGTCGATGAGACCACAACGCTCGTCGATTTGTCGTATGTCGTCGGGGCGTTCGGTGGCCGCAGCGCGTTCGGCCACGTCGACTTCGGTGCGTCGCAGTACGGTGTGCCAGCCGACCTGGGCCGCGAGAGTGAGTTTCTCACCCACCCGGTTTTCAACACGCACCGCTCCGAAACGAGCATGATGCGCTATCTCAAGCGCCTCGCCGACTATGACTATGCGCTGGACCGCGGAATGATTCCACTCGGCTCCTGCACCATGAAGCTCAACGCGGCGAGCGAGATGGAGGCAGTCAGCTGGCCCGAATTCGCCGGTATCCATCCCTTCGCGCCGCGCGCCGACGTTGAGGGCTACCTGCACCTCGTGCGGCAGCTCGAAACCTGGATGAGCGATGTCACCGGTTACGATTCGGTGTCGCTGCAGCCAAACGCCGGCAGTCAGGGCGAACTGGCCGGCCTCCTCGCTATTCGGGGCTATCACCAGTCGAACGGGGACACCGATCGTACGGTCTGCCTGATCCCGTCGAGTGCGCACGGCACCAACGCAGCATCCGCTGCCCTCGCCGGCATGCGCGTCGTCGTTGTGGCCTGTGACGAGCTCGGCAACGTCGACCTCGACGACCTACACGCCAAGATCGCCGAGCACGCCGAGAACCTCGCCGCGCTCATGATCACCTACCCGTCCACCCACGGCGTCTACGAGCACGAGGTCGCAACCATCTGTGCGGCCGTGCACGCGGCCGGCGGCCAGGTCTACGTCGACGGCGCCAACCTCAACGCACTGCTCGGTTTCGCTCGCTACGGCGATTTCGGCGGCGACGTCTCGCACCTGAACCTGCATAAGACCTTCTGCATCCCGCACGGGGGTGGTGGGCCCGGCGTCGGCCCGGTCGCGGCCAAGGCGCACCTCGCTTCGTTCCTTCCGGGGCATCCGCTCGCGCAGAGCGACGAGCACTACCTGATCGGCAGCGAGGGAACCACAGCGACCGTCGTGCACGCCGGTGGACCGGTCTCAGGCGCGCCCTACGGTAGCCCGAGCATTCTGCCCATTTCGTGGGCCTACGTGCGCATGATGGGCATCGACGGCCTCAAGCAGGCGACCGGTGCCGCCGTGCTCGCTGCCAACTACGTGGCCAAACGCCTTGAGAACAGCTACCCGCTGCTCTACTCGGGCGAAAACGGCCTGGTCGCGCACGAGTGCATTCTTGACCTGCGCCCGCTCACCGCGGCCACGGGAATCAGCGTCGACGACGTGGCCAAACGTCTCGTCGATTACGGTTTCCACTCACCGACCATGAGCTTTCCGGTGGCCGGCACGCTCATGGTCGAACCCACCGAGAGTGAAGACCTCGGCGAAATCGACCGCTTCGTCGACGCCATGATCGCGATCAAGGCCGAAGCGGATGCCGTCGCCGCCGGCCGCTGGCCCGCGGACGACAACCCCTTGCACAATGCGCCACACACCGCGCAGTCCGTGATCGAAGGGGAGTGGGAGCACCCCTACGACCGATCCATCGCCGTCTACCCGCTCGCGAACCTCGTGCGCAACAAGTATTGGCCGCCGGTGCGACGCATCGACAATGCCTACGGCGACCGCAACCTGGTCTGTGCCTGCCCGTCACCCGAGGCGTTCGAGGAACCCGTTGGTCGAGCCTCGACATCGTTGGTCGAGCCCCAACATCGTTTGTCGAGCCTCAGCATCGTTGGTTGAGCCTCGGCATCGTTGGTCGAGCTTGTCGAGACCGCAAGGATGGTCCTGACAGGCTCGACCTACGGTGCAGTTGTTGAGCTCGTCGAGACACGACCAACGGAATCTACGACGGGGCGAGCAGCCCCGGCCACCAGGTCAGCGCGAGCGGGTAGCCGACGAACGAGAGAATGTCGAGCAGCCAGTGCGTGACCACGAGCGGCATGGTGCGCCCCCAGCGGGTGTAGCACCAGCCGAACACGACGCCCATGGCGACGTTGCCGAAAAACGGGCCAACGCCCTGATACAGGTGGTAGCTGCCGCGCAGCACGGCCGCGGTCAGAATAATGGTCCAGGTTGACCAGCCGAGTTCGCGCAGCCGGGTGAACAAGTAGCCGACCACGATAATCTCTTCGACCAGCGCGGCCTTGAGGGCAGCGAAGACGAGAATCGGTATCGTCCACCAGAAGCTGTCGAGCGGCGCAGGCACCACGGCCACCGTGAAGCCGAACGCGCGCCCGGCCAGGTACAGAGCGAGGCCCGGAATGCCGATCAGTGCTAGCAGACCAACTCCGCCGAGCAGGTCCCGGCCCGGTCTCGTGAAATCGAAGCCGAGGCGTATAAACGGGCTCTGCCCCGGCTTCCAGAGCAGGTAAAGCACGAGGCCCACGACCACGAGCCCGAACGCTATGCTCAGAAACTGATAGGTGAAGTCGAGCCACTCGCGCGGCGACTGTGACGTGTTCAGGCTCGCCGACTGATCGGCCAGCGGCGTCACGTCGGTCAGACGGGCAATGATCGACACGATCGAATACACAGCGGATGCGCCGAGCGACAGCCCGAGTACAATCGACAGTTCCCAGCGCAGCCGGGTCTGCTGACCGGCCGGCATGGCATCCGCTGGCGTGACACGAGGGCGCCGACGAAAACCGAGCGTCATGAGGTGAACCCGGCCGTGCCCAAGAACCCGGCCCTGCAGACAGGCGTGCCGCCGAGCAGTTCAAAACGGTAACGGCCGACGAGCCGGTCACAGCCTTCGGCGGCCCAGGACAAAGGAGAAACCGTGCCCGGCCAGCCGAGCAGGCCAAGCACGGCGCGCGGCTGCTGGCGGAGCAGCGCAGCGACGGTGGCTGCCCTGCCGAACGGACGCCCGGCGACAACGAGCCACCCCCGGGCGAAGCCGTCGGCCCCGGTCAGGCCCAGGCTGGCCAGGTCGGCCCCCTGGGAGGGCGTGGCCATCGGCATGACGGCCAGGGCCTGGCCCAACCAGGCAACGCCGGTCGTGCAGAAGCCGCAGTCACCGTCGAAAATAAGGATCGGCCGCACTGTGACAGGTTCAAAAGCCATGGCACTATCTTGCCAGTGCACGGGCCGACTCGGGACTCGGTCGCCGTGGCGAAAATGTGTATGGTTGCAAGACTGTACGCTCTTTTATGGCGCCAAAGGTTGCGTGCGCGTAACGATATGCGCGATTTGTCACGTGTGCGGATGCCCCTCAAATTAGGCTGGTAGCTCATGCCCAAAGACGGGCGCATGTCTTTGACAACCCGCGGGAGACGTACACGCAAGAGCTTTTCAGCGCCATCCCCGGAGGCAATTTCGAGTTCGGTCGCTGAACCGACGGGTGTGGCCAGGCAGTCCGAGTGACCCGGTCGACCTGTCCATACCTGTGTGCGGCACAGCCCGGTGAACGTGTGTTTCAGGGCGTTTCGGGCCGTGACGCCGTTGGGCGGTCGCGCACGACATAGCGCATCCCGCCCCCCTGACAGGCACAATCTTGCCGTTCTCGGGCATCGGCGCAATATTCTTGCAAATCGCACGACTCGCTGTGCATCTCGGTTACCGCTGTGTAACGTTTCGGACATTTGCTAGGTAACCGACCACTTCTCTCCCTAGGGTCGTAATTATCCACGCTCGACGCTGGGGTCAAAAACCTGAGTCGGTGCACATTTCGCACAGGAGGAAAATTGCCAATCAGAGGAAAACTCTTCAGGAAGACGCTGACGGGGGTTGCCGTTCTGGGCGTCGCCGCCCTCGCGTTGACCGCCTGCACTACGACAGGTAGTACGCCGAAAGAGACCAGCGCCAGCGGTGGTACCGTGACGGTTGCCGTCGTCAATGACTTCACATCGTTCAACAACCAGACCCCGCAGAGCAACCTGGACACCAACGGCCAGGTCGGTTACCTCATGGGCAACTACGGCTCAGCCTTCTCGTATATTGACAAAAACTTCAAGATCGTGCACGACGAGAAGTTCGGCACCTTCGAGAAGACCAGCGATGACCCGCAGACCGTCAAATACACGCTGAACAAGGAAAACAAGTGGTCTGACGGCGAGCCCGTCACCGCTGACGACATGATTCTCGCCTGGGCCGTCGGATCCGGCTACTATGACAGCGCAACCACCGACGAAGAAGGCGCCGTCACAGCCGGCAACCGTTACTTCGAGATCGCAGGCAGCACCGCCGGCCTCGACGCGACGGCTTTTCCCGAAATCGGTGACGACAACAGGTCGATCACGCTCGTCTACGACACTCCCTACGTGGACTGGGAACTCGTCAACCCGATCGCCCAGCCCGCCCACATTGTTGCCAAGAAGGCCGGACTCGGCTCCGCCGCCGAACTGACCGCACTGCTCAAGGGTTTGGCCAAGGGCGACCCTGCTGCCCCGGTCGCCGCCGACCCGCCCCTGAAGGCTGCCGCCGACTTCGTCAACACCGGCTACGCCGTGACCGCGTTCCCGACCGATCCTGACCTGCTGGTCTCGAGCGGTGCCTTCGTGCCGACCGGCTGGACCCCAGGGCAGTCCTTCACCATGGAGCGCAACAAGTTCTACGTGGGAACCATGGTTCCCAACGTCGACAAGATCATCATGCGCGTCATTCCCGACGCCAACGCCCAGGTGACCGCTCTTCAGAACGGTGAGGTTGACATCATCAACCCGCAGGCATCCGCTGACACGCTGACGGCCCTTGAGAACACGGGAGCCGATGTGCTCACCGGCGACCAGGTCTCGTACGACCACCTCGACCTGAACTTCGGTTCACAGACCTCGACCGTGTTCGCCGACAGCAACGTCCGTCAGGCATTCCTCAAAACAGTCCCGCGCCAGCAGATCCTTGACTCCATCGTCACCCCGGTGAACCCGGACGCCAAGGTTCTCGACTCGCAGATCTGGGTTCCGGCCAACGAGCCGTACGCAGACTCGGTCAAGAACAACGGTTCTTCCGATTACGCCGAGGTTGACATCGAAGGTGCCAAGGCGCTTCTGGCCGGAGCGACACCGACTGTCCGAATTCTGTACAACACGAACAACCCGAACCGCGTGGATGAGTTCCAGGCCATTCAGGAATCGGCCACCAAGGCCGGCTTCAACGTGGTCGATGCCGGTTCGCCCGACTGGAGCTCGCTGCTTGCCGGTGGCGACTATGACGCCTCCATCTTCGGCTGGATCAGCCCCGGTGTCGGCTCTGCCGGAATCCCGCAGATCTTCTCGACCGGCGGTGGTGGAAACTACAACCGTTACACGGGCACCAACGATGACGCCATCGCGACCCAGACCACCCTGGACCCGAAAGAGCTGATCGTGCTCCAGAAGAAGATTGACAAGCAGATGTTCGCCGACGCGTACGGTTTGCCCCTGTTCCAGCTCCCCGGTGTGTTCGGTGTCTCCAAGCGCGTGAGCGGCGTGGAGTACATGGGCAACCAGACCGGCCCGTTCTGGAACTTCTGGGAATGGTCCGTCTCTAAGTAAGTAGCACCAACGCAGTAGAGAAACATCACCCGTTGGGTTCTTGGGGTTCGCCCCAGGAACCCAACTTGTGAGTTGATTGCGTGGTTCGCCGTGAACGCGCTTACAATCGAGACGTTGAACGCAATGTCGCAGCCAACGGCGCCCGTCCCAGTGAGGTAAATAACATATGGTGAGTTTCATCCTGAGACGCCTTCTCGTTTCGGTGCTCATCCTCGTCGCCGCTTCATTCCTGATGTACGTGTTGGTCGCTTACTCGGCAGATCCGCTTCAGGACCTCACCAGTAGCAACTCACCCAACAAAGAGCAGCTGATCAACGCTCGAGTGCAACTTCTCGACCTTGACGTTCCGCCTCCGCTCCGCTGGGTGCTCTGGCTCGGTGGGGTCGCGAAGTGTGCCATTCCCTTCGCCAACGCCTGTGATCTCGGCTCCACCGTCTCGAACGCGCAGGTCGTCGACATTCTGCCGGGCGCCCTAGCGGCCACCGTTCAACTCGTCACGCTCGCCCTCGTGCTCGCCATCCTCCTCGGCGTCATGATCGGTATCGTCACGGCGCTTCGCCAGTACAGCGGCCTCGACAACACCGTGACGTTCATCAGCTTCTTCCTCTATTCACTTCCGGCATTTCTCGTGGCCGTACTGCTCAAGGAATTCGTCGCCATCGGCTTCAACAACTTTCTGCGCGACCCGGTCATCGGTGCCATCGTGGCCCTGGTGATCGGTCTCGTCATGGGTGCCATCTGGCAGTCCCTGCTTGGTGGCGACGCAAAGAGACGATTGGTCGTCTTTCTGGTTTCGGGTGCCGCAACCGCGAGTGTGCTGCTCCTGATGAGCGCGACGAACTGGTTTATGAACCCTGGCCTCGGGCCGATCGTGATCATTCTGGTTTCGGCCGCGATTGCCTTTGCCGTCACGCTTGTGTTGGCCGGGCTTCGCAACCGTCGGGCGTTCATCACCGGCGGTATCAACGCGGGCATCGCGATCGCCGGGTACTTTCTGTTGCAGCCTCTGTTCGATGTGTCGTCGGCTGGAACGCTGGCCATTCTGGCCCTGGTCACCCTCGCCGTCGGAGCGATCAGTGGCTATCTGATGGGCGGGTACGACCGCGGCCAGAACATTCGGGTTGGCATGGTCACGGCTGGTTTGTGTGGCGCGATCGTTCTGCTCGACCGGTTTATGCAGTCCTGGGGTGATCTTCTCGAGGCCACCAACGGCCGCCCGATCGCCACCGTCGGATCGAAAACACCGGGCGCCTCGGGCGATGTCTGGCTCAGTGGACTCGATGCATTCGCGCACCTGACGTTGCCGACGATCGCGCTTCTTCTGATCTCGTTCGCCGGGTACACCCGGTATTCCCGGGCCGGCATGCTCGAGGTGCTCAGTCTTGACTACATCCGCACCGCGCGGGCCAAAGGGCTCCCCGAGCGCACGGTGATCATGCGCCACGCCTTCCGCAACATGCTGATCCCACTCACCACCCTCGTCGCATTCGACGTGGGCGCACTTCTTGGTGGGGCGATCATCACCGAAAAGGTCTTTGCGATTCCGGGCATGGGAAACCTCTTCAACCAGGGGCTCGGGCGCGGTGACCTCAACCCGGTCATGGGGTACTTTCTGATCGTCGCCGCCATGGCCATTACCTTCAACTTTCTCGCCGATATGGCGTATGCCGGTCTCGATCCGAGGGTGAGGATCCGCTAGTGTCCAATCAGATTCAACCGACCGGACTTGACGAAACGGTCATTCCCACCCACGTTCCTGAAAGCCAGGGGCGCCTCATCTGGCGCCGTTTCGTCGGCAACAAGGTGGCCGTCGCGTCGGTGATTCTCATCGTGGTGATCATCGTCTTCGCGATCGCTGCCATCGGCAACGGGCTCATCCCCGGCTGGTGGAAGTTCAGTTATAAAGAGCTGAACCCCCAAGTGAACCGCGGCGACCCGACGCTGTCGCTCGTGCCCGTGTGGCTCGGCGGCAACGGGGTGAGCCTCGGCGAGCATCCGTTCGGCCAGGACCGCATCGGCAAGGACTATTTCGCCATGACCATGCGCGGCATTCAGAACTCCGTACTGTTCATGGTCGTTTTCGGCTTCATTGCAACCTTCATCGGTGTTGTTGTCGGCGCCGTCGCCGGCTACTACCGCGGCTGGGTCGACGCCGTGCTCATGCGTGTCACCGACGTCTTCATCGTGATCCCCGCCCTCGTGATCGGCGCTGTCGTCGGCCACTGGCTCGGTTCCCTCGGCGCACCCGTCCTGGCGATCATGCTCGCCTTCTTCTCGTGGATGGGCATCGCCCGACTGGTCCGCGGCGAATTCCTGTCGCTACGGGAGCGAGAATTCGTCGAGGCCGCCCGCGTCGCCGGTGCTTCAGACGCCCGCATCATTTTCAAACACATCCTGCCCAACGCCATCGGCGTCGTCATCGTCTCCGCGACGCTGATCATGGCGTCGGCGATCCTGCTCGAAACGGCGTTGAGCTATCTGGGCTACGGCATCCGTTCACCCGACGTGTCGCTGGGCCTACTGATCAGCGCGAACCAGTCTGCGTTTCAGACGCGGCCGTGGCTGTTCTGGTGGCCCGGTGTGTTCATCGTCTCGCTCGCGCTGCTGGTCAACTTTGTCGGTGACGGGCTGCGTGATGCCTTCGACCCGAGGCACCGCCGCTTCAAGCTGAGCAAAATGCGTGAGACCCGCTCGGAGCCGGAGCTGAACGCGTGATTACCCGCATGATGGGCCGATCACGCCAACACCACGGCGGCGATGGATGCTGCGCCCAGGAATACGAGGATCGCGCCGCGACCCCAGTGCCAGCGCACCAGAATGGGCGTCTGCTCGGCCACGCCCGCTTCGATCAGGTTGGCTGCCAGCAGGCGGTCCCACCGGCTGCGCACCAGGTGCGCCGCCTCACCGGATTCGCTGCTGAGCAGATCGCCGGGCCGAGGCTGGCCGGTCATAAAAGGAACCGGGTCGGCGATCTGGTTGTTCGAAGCGTGGATCAGGTTGCGGCCGGGCGCTGGAGCGGCGAACGCCGCGAACTTGCGGCCGGGTGTGAACAGGGTCAGCGCGAACTTGGTATCAACGTTGATGAGTGCCGCCCACGGAATGACGACCGTACGCAGCGGGTTCGCCAGCGTGACAGCGTCATCGCTCACCCGCACGAGGGGCGCCCAGAGTACCTCCCAGACGAACAGGGCAATGAAGGCGAGCCCAACCAAATAGTACAACTGGGTGCCGCTCGGCAGCAGGAACAAGCTCAGCACCGACAGGGCGCAGAGCATCCAGAAAGTTGCGGCGACGATTCGGTTGAATCGCGAGAAGAAGACCACCGGAGCGGCACTGCTCGGGCTGGACTGGTCTGGGTCGGGACTATGAGGCATGCTGCAATGCTGACAGCTTTTGACCCGATCGGGCACCACGACACCGCCGAGCACGCACCCTCACCACTCCCAACCCCCGCGCGCGGAGTGGCAATCTCAGAAATCAGGATCTCATGACCGATCGCGTCACGCCCCAGTGGACCGGCCCAGTACTCGAGGTCACCGACCTCACCGTACATTTCGGTGTCGACAACGTCTGGGTGCCCGCCGCCCTCAACCTGAACTATTCCATCGAACGCGGAAAAGTGCTCGCGATCGTCGGTGAGTCCGGCTCAGGCAAGAGTGCCAGCTCCATGGCGATTCTCGACCTGCTCGCCGAGAACAGCCGCACCACCGGCAGCGTCAAGCTGTCGGGCCGCGAACTGATGGGCCTCAAACCGGCGCAGATGCACCGCGTGCGCGGCGGGCAGATCGCAATGATCTTTCAGGAGCCGATGACCGCACTCAACCCGGTCTACACGATCGGATTTCAGATCATCGAGACACTTCGGGCGCACTTCGGCATGTCGCCCTCACAGGCGAAAGTGCGCGCTCTCGAACTGCTCGAAATGGTCGAGCTGCCCGACCCGCTCAAGGCTTTCAACTCCTTTCCGCACCAACTCTCCGGCGGCCAGCGTCAACGCGCGATGATCGCCCAGTCCATCTCGTGCGACCCGCTTCTGCTCATCGCCGACGAGCCGACGACCGCGCTCGACGTGACGGTGCAGGCCGAAATTCTCGACCTGCTGCGCAGCCTGCGGGACCGCCTCGACAGTGCCATTCTGCTGATCACCCACGACATGGGCGTCGTCGCCGACCTCGCCGACGACATTGCCGTGATGCGCCGCGGAGTCATTGTTGAGCGGGGTACCGTCGACCAGATCTTCAACGCCCCCCAGCACCCGTACACGATTGCGCTGCTGGCCGCTGTTCCACACCTCGGCCAGCGCGGCGACGAGGTCATCGATATGACCGCGGCGCTCGCGGTCGGCACCAACTTCGCGGTCGATGACAGCTTGGCCGCTCGCATTCAGGTGAACGAGCGGCTCGCGAACGAGGCGGCATCCGCTGCCCGTAGTGACAGTCGTGAAGTCGTCGTGAAGTTCGAGGATGTGGTCATCGAATACCCCAAACACGGCCGTGTTGCCGCTTTTCGGGCGGTTGACAAGGTCAACCTGTTCGTGCGCCAGGGCGAGGTGCTCGGGCTCGTGGGGGAGTCGGGTTCGGGCAAGACCACCCTCGGACGGGCCGCAATCGCTTTGTTGCCGATCACCGCGGGTACACTCACCGTCGCCGGCCAGGACATCTCGCGTGCCACCCGCGACGAGATCCACACGCTGCACAAGAGCGTCGGAATCGTGTTCCAAGATCCGTCATCGTCGTTGAACCCGCGGATGCCCATCGGTGACAGCATCGGCGAACCGCTCAAGCTCGCCAAGGGTCTCAAGGGTGCCGCGTTGAGCGCCGAGGTGGAGCGTCTGCTCGACAGCGTCGAACTGCCGCGCAACTATCGCACGCGGTTTCCACACGAATTGTCCGGTGGTCAAAAACAGCGTGTCGGTATTGCCAGGGCACTGTCGCTCGAGCCGCGTGTGCTCATTGCCGACGAGCCGACCAGCGCATTGGACGTGTCGGTACAGTCCCGTGTACTCGAATTGATCCAGGCGTTGCAGAAAGAAATGAACTTCGCCTGCCTCTTCATTACCCACGACCTCGCCGTGATCGACGTGCTCGCCGATCGGATCGCGGTCATGCACCACGGTCGCATTGTCGAGACCGGCACGCGTGATGAGATTCTGCGCTACCCGAAGGATCCGTACACGCAGCGTCTGCTCGCTGCCGTGCCGTTGCCCGATCCGAGTAAGCAGCGAGCCCGTCGGGAACTGCGTCAGGAGATGCTCGAGGCCGGCGCCGACCTGTAGAGCGTGGGCCGCGGGGTCGACCCCCCGAGTTGGCCGCCGGACTGACCGCCGAATCATACGGTAGGATAGTACTTTGGGCCACATTATGACCCCTGCTATCCACCCTTCGTCGCGCGCGAGACTCTGCGGCACTCATTCTTCGTAAGGATCTATTTTTATGGCGATTGCTACACGCAATAACCTCCGAAATGTTGCAATCGTTGCTCACGTTGACCACGGTAAGACGACGCTGGTTGACGCGATGCTCAAGCAGACCGACTCCTTCGCGGACCACTCACACGTTGAAGAGCGCGCGATGGACTCGAACGAGCTCGAGCGCGAAAAGGGCATCACGATTCTCGCCAAGAACACGGCCGTTTCGTACAAGGGCGTTCACGCCACCGACGGTCCCATCACCATCAACGTGATCGACACCCCGGGCCACGCCGACTTCGGTGGCGAGGTCGAGCGCGGTCTGTCCATGGTTGACGGCGTCGTTCTGCTCGTTGACGCGAGTGAGGGCCCGCTGCCGCAGACCCGCTTCGTGCTGCGCAAGGCACTCGAGGCCAAGCTGCCCGTTATTCTCCTGGTCAACAAGACCGACCGTCCCGACGCGCGCATCGACGAGGTCGTGGCCGAGAGCCAGGACCTGCTCATCGGCCTCGCGAGCGACATGGCCGATGACTTTCCCGACCTCGACCTCGACGCCGTTCTCGACGTGCCCGTCGTCTACGCCTCGGGCCGCAACGGCGCCGCGAGCTGGAACAAGCCCGAAGACGGCACCCTGCCCGACAACGACGACCTCGAGCCGTTGTTCGACGCCATTCTCAAGCACATCCCGGCACCGACCTACGATGACCAGCACCCCCTTCAGGCGCACGTCACCAACCTCGACGCCTCGCCGTTCCTCGGCCGACTTGCGCTGCTGCGCATCTTCCAGGGCACCATCAAGAAGGGCCAGACCGTCGCCTGGGTTCAGCAGGACGGTACCGTCAGCAACGTGAAGATCACCGAGCTGCTCATCACCAAGGCTCTTGACCGCTACCCGACCGAGAGCGCCGGCCCCGGCGACATCGTGGCCGTGGCCGGCATCGACAACATCACCATTGGTGAGACCCTCGCCGACCCCGACGACGTGCGCCCGTTGCCGACCATCACGGTCGACGACCCGGCCATCTCGATGACTATCGGCACCAACACCTCGCCGCTCATGGGCAAGGTCAAGGGCCACAAGCTCACCGCTCGCATGGTCAAGGACCGCCTCGACCGTGAGCTCGTCGGTAACGTCTCGCTCAAGGTCGTTGACATCGGACGCCCCGACGCGTGGGAGGTGCAGGGTCGTGGAGAACTGGCCCTCGCCATCCTCGTCGAGCAGATGCGTCGTGAAGGCTTCGAACTCACCGTCGGCAAGCCGCAGGTAGTCGTTAAGCGTGTTGACGGCAAGATTCACGAGCCCTACGAACACCTCACCATCGACGCTCCCGAAGAATACCTCGGCGCGATCACACAACTGCTCGCCGCTCGTAAGGGTCGCATGGAGAACATGGCGAACCACGGCACCGGCTGGGTTCGCATGGAATTCATCGTTCCGTCGCGTGGCCTGATCGGCTTCCGCACGCAGTTCCTCACCGACACGCGAGGTACCGGTATCGCCAACGCGATTCTGCACGGTTACGAGCCCTGGGCTGGAACCATCAACACTCGCACCAACGGGTCGATTGTCGCGGACCGGTCGGGTGCTGTCACCCCGTTCGCGATCATCAACCTGCAGGAGCGCATGTCGTTCTTCGTGCAGCCGACCAGCGAGGTTTACGAGGGCATGGTTATCGGCGAGAACTCGCGCGCCGACGACATGGACGTGAATATCACCAAGGAAAAGAAACTGACCAACATGCGTCAGTCCAGCTCCGACACGTTCGAGTCGATGACGCCACCCAAGCAGCTCTCACTGGAGCAGTGCCTCGAGTTCGCTCGTGAAGACGAGTGCGTTGAGGTCACCCCGGCCGCAGTGCGTATTCGCAAGGTTGAGCTCACGGCATCCGCTCGCTCGCGCCAGGTGTCGCGCGTGAAGAAGATGGACGCCAACTAGCCACCGGTAACACAATGCCCCTTCGGTTCGCCGAGGGGGCATTGTTGTGTGTGGAAGCGGCGGCTCTAACCGACCACACGCCCCCGAACCGTGAGTTCAGAGTGGTTTTTTGGACGAAAATGGGTCAAAACTCACGGCTCGGCGACAAGCGGATGCTGGCCCACTACGCGAATAGAGGGGCGCCTACGAAGCTGTTCTCTCGAGCCCCGGCGGGAACGGCGAACAGGGCGCTACCGACGTGCCGAATGTACTCGTTGAGTGCATCATGCTTGGCGAGGTTCAGCTGCACGGAAGTGAACTGGGCGGGCGAGCGCTGAAAGCTGATGAAGAACAGGCCGGCCTCGAGGCGACCCAGGTCATCGTTGCCATCGACAAAGTTGTAGCCGCGGCGCAACAGCTTGGTGCCCTTATTCTGGGTTGGATGTGCCAGCCGAACGTGCGCTGCAGCACCGATGAGTGGCTGGTCTTCCCGCCCGGCCAAGGTGAAATCTGGCTCAGTAAACTCGGTGCCGC
This sequence comes from Cryobacterium sp., assembly GCF_026786305.1. GTDB lineage: Bacteria > Actinomycetota > Actinomycetes > Actinomycetales > Microbacteriaceae > Cryobacterium. The sequence continues at coordinate 30,566 of NZ_JAJAYI010000092.1, forward strand.
CCGAGAGTGGCGCTCCGGCCCCCTTGGTGCGGCCGAAGACCGCCTCCTGCTCCCGCAGAATGGAGCGATCCCACGTCTCAATGGTCATGCGAATACGCCGCGCCACCAGGTAGGAGCCGCCGGCCAGCCAGGCCGGCTCGTCATCCGCTGAAACCCAGACTTGGTCGGTGACCACGTTGGGCTCTTCCGCCTTGATGTTGGCGGTGCCGTCTTTGAAACCGAAGAGGTTGCGCGGGGTGGACTGGGATGTTGAGGTGGACGAGGTGCGCCCGAATCCGAGCTGGGACCAGCGCAGGGCGGCCCGTCCGAACGCGATGCGAGACAGGTTGCGAATGGCGTGCACGGCGACCTGGGGGTCGTTGGAGCAGGCCTGGATGCACACGTCACCGTCGCTGCGGCCGACATCGAGGTCATCGCCCGGAAAGTGCGGAAGCGCTGCCAGCTCGGCCGGCCGGCGGCCTGCAATGCCGAAGCGATCGACGCCATCCGCTGTTTCAAACAGGGTTGGGCCAAAGCCAAAGCCGAAGGTGATTGTGAGGCCGGCTGTTGGTAGTCCCTGCGCCTCGCCGGTGTCTTCGGGCGGTGCATCGTAGGGGCCGCTGACCGCGCCGTACTCGCCGATATCGTGGCCGGCGGTCAGAGCTGCGGCGGCGATAGTCCAGTCCTGCAGCAGCTCGATCAGCTCGGCCCGCGTGGTGCCGACCGAAACATCGAATACGGCGAAGTGCAGGCGATCCTGCGCCGGCGTGACGATGCCGGCCTGGTGGCTGCCATAGAAGGGGTAGACGGCCGAAGCGGAAGCCGCGCCCGGCATTGCCGCCGCGGCCAGCGCGACCCGGTCTCCGGCCACACCGAGGCCGATCCCGGCGACGCTGGCCCCGGCGAGGCCGAGCAGCCCACGCCGCGAAAGGCCGCGGGTTGGCGTGGAAGGAGCAGACGGATCGGTGGACTCGGCCCGCTTCGCGCGGGGCGCAGCGCGAGTCACAGCGCCAGCCTCAGCACTGTCACAACACGAGCGCTGCGGTGAGCTGGTTCAACGGCTCGCCGAGCGCGTTGACCTGATCGGCGAGGGTGCGAATCTCAGCCGGCGTGAGGTCGGTGTAAATTGTGAAGCCGTCACCGACCCGTTGGGCGTCGAGTAGCGTCTGCAGCGCGGCGAACTCGGTGTCGAGGCTGGCTGCAAGGTCGGGGTCTTGTTGCAGGAGAATGTCGCGCACTCCGTCGTAGAGCACCTTGGCGCCGTCGACATTGGCCTGGAAATCCCAGAGGTCGGTGTGTGACCAGGCTTCTTCCTCGCCGGTGACCTTACCGGTGGCGACCTCGTCGAGCAGGCCGATGGCACCATTGGTCTGCTGCGACAGCGTAAAAGTCAGACCCTGCACCTTGTCGTCCAGGGTCGCGGTGTCGGCGACGAGCTGCTCGGTGAGCGCAGCACGCTTCTCGGTGCTGTACGCCTCGAAGCCGGCCTCGGCCTCAGCCGGCCACAGGGCCTTCTCGATCGCATGCCAACCGGTCCAGTTCTGGCCCTCTTCGACGTCGGCCTCGCGCAGATCAAGCTTCGGGTCGAGGTCGCCGAACGATTCGGCGATCGTCTCCACCCGCTCCCAGTGCACCCGGGTGGAGGCGTACACGCTGCGGGCCCGGTCGAAATCGCCGCCCACATAGGCCGCGGCGAACGCGTCGGTGCCGGTGACGAGCTGGTCGATCTGGTCGCTCACGTAGGAGGCGTAGTTGGTATTGGCCGAGTCGATCTGGGCCGCGAGATCGACGTTGACGGTGGCCGCGGCATCCGTTTTGGTGGCGGTGAACTCGGCCTTGCCGACGCCGTCACCGGACATTCCCGGCTTGCAGGCGGTGAAATAGCTGCCGGCGTCGAGCTGCACGACGAGGTCGCGGCGGAGACCCGGGCCGATGTTCTCCGCTTCGCCGACGATGCGCAGACCGTCTGCGGCCAACAGGTAGAACTCGGTCACCTGGTCACCGGAATTGGTGACCGAGAAGCGGATGCTGCCGGCCGGCGCCTCGTTCGTGGATACCGCGCATTCGGACTGGCTGCTCTCGACGGTGAGCGCCGCGTGTGTAGCCGCCGGGTTGTTGGCGACACACCCGCTGAGGAGGGTCACTCCGAGCAGGCTGGTACCGAGCACGCAGGCAGAACGAAAAGCACGAGGCATGGAGATCCTTTGACAGGGTTACAGGAAAATTAGTGCGCGGCGACAGGCGTGGGCGCCGGCGCGTACGGTGCGGCCTGAACGGGGCGAGCACTCGGGCGGCCCTGACGGCTCTTCGTGATGAAGAGGGCCAGGGTCGGCGCGGCATAGGCCAGCCACGTGAACATTTGCAGCCAGGTCGTGGCGGCGGAGAAGTTCAGGGTGCCCTTGAGCAGAGTGCCGTACCAGCTATCCGGCGGCACGGCCGCGCTCACGTTGAAGGCGAGGGCATTCAGTCCGGGCAGGATGCCGGCCTCCTGCAGGTCGTGCACGCCATAGGAGAGCACCCCGGCAGCGACGATGATGAGAATGGCGCCGGTGAAGGTGAAGAACTTCGACAGGTTGATCTTGAGCATGCCGGCGTAAATCAGCCAGCCGAGCCCGATCGCCGTGACGAGGCCGAGTGCCGCGCCGAATAGGGGCATGGTCGTGGCGCCGGTCGCCTGCACGGCGGCCCAGAGAAATAGCGCGGTCTCGATGCCTTCGCGGCCCACGGCGAGAAACGCGACGAGCACGAGCCCCAGGCCGGCGCCGACAAGGTGCTTGTCGATGTTGCCCTGCAGGTGGCCCTTGAGATCGCGTGCGGTGCGCAGCATCCAGAACACCATCCAGGTCACCAGCCCGGTCGCAACGATCGACAGCACACCGCCAATCGTTTCCTGCGCGGTGAACGACAGACCGTAGGTGCCGTAGGTGAGCAGGGCGCCGATGCCGAGGGCGAGCAGCACGGCCAGGCCGACACCGAGCCAGATGCGCGGCAGCACGTCACGCCGGTTGATTTTCACAACGTAGGCAATGAGGATCGTCACGATCAGTGCGGCCTCAAGGCCTTCCCGCAGGCCGATCAGGTAGTTTGCGAGCACGGGTTTCCTTCTAAGTTTCGAGCAAAAAATTTGGTAAGGCTAACCTTACCAAGGTCGACTCTAGCCCGAACGCCGCGATCGTGTCTAGCTATGATTTGATTCGGTCACAGCTATTACCCAGTAAGTCCAACAGTCAGCAGCGAAGAAACGGAGCCTACGCCCATGGTCATGTCCGGCAGCGGCGAGCGCATCGTGTTCGTGCATGCCAGGCCTGGCGACGAATCCGCGCTGACCGGCGGCACGATCGCCCGGTTGCGTGCCGACGGGTCAAGGGTCGTCGTGCTCTACTCCGCGGCCATGACCGAAGCGGATGCCGCGGCGGTGTCCGCCGCGCTGGCCGAACTGGGGGCGCGCAGCTGGCATCGCTTGCCGCAGACCTCTGTTGGCGGAGCTGAACTTGGCGGAGCTGAACCGGGTGGGGCTGAACTCGTCGGGGCTGTGCAGAGCGCCATCGACGAACTCGACGCGACCGCCGTCGTCGTCGGCGCCGTCGATGATGCTCTGCGCGAGCGTGCGACGGCGGCGGCACACGACGTCGGACTGCCGGTGTTTCTGGCCCGGTCGGTGCGGCAGGCATCCGGCCAGCGTCTCATCGCAATCGACGTCGGCGATCACCTCGACCAGAAGCTGCGCGCGCTGCGCCAGTTTTCCGCGCGTTGGAGTCTGACGGAGTGCACCCGCACCCTCGCCGACGGCACCACCGACGTGATCACCGACACCGAAACGTTCCTGCGAGCGGATGCCCCGCGCCCGGCCCCCGCGCCGCCGAACCCCCAACCCGCTCGCCTGACCCTGCCGAACCGGTCGCTGGCGGGCCTCGGCGGCCTGCTGCTGGGCATCCTCTTTGGTGTGCTGGGAACCATTGCGCATCAGGCCACGCTGACGTTGTACGGCGTGGCGCTTCCGATCGGCCTGTCGATCGCGTTCGTGGGTATCGGTGCCCTGCTGCTCGGACTGCGCCTCGTCGTGGGGGACCGGTTTGTGGTCGGCTTGGCCGCGGTGGGGCTGCTCCTGACCATTTTTGTGCTCTCTCTGCGCGGATCCGGCGGGTCGGTGCTCGTGCCGGCCGGGCTGCCGGGAACCCTGTGGACCGTTGTTCCGGCGCTCATCGCGGCGCTCGTGCTGGCCTGGCCGAAACTGCCGCCGCGCCGCCGATAACCGCGCACGGGTTGGGGGTCGACGGAGGGGGCGTAGACTCAAGTGTCCGCTCTCGAAGGGAACCCCCAGCCCGTGACGTATGTGATCGCTCTTCCGTGCGTCGATGTGAAAGATCGTGCCTGCATCGACGAATGCCCGGTGGACTGCATTTATGAGGGCGAACGTTCCCTCTACATTCACCCCGACGAGTGCGTCGACTGTGGCGCCTGCGAA
>NZ_JAJAYI010000093.1 GCF_026786305.1 Cryobacterium sp.
ACCCCCCCCCCCCCCCCCACACCTCCCCCCGGGGGTCGCGGGGGGGGCCCCGTACTGCACACCCCCCCCCCCCCCCCCCCCCCCCCCCCCCCCCCCCCCCCCCCCCCCCCCGGGCCCACGATCTCACCTGCGCCCGCGTTCCTCAGGAGGGCCCCGGCCGAAGATGAGGCCCGAGTTCAGGCGCGGGGCAGCGCGCTCTCCAGATCGGCAATGAGGTCGGCGACATCTTCGATCCCGACCGACAGCCGCACGATGTTGTCGGCCACCTCCAGTTCGGTGCCGCGCACCGAGGCGTGCGTCATCTCAGAGGGGTAGTTCACGAGCGACTCCACGCCGCCGAGCGATTCAGCCAGCTGAAACAGGTGCATCGACTCCGCGAACAGGCGCGCGGCGGCGGCGCCACCGGCGAAAGCGACGGAAATCATGCCGCCGAAGCCGGACATCTGCTTTTTCGCCAGCTCGTGGCCGGGGTGGCCGGGCAGTCCCGGGTAGTAGACCTGCTCGATCGCGGGGTGGCCGTCAAGGTACTCGGCGATGGCCTGGGCGTTGGTGCAGTGGCGATCCATGCGCACCGAGAGCGTTTTGATGCCGCGCACGGTGAGCCAGGAGTCGAGCGGAGCCGACACCGGGCCGGCCGCGAACTGCAGAAACTGAGCCTTCTCGTAGAGTTCGTCGTCGTTGATGATGAGCGCGCCGCCGAGCACGTCGGAGTGGCCGCCGAGATACTTCGTGGTCGAGTGCACGACGACGTCGGCGCCAAGTGCAAGCGGATGCTGCAGCGCGGGTGACGCAAAGGTGTTATCGACGATCGCGACGATACCGTGGCGGTGCGCGATCTCGGCGAGCGCCGCAATGTCGCTGATCTTCATGAGCGGGTTGCTCGGGGTCTCGACCCAGAGAATCTTGGTTTCCGGGCGGATGGCCGCTTCGACCGCCGAGAGGTCGCTCATCTCCACCGTGGTGTTGTGCACGCCCCAGGCGGCGTGCACCTTGTTGATGAGCCGGTGGGTTCCGCCGTAGACGTCGTTGCCGAGCACGACGTGATCGCCGGGCTTGAGAATGGCGCGCAGAATGGTGTCTTCAGCGGCGAGTCCGCTCGCGAAGGACAGCCCGTGCGTGCCGCCCTCGAGCGCGGCGAGCAGGCTCTCGAGCACGGTGCGGGTGGGGTTGCCGCCACGGCTGTACTCGTAGCCGCCGCGTAGGTTGCCGATGCCGTCCTGCACGTAGGTGGAGGTCTGGTAGATCGGCGGGATGACGGCGCCGGTGGTCGCGTCGAATTCCTGACCGGCGTGGATGGCGATCGTGTCGAACTTCTGGGTGTTGACCATTGCGTGCTCCCTGCTGGTGATGTGCTCGTGAAAGAGCGGGTGAATAAAACGGAAGGTTAGATGCTCAGGTAGCTGAGCAGGTCGTGCCGGGTGACGACGCCGAGCGGCTTGCCACCGTCGGTCACCAGCAGAGCGTCGTGCTCCGCGAAGGCAGCGCGCGCGGCGGCGACCGGTTCGTTGACGCCGATCAGCGGCAGCGCCTCGCCGACGATCGAGCCGACCCGGTCGGTGAGTTTGGCGTCACCGGAGAAGACCAGGCCCATCAGGGCACGCTCATCGATCGCGCCGAGCACCTCGCCCATGACGACGGGCGGCTTGGCGCTCAGCACGAGCAGCTGCGAGACGCCCTGGCTCGTCATGGTTTCGATCGCTGCGTGCACGGTGTCGCCCGGGTGCACATAGACCAGTGCCGGCAGGCGCCCGGTCTTCGATTCGAGCAAATTGGCCACCGTGTGCCCGGCCGGGGCATTGCTGAACCCGAAGCTGCGCATCCACCCATCGTTGAAGATTTTGCCGAGGTAGCCGCGGCCGCCGTCGGGCAGGAGCACGACGATCGTATCGTCGGGTCCGAGCTTTTCGGCCGCGCGCAGAGCCGCCACGACGGCCATTCCGCTGGAGCCCCCGACAAGGATTCCCTCTTCCAGGGCGAGCCGGCGGGTCATGGCAAAGGAGTCGGCGTCGGAGACGGCAATGACCTCGTGCACGACCGTGGGGTCGTAGGCACCCGGCCAGAAGTCCTCGCCGACACCCTCGACCAGGTAGGGGCGGCCGGTGCCGCCGGAGTACACCGAACCTTCCGGGTCGGCGCCGATGATGCGCACGGCGTCGTTCGAGACCTCGCGCAGGTAGCGGCCCGTGCCGCTGATGGTGCCGCCGGTCCCGACGCCGGCGACGAAGTGGGTGATCGTTCCGTCGGTGTCGCGCCAGATTTCGGGGCCGGTCGTCTCGTAGTGGCTGAGTGGGCCATTCGGGTTGAAGTACTGATTGGGCTTGTAGGCGCCCGGGATATCGCGGGCCAGCCGGTCCGAGACGCTGTAGTAGGACTCGGGATCCTCCGGCGCAACGGATGTCGGCGTCACGACGATCTCGGCGCCGTACGCGGTCAGTACGTTGCGTTTGTCCTCGCCGACCTTGTCGGGCAGCACGAACACGCACTTGTAGCCACGCTGCTGGGCCACCAGTGCCAGGCCAACGCCGGTGTTGCCCGACGTGGGCTCAACGATCGTGCCACCGGGCTTTAGGAGCCCGTCACGCTCGGCGGCGTCGATGATACGCACCGCGATGCGGTCCTTCGCCGAGCCGCCCGGGTTGAGATATTCGAGCTTCACGAGCACCGTCGCGGTCAGCCCTGCGGAGACCTTGTGGAGTTTGACCAGTGGGGTGTCACCGATGAGGTCAAGAATGGTGTCTGCGATTTTCATGGGAAATTCCTTCTGTCGAGCCGCGCATCATGGGCAGGAGCGGCCTCGGGTTGCACACTGGGCGGGTTGCAGACCGGCCCGTCGGCGGCCGGTCACGAACGTGGAGGGTCGACTAGCGACAGCAGCAACACGACGAATGAACGGGCACGAGCTCAGTCTATCGGGCGGCGAGAGCTGGCGACCAGCCTGAGAAATAACTGTGAGACCGGCATCAGGGGAAGCAACAGGGACGACTGATACCTTCGAATAGAAGTAGCTCCCACAGAGAGGCCCTCGTGACCCCCCAGCCCGGTTCCCCCGTGAACAAAGCGTCGATCAAGGACGAACGTGCTGCCAAGCGCGCGAAGAAGCTGGAGGAATACCACCGCCAGCAAAAGCGCGGCAAGCGTAACCGCCTGATCGGCATCATCGGCGGCGCAGTGGCCGTCGTCGCTATCGTCGCCCTCGTCGTGGCAGCGTTCGTGCTCGCCCCGAAGGCCGCCAACTATGCGGGCGGCGGCGCTGGCGATGCGTCAAAGATCGACGGGGTGGAGACATTCACCAACACGACCGGCCACGTCGAGACGGCCGTCACGTATGAGCAGACACCGCCCGCCGGCGGCGAGCACAACCCGGCCTGGCTCAACTGCGGCGTCTATGATCAGGCTGTTCCGAACGAGAACGCCGTGCACTCGCTCGAGCACGGCGCCATTTGGGTCACCTACGACCCGTCGATCTCCGACGCCCAGCTGAAAACGCTCAAGGCGAAGCTGCCCTCGACCTACGTCATCCTCTCGCCCTTTGAGGGCATTCCCGCACCGATCGTGCTGAGCGGCTGGAACTCACAGTTGAAGGTCAATAGCGCTGACGACCCCCGCATCACCGAGTTCTTCACCGAATTCTGGAAGAGCACCAACGTACCCGAAAACAATTCCCCCTGCTCGGGTGCGCTCGACGCGCCCGGCAAAGTCTCCTAACGCGCACGACCGCCCGATACCGTGACGTCTGACACCGCACAGCCTGCGACCACAGCGCATTCTCGATCAGCGGATGCTCGCCCACCGCGCCAGCGCCGCTCGGTTCTTCGTGCCGTCGCTGCCACTGTTGTGGTCACCGCGCTCGCCGTCGGTGCCGTGGCTTTCTCGGCCGGACGGCTGAGCACGATCGCCGAAGCCGCGCCCAACACGACGAGTGTCGAGGCGGGTTTCTCCCGGGACATGCAGGAGCATCACAATCAGGGCGTCGAACTCGCCATGATCGTGCGCGACCGTACCCAGGACGCGCCGGTGCGGCTGCTTGCCTACGACATTGCGACGACGCAGGCCAACCAGAGCGGGCAGATGTCGGGGTGGCTCGCTGTGTGGGGCCTTCCGCAGTTCTCCCCTGAACCCTCCATGACCTGGATGACCCGCCCGACTCTGGCAGGAGAGTCGCACGATGCCTCCCACGCCACCGGAACCGACGGGGAACCCGCGTCCGCCCATGTCGCCGGGGATCCGATGCCCGGCCTGGCGACCGCCCCGCAGATTGCGGCCCTCACTGCGGCATCCGGTGCGGAAGCGGAGCGGCAGTTTCTCGCCATCATGATCGCGCACCACCAGGGTGCGATCGAGATGGCCGAGGTGGTGCTCGACCGCAGCACCAATGAGACCGTGCGGATCTTCGCTACCGCCGTCGTGTTGAGCCAGAAGTCTGAGATCGACCTGATGACCGGGATGCTCGCCGACCGTTCGTAACCCGCCCCGGTCCGGGCTCTCTGCGCCGGGCCCACCTTCCAAACGCGTGCCCAACTTCTATCGTGGGCCCACTGTTTGGGCCCGGGCCCGGACAGTTCGGCTCGCCCGGACAACGGAGCTAAGAGGTGGGCAGGCGCGCGGGAGAGTCTGCGGCGGGGGAGGTGGCGGTGATTTGGCGGGCGTAGAGGCTCGCGTAGACCGCACCCCGCGCGAGCAGTTCGGCGTGGGTGCCGCGCTCGACGATGCGGCCGGCATCGACGACGAAGATCACGTCGGCGTCGACAATCGTGGACAGGCGGTGGGCGATCGCGATGGTGGTACGACCGTGGCTGGCGGTGTCGAGGGCGCCCTGCACCACGCTCTCCGAAATCGAGTCAAGCGCACTCGTGGCCTCATCGAGTATCAGCACCGGCGGATCCTTCAAGAGCACCCGCGCGATGGCGATGCGCTGTTTCTCGCCGCCGGAGAGCCGGTAGCCGCGTTCCCCGACCATCGTGTCGTACTTGTCGGGGAACGAGTCGATCGTGTCGTGAATGTTCGCGGCGCGCGCCGCCGTAACCAGCTCGGCATCCGTCGCCTCCGGTTTGGCGTAGCGCAGGTTCTCGGCGATCGTTGCGTGGAACAGGTAGGTTTCCTGGCTCACGATGCCGATGTGCGACACGAGCGATTCCTGCTGCAGGTCGCGCACGTCGAGACCGGAGAACAGCAGCCGCCCGGCCGAGGCCTCGTAGAAGCGCGGAATCAGGTACGACACGGTGGTTTTTCCGGCGCCCGAGGGGCCGACGAAGGCGGCGAACTGGCCCGGCTCGATCGTCAACGACACATCGTCGAGGGTCGGACGGGCGTCGGCGTCGGCATCCGGGTAGTTGAAACGCACGTGATCGAACTCGATCCGGCCGCGCGCGGCGCTGGCCGCCGGCACCAGGGTAGCGTCGGGTTTGTCGCTGATCGCCGGCTTCAGGTCGAGGTATTCGAAGATGCGGGCGAACAGTGCGCTCGAGGTCTGCAGGTCAAGGGCGACCCGCATGAGACCGAGCAACGGAAAGATCAGTCGCGCCTGCACGGTCGTGAAGGCCACGATCGTGCCGGGCGTGACATCCGTGGTGCCGTTGAACATGAGCGCCCCGGCAACGAGATACACAATGGCGGGAATCGCCGACAGGAACACGCTCACCGTGGCGAAGAACCACTGACCGCTCATCTGCTGGCTCACCTGCAGCCGCACCTGGTTGCGGTTCTCCTCGGCATAGCGGTCGATCTCGTTCTGCTGCCGGGTGAAACTCTTCGACAGCAGAATGCCCGACACGCTCAGGGTTTCCTGCGTGATCGCGGTCATGTCCGACAGTGATTCCTGTGTCTTGCCGGCGATGCGCGCTCGCACCTGACCGACGCGGCGCTGGGCCGACACCAGAACCGGCATCAGCACGACGGCCACGATGGTCAGTTGCCAGTTCAGCAGCAGCATGGCCACGAAGGCGGCGATCACCGTGACGGTGTTGCCCAGGATGCTGGATATCGTGTTGGTCAGCACCGTCGCGACGCCGCCGACGTCGTTTTGCAGCCGCGACTGAATCACGCCGGTCTTGGTCTTGGTGAAGAAGCTCAGCTCCATCGCCTGCAGGTGAGTGAACAGGCGCACGCGCAGCGCCCCCATGACCTTATTGCCGACGCTCGCGGTGAGCCAGGTCTGCCAGACACCGAGCAGAGCGTTGACCAGGAAGACGCCGAGCATGAGCGCCACAAGAACCCCGAGCACCGAAAGGTTGGGGATGCCGCCGGGTGGAAACAGTCCGTCGTCGAAGGCACGTTGGGTGAGCAGTGGCGGCACGACCGAGAGGGCAGCGCTGATCAGAACGAGCACGACGGTGATGATGAGGGTCGTGCGGTGCGGGGCGAACAGGTCGCCGACGCGATTGAGTAGGTGCGGGATGCGCGGGGCGAGCGCGTTCTCGGCTCGCTGCGCCGCAGCATCCGCTCCGCTGACTCGCTTGCGCGGGCGCTCCACGCCCGCCTGTTGCCGCGGACCGTGGCCCGGGGCACCGTGCATTCCACTCATGCATTCACTCTAAACGTCACTACAGACCAACCAGAACGGATGCCCGTGGCCGCGCCGACCACGGGCACCCATTTTCTTGCCGAACGGGCCCTTAGCCCTTCGTCGAACCGGCGAGTAGGCCGCGCACGAAGAAGCGTTGCAGGGAGAAGAACACGATCAGCGGCACCAGGATCGACAGGAACGCACCGGCCGTGAGCAGATGCCAGTCCTGCCCGCGGGCACCGGATAGTTCGGCGAGCAGTTTGGTCATCGGGGCGACCGCGCCGTCGGCGAAGATCAGCGCCACCAGTAGGTCGTTCCAGACCCAGAGAAACTGGAAGATGGCGATCGACGCGATGGCCGGCATCGTCAGCGGCAACACGATGCGAAAGAAGATCTGCCCGTGACCGGCGCCATCGACCCGAGCGGCTTCGATGACCTCGCTCGGTATCTCCGAAACGAAGTTGTGCAGCAGGTAGATGGCAAGGGGAAGAGCAAACATGGTGTGCGCGATCCAGACTTGCGAATAGCCGCTGCCCGGGTTGAGTGCCGCGACGACCGGGTAACCAAAAACGGTGCCGCCGGAGAAGAATTGCAACAGCGGCACGAGTGCCATCTGAATCGGCACGATCTGCAGGGCGAATACTCCGATGAACATCACGTTCTTGCCACGGAAGTCAATCCAGGCAAACGCGTAGGCCGCGAGGCTGGCGATCATCAATGGGATGAGCGTGGCCGGCAGGGTGATCGCGACCGAGTTGATGAACGCCCCGGCCAGGTCGAGCTGACTATTGCCGGCGGCGAGCGCCTCGGTGTAGTTATCGAAGGTGAACCCGGTGTTGGTGAAGATGGTCCACCAGCCGGTGGTGCGCACCTCCTGGGCGGGCCGGAACGACGACACCAGCAGGCCCAGGGTGGGAATCGACCACACCACCGCGATGATGAGCGCCCCAATGGTCGCCCCGCGGCTGGTCAGGCGTTTCTTGGTCCTGCGGGCGACCGTGGACTCCATGCGTCGTTCACCACGGCGAACCTGCCGCTTGGTCTGGGTGTCCAGCGGAAGTTCTACCGGCATGACCGCGCTCATCGGATTTCCCTCTGCTTCTTAATCTGGCGGGCGTTATAGACAACGATCGGGAGCACGAGCAGGAACAGCACCAGTGCGAAGGCGGCGGAGCGGCCCTGCTCGAAATTCTTGAACTGGGTGTACATCTCGTTGGCCACGACGCTGGTCTCGTTCGACCCGGCCGTCGTGGTGCGCACAATGTCGAAGACCTTGAGCGAGACAATAGAAATTGTCGTCAGAACGACGACGAGGGCGCTGCGGATACCGGGAACGGTCACGTTCACGAACTGCTGCCAGGCGTTGGTGCCGTCGAGTTCGGCAGCCTCCATCTGCTCAGTCGGTACGCCCTTGATCGCGGCAGACAGCACCACCATGGCGAACCCGGTCTGCACCCAGATCAGAATCACGATCAGGAACAGGGTGTTGAAGGGAGACACCGACAGAAAGTCGACCGGCTGTCCGCCGAACATGACCACGAGCTGGTTCAGCAGGCCAATCTGCTCCTGGTCGGCCGGACGCGCCGTGTAGACGAAACGCCAGATGATGGATGCTCCCACCAGCGAGATGGCCATCGGCATGAAGACCAGAATCTTGAAGTATTTCTCACCGCGGCTCTTGTCGATAAAGACCGCGTAGGCGAGGCCGGCGATGGTCGAGATGGTGGGAACGATGAGTACCCAGACGATCGTGTTCAGCACGATGCGCACATTGTTGGGCTGGGTGAAAATCCAGACAAAGTTGTCGAAGCCGACGAACCGGTCGCCTCGAGCGCTCATGAAGGCCTGCACTGTGGTCTGGATCGTCGGAATGACGAGGCCGATAGCCAGCAGGATCACGGCGGGGGCAAGGAAACCGACAAGCTGGAATAAGTACCCAGCACCCTTTCGCGACCGGTAGTCGAGGTAGAAGAAGCCGAGGCCCAGTACACCGGCGCCGATGATAGCCCACGTATAGGAGTTGCCGGCGACGAGGATCAGGAGGGGCGCCAACACACAGACGGAGAGGCGGATGATCGTGTAGATCCGGCCGGAGCGGGGAGCAATCTCAACGAAGAACAAGATTGCGCCGACAACCACAACGAAAGCCAGGATGATGATGGGAACTTGTGCCAGCGCGGGCAGTTGCGCCAACCAGGAGAAGAACGCGGACATCTGAATCCTTTCGAGTACGACAGTGTGACCCGAAGGTCGCGCGCGAACCATAAAAAACGTGTCGATAACGCTCACCTCGAGTGCGAGGTGTGGCGCCCCCGTGTTTAGTCGGGCGGCGCCACCCGGCATGGCCGGGAGGGGGGAAAAGAGGAACGGCCCC
>NZ_JAJAYI010000094.1 GCF_026786305.1 Cryobacterium sp.
CAAGCATCACAACCAGGCCCTGCTCGCCCTGGCCAGGCCACGCTGCAACGTCCTCTACGCCATGATGCGCGACGGCACCCTCTACGAAAACGAACCCAAAAAGCACGCCCTCGCCGCTTGACAAAAACATAGGGGCACCCCCAGCTCGAACAGGATCACGTCGGGTTGCGCAGGGTTCCTGATGCCGCGCCATAACGTTAGAGACCCGCGTGCTAAGAACTGTCTCCGGAACTACTGCCACGTTGCGCCCGGCCGCACAGGAGGGCTTCGCGACGGTGGGCAGCTCGGGCGTGCACGGTTTTTGACCTTCTTGGTTTACGAGGACCGACTCGTCGGCCGGGCCATTAAGCAAGCTGGCGTGCTCGTGGACACCTTCACCGACACCTGCAGAACGATCCTGCCAGGTTCAATGCGCTCATCGGCGGCGTCATCGCGATCAGCCGATGACGGCTTTGGCTCCGCCCTTCTGTTTGCGCCGTCAGCGGCCTAGGAGCGGTCGCGTTTTTCTTCGATGACGATAATCTCGGGGGTGCCGTTTCGGCCCGAGTTCGGTGCTGGCCGTGTCTGCTGCGGCCGTGTCTGCTGGTGCGGTGTTTGATGGGGCAGCGGATGCTGCGGGCCGGCTGGCGCAGACTGGCCGCGAGCGGTCTGCTCCACTAGGTCGACCATTTCGCGCATCCGACGCCGGGCGGCATCGAACAGCTCCCAGATGGCAAACCAGAACACGAATAGCCCGCCAATGATAACGAGTACGCTAAGCCAGCCGGCGGCATCCGTTGAAAAAGGAATGGCAATGATGAGCGCGTGCCAGAATGCGAGGACGCCAACGTCGGTATATGAAACCGACCGGGTGGCGCGCACCTCTTTGCGGGCATAAATAACCAGTGCCACCAGAAGCAGACCGAGGCCGATGAGTACGGCGCCGAAGAAAATGCCCAGCACCGCCCAGCCGCCCGATCCGAAGATCGAGGACCCGACGAGGAGCCAGAGCGGCAGGACTCCGGCGGCAATGAATTGCCAGTGGTAGAAGGCGCGGCGGATGATCACGCGGTTAGTTTATCGACGGGGGCTGGTACTGGCCTTGGCGTTCGCTGGAGGCTGAAGCTCTGGTGTCAGAAGGTCGGGGCGCACCCGTTCGGTGCGTTCGATCTGCTGCTGGCGGCGCCAGGCGCTGATGGCGCCGTGGTTTCCGCTCAGCAACACCGGCGGCACGTCGAGGCCGCGCCAGCTGGCCGGCTTGGTATAGCTCGGGTATTCGAGCAGGCCGTCTTCGTGGGATTCCTCGACAAGGCTCTCGGGGTTGCCGACAACTCCGGGAATGAGCCGGCCGATCGCCTCGATCATGGCCATAACGGCGACCTCTCCCCCGTTGAGTACGTAGTCGCCGAGGCTGACCAGGCGCACCCGGCTGCGGGATTCGTAGTGGTCGACGACGCGTTGATCGATGCCCTCGTAGCGGCCGCACCCGAAGACGAGGTGCTGCTCGAGCGACAGTTCGCGTGCCATCGCTTGATTGAACTGGTCGCCGGCCGGCGAAGGAAAAAGGAGGATGGGACCGTCGTCGTGCGTGCCAGCGTTCTTCACAGTCACGGCGTCGCCGAGGATGGCGTCGAGGGCGTCACCCCACGGTTCGGGCTTCATCACCATGCCGGCGCCACCGCCGTAGGGAGTGTCATCAACCGAGTGGTGACGATCGTGGGTGTGGTCGCGCAGGTTGTGCACGCCCAACTCGATCAATCCGCTCTGGCGGGCTTTGCCCAGCAGCGACAGATCGAGCACATCGAAGAATTCGGGAAAAATAGTGACGATATCGATGCGCATGGTCAAATTCTAGAAGAGTCCGGCGTGCTCTTTCGCCTCGTGGTAGCGGTCAATGACCAAATCGACCAGCGGAACGGGGGCCGGTTCGCCCGGCAGCAGCAGCGGGGCGGTGACCCGTTCGGCGCCCGCGCTCTGGGCGCGGGTGAGGTCGAAGAAGAAGCCGGGCGCCATGAGATAGGTGCTCACGGTGACCTGCTGGCTGCGGATTCGAGCGGCAGTGACAGCACACGCCAGCCGTGGCGTGGCTGCGGAGAGAAAGCCAACGGTGACGCGAACGCCCAGTCGACGTTCGAGCTGGGCGCCGACCGTACGGCAGTCGTTGACTGCGCGCGCATCGCTGGAACCGGCGGCAGAGAGCACGACTTCCTGGCCGGGCAACTTTTGGTCGAACCCGGCGGCACGCAGTCGATGTTCGAGAACGTCGATGAGCCGGTCATCGGGTCCGAGCGCTGGGGAGACAGCCGTCACACGGGAATGTGCGCGGGTCTCCCGTTGCAGGTCGACATGCACGTGGTACCCGGCAGAGAGCAGCAGCGGCACCACGACCGCGGCGCAGCCGGAGTGTATCCCGTCGAGGCTCGACACGACATCCGGCTGTTGCACATCGACAAAACCGCCGGTTACGCTCAAATCGGGACGGGCGAACGCGACCGCCTCAACGAGAGTGGCGATGGCCGCCCGACCGTCAGGCGAATTGGTACCGTGCGAGATCGCCACGAGGGCAGCGGTTCGCACGGGGGCGGGATCGTCAGGAGCATGGTTGCGTTCGGCAGGGTCGTGGTCAGCAGGGTCGTGGTCGGGAATTTCGTAGTGGGCAGGGTCGTGGTGGGCAGGGCCGTCGCGGCGGTACCGACCCGGCGAGCGCGCCAAAAGCGTGAGACTGCCGTTACCTTCACTCACAATGACTCCGCCCTGCCGTTAGCTTGACCTTGACTGTGTCGCCAGCTTCACCTGAGCTGGCTTCCGTGTAGTCTGCCTCGTTTACGGCGGCGCAGCATCCGTTGCCGACACACTCCGTCACACGCAAATGTCAGGCCTGCAGCAGGGTTGTTACGATGCATGACCTTTTCATACCGACGCCGGGAGCAAATCGTGTCTCCTCGATTACTGTTCTACGAAGTGGTATCGCCATCGTTGCAGAGTCGTCGTTTCGTGCCTAAGGAGTGTGCAGATGCCAGCCCCAAACCGTGTCGCAGCCGGGTCCGCTAAAGCCGGGTCAGCCACCGTAGCGTCCGCTGTGGCCGGGTCGGCCACAGCCGGGTCGGCAGCAGCCGGGTCCGACGCGGGCGTTCCACGCACGGCCGGGTCGGTCACCCTTGTCGGCGGCGGTCCTGGCGCCGTCGAGCTGATGACCGTGGCGGCCGTAGCCGCGCTTAAACGAGCGGATGTCGTGTTGTTCGACCGCCTCGCACCAAACAAGGACCTCGCCTCACTGGCACCGTTCGCCACCCTTATTGATGTAGGCAAACGCGCCGGCAGCCATCCGGTTTCGCAGTCCGGAATTGAAGACCTCTTGGTCGAGCACGCCCTCGCCGGTCAGCGCGTGGTGCGATTGAAGGGAGGCGACCCCTACATCTTCGGCCGGGGTAGCGAAGAAGTGCTCGCCTGCCACCGCAGCGGCGTTGCCGTCACCGTCATTTCAGGGGTGACGAGTGCGATCGCCGTGCCTGCGGAGGCGGGGATTCCGCTCACCCATCGCGGTATGAGCCACTCTTTCACCGTGATCAGTGGCCATGCACCCCTCACCGAAAATGAGTTAGCAGGCCTAACCCTGCTCGAAAGCACCATCGTCGTGCTCATGGGCGTCGGAACGCTGCCGACCCTAACCCAGGGGCTGTTACGCCATGGTGTGCCCGCGGATTTGCCCGTGGCCATCATCGAACGCGGGTTCAGCGCAGCCCAACGCACGACCGTCAGCACGCTGTCGGCCGTTCTCGTCGATGCCGCCGTGGCCGGTGTAGCCAGTCCTGCCGTGCTGGTGATCGGCAAGGTCGTGCGTCTCGCGTTCAGCGGCGATGCCGCCGCGGAAGATCTGGTGGCCCGAGCAGCCGAATATACCGTGGCCGCCTGATCCTGAAGATTGCACTACGACGACTCTCAACTCGCGCGCAGGGCTCGCGCCCGTGCGCAGGGCTCGCGCCCGTGCGCCGCGGTTACGCGCATATATACGGATTGCGCGCGCGGACCACGCGCATCTGTGCGTGCCTTGAAAGTGTGCTGGGGTTGCGCCAGTGCGCGGGAGTTCAAGCCCAGCCACACCTCCCCCGCATCCGGGTACGCGCGAGTTGCGCCAGTGCGCGGGAGTTCCGCCTACCGCGCAGTGGCGCATGTCCCGCGAAACGTGGATCCGGTTAGGTTGCCGGGTCGGCCTCGGCGGGGTCCTCGGGCAGCTCTTCGAGCAGGCCGGGCGGCGGTGTGATTGTGACCACGCCGTTCTTCACGTCGACGTTCGGCACGATCGCCTTCACGAACGGGATCATGACGTCGCCGGTCGGCGTTTTCACGATCAACAGGTCTTGGGCAGGCATGTGCTCAAGGCGACCGATGGTGCCGATGCGCACACCGTCACGGACGACGGCGAGGCCGACCAGCTGGTGGTCGTACCAGGCGTCTTCTTCATCCGACTGCTCTTCAACGTCCGCGTCGATCCAGAGGATCGCCTTGGCGAGCGTTTCTGCCGTGGAGCGGTCGGGAACATCCTTGAAAAAACCGACCGCGTGCTGGTTGTACCAGCGCAGCTCGACGAGTTCAATCGTCTTGCCGTGCCAGGCCGAGCCGGTCGGAACCTGCAGTGTGAACACGGCGCCCGGGACGAAACGTCGTCCCGGGTCCTCCGTGAACAGTTCGAGCTTGATTGCTCCCTTGAGGCCGTGCGCCTTCGTCAGGCGCCCCACCCGTAACTGCTGGGTGCGGTCCTTCGCGCTGTCGTGCACTGATCTAAAAATCGGTGTCGACGACGTCGACGCGAACGCGTCGACCATCGGCCAGAGCTGCAACGAGGGTGCGCAGGGCCTTGGCGGTGCGACCAGCGCGACCAATGACCCGGCCGAGATCCTCGGGGTTCACACGAACCTCGAGCACCTCGCCTCGTGGCGAATTCTTTTCTGCAACGTGCACGTCGTCCGGGTGATCAACGATCCCCTTGACGAGGTGTTCGAGCGCGGGAGCAAGCAACAGTTACGCCTCTTCGGTTGCGGGGGCCGCAACCTCTTCGACCTTGGCGACCGGCTTCTCGGCCTTGGGCTTGAGAACCGGCTTCTTCTTCTCGTCAGCGACGAAAGCAGCCTTCGGTTCCTTCACCTTGACGGTGCTCCTGGCGTTTTTGTCTCCCTTGAAGATGCCCCAGTCGCCCGTGAGCTTGAGGAGTGCAGCAACCTGTTCGGTCGGCTGAGCGCCGACGCTGAGCCAGTACTGCGCCCGCTCGGACTTGACCTCGATGACCGAGGGCTCCTCCGTGGGGTGGTAGATGCCGATTTCTTCGATGACACGACCGTCGCGCTTGGTGCGCGCGTCGGCAACGACAATGCGGTAGTACGGAGCACGGATCTTGCCCATGCGCTTCAGACGAATTTTGACAGCCACAATTCTCCAGTGTTGATTCGGTGTTTGGCGAACCTTGGGCCGTGAGCGTGGGGGCACACTCGGCATAAGCTCTATAGGACCACGTTGCACCGAGATAGAGGGTCGGGCACAACGGATCGCGACTAACCATTCTGTCAGAGATTGCTCACTGAGTGATAATCGATCAAAACGGCTTTCACCAGCCCACCCAAGGAGCGCCCGTGCCACTCGAATTCGCCCGATCCGCCCGCTCCACCGTGGGCATCGAGTGGGAGGTCGCCCTTGTCGACCGCCACACCGGCGATCTGGTGTCGATCGCGGACCAGGTGCTTGACGCCCTACGCGGCCCCGACGGCTCGGCGCACGCCACCATCACCGGTGAATTGCTGCTCAATACGGTCGAGCTGGTTTCCGGGGTGCACGACTCGGTGGGCCACGCGGTCGAGGATGTCGCCGGTCAGCTCGGCGAGGTGCGTCGCGTTCTCGCCGGCCGCGACATTGATGTGATCTGTAGCGGATCGCATCCGTTCGCGCAATGGTTTGACCAGACCGTTACCGACCAGGCGCGGTACCACAAGCTCATCGACCGCACCCAGTGGTGGGGTCGCAACATGATGATCTGGGGTATCCACGTGCACGTGGGCATCGACGACAAGGCCAAGGTCATTCCGATCATGAACGGCCTGCTGACCTACGTTCCCCACCTGCAGGCGCTGAGCGCGTCGAGCCCGTTCTGGGCCGGCGTCGATACCGGCTATGCGAGTAACCGTTCGCTCATGTTCCAGCAGCTGCCCACCGCCGGCCTGCCGTGGGACCTGCCCGACTGGGAGGCATGGGAGCGCTACGTCGACGATATGGCGGTGACCGGCATCATCGAAGACGTCACCGAGGTGCGCTGGGATATTCGTCCGTCACCACGCTGGGGCACGATCGAGGTGCGCGTCTGCGACGGCGTCTCCACCACCGTGGAGCTCGGCGCGATCACCGCGTTCATCCAGTGCCTGGTCGAGTGGATGTCCACCCGCCTCGACGCGGGACAAGACGTGCCGCGCATGCAACCGTGGTTCGTGCGCGAAAACAAGTGGCGGGCAGCCCGCTACGGGCTGGACGCCGAAATCATCCTGGACGCGGGCGGCGCCGAATGCCTCGTGACCGATGACGTGCGTCGCCTGATCGAGGTCCTCTCCCCCGTCGCCGAGCGCCTCGGCTGCTTGCCGGAGCTGCTCGGCCTGCACCGCATCATCGACGACGGCGGCAGCTACCAACGACAGCGCGCCGGCGCCGCCTCCAGCGGCGGCAGCCTGCATGCCGTCGTCGCGGCGCTCAGCCACGAGCTGGCACAGGGTCTCGGGAGCTGACCGGGCTGCACACGGAAGTGGGCAGGGCGTCCGCTCGCGTGCGCGGATCAGGCGTTCTTGCTGTCGCGCCAGGCCAGCCAGTCGGTGGCGTTGCCGAGGTCGTAGTCAGGGCCGGAGATTCCCACCGTGAACAGGCTGGTGCCGAGGTCAAAGAGCGCGTCGGCGTCGGCGACGGTGCGACCGCGCAGCTCGGTGGAGATCTCGATCTCACTCAGGTCGCGACCGACCTCGTCACACCAGGCGCTGAGCACGCCGAGCTTGTGCTCGAGCACTTCGGGGTTCGAGAACGAGTGCCAGATGTCGGCGTGCTGGGCGACGATGCGCAGAGTTTTCTTCTCGCCGCCACCGCCGATGAGCACCGGGATATCGCGGGTGGGCGGCGGGTTGATCCGGGCCCAGCGGGCCTCGATGCGGTTCAGGCTGTCAGCAAGCGCGTTGAGTCGGGTGCCGGGCGTGCCGAACTCGTAACCGTACTCCTGATAGTCGCGCTCGAACCAGCCGGCGCCGGTGCCGAAGATGAAGCGACCACCGCTGATGTGATCGATTGTGCGGGCCATGTCGGCCTGCAGGTCGGCGTTGCGGTAGCTGTTGCAGTTCACGAGGGCGCCGAATTGGAGGGTCGTGGTCTGCTCGGCCCAAGCGGCGAGGATGGTCCACGACTCAAAGTGCAGGCCGTCGGGCTCACCGCTGAGCGGAAAGAAGTGGTCCCAGTTGAAAGCGATGTCAGCGCCGAGCGCCTCGACCTCGGCGAGCGTGTCACGAATTTTGGAATACTGGGCGTGCTGCGGGGCGATCTGCACACCGAGGCGCACTGTACGGTTCGTCGCTGAAGTCATGAACCCAGCCTAGGACCGCCCCCGGGCCGGGCCGCGACCCCCGTCGCCGGATTGGGCAGAGATTTAGCGCGCAGTAGGCGCGCATTGCCAGCGCGTAGCCCCCCGCACAGCGGATGCCAGGCGAATGCTACCGGCCGAGCATTTTCTGCAGCGCGGCCATTTCCTCGTCCGTCGGGCCGCCGGCTTTTCCCTTGCCGGGCTGGGCACTGGAGCCGAGACCGAAACCGGAGCCACCGACATCCGCTTTCGCGTTCTCCCCGGCGGGCTTGACGCCCGAGGCGAGCGCGGCGTTTTCGGCGGCGCGCTTGGCCGGGTTGCCCGACTTGGAGCCCTTCTTCTTGGCCACCTGCTTGGGCTTGCCGCCGTAGCCGGCGCCGGGGATCGGGCCCATCCCGGGAATGTTGGGCATGCCTCCCTTGGCGACGGTCTTCATCATCTTGGCGGCCTGCTCGAAGCGCTGCACCAGCTGGTTGACCTCGGTGACGGTCGACCCGGAGCCCTTGGCGATGCGCAGGCGGCGAGAGCCGTTCAGCAATTTCGGGGTCGTGCGCTCAAGCTTGGTCATGGACTGGATGATCGCCTCGGTGCGCACGATCTCGCGCTCGTCGAAGTTTTCGAGCTGTTGCTTCATCGCGCCCGCGCCGGGGAGCATGCTCATCATCTTCTTGATCGAGCCCATGTTGCGCAGCTGCTGCATCTGGCCGAGGAAGTCATCGAGGGTGAAGGTGTCGGTCGCGAATTTCTCGGCGACCTTGCGGGCTTCGTCTTCGTCGAACGCTCCCTGAGCCTGTTCGATCAGGGTGAGGATGTCACCGAGGTCGAGAATGCGGCCTGCCATTCGGTCGGGATGGAACGGCTCGAAGTCGTCGAGCCCCTCACCGGTCGAAGCGAACATGATCGGTCGGCCGGTGAGGCTCGCGACCGAGAGTGCGGCGCCACCGCGGGCATCGCCGTCGAGCTTAGTGAGCACGACGCCGGTGAAGTCGACGCCGTCCTGGAAGGCCTTCGCCGTTGCTACCGCGTCCTGGCCGATCATGGCGTCGATGACGAAGAGCACCTCGTCTGGGTCGATCGCCTTGCGAATGTTAGCGGCCTGCTTCATGAGCTCGGCGTCAACACCGAGGCGTCCGGCGGTGTCGACGATGACCACGTCGTGCACCTTCTGCAGGGCGTACTTCACGCCGTCCCGGGCGACCTTGACCGGGTCGCCGACGCCGTTGCCAGGCTCGGGGGCGTAAACGGAAACGCCGGCTTGCTTGGCGACGACCTCGAGCTGGGTGACGGCATTGGGGCGCTGTAGGTCGGCAGCGACGAGCAGCGGGGTGTGGCCGTCTTTGGCGAGCCACTTTGCGAGCTTGCCGGCGAGGGTGGTCTTACCGGCTCCCTGCAGGCCGGCGAGCATGATGATCGTCGGCGGCTTCTTGGCGAATTCCAGCCGACGCTGCTGGCCACCGAGAATCGTGACGAGCTCGTCGTTGACGATCTGCACAACCTGCTGGGCCGGGTTCAGCGCCTTGCTGACCTCGTCGCCGAGGGCACGTTCGCGCACCTTGCCGGTGAACTCCTTGACGACCTCGAGGGCGACGTCGGCGTCGAGCAGGGCGCGGCGAATCTCACGAACGGTGCCGTCGACATCCGCTGCGCTGAGTTTGCCCTTGGTACGGAGGTTTTTGAACGTCTCGGCAAGACGATCTGAGAGATTTCCAAAAGTAGCCATGATGGGTTTAGTTTATCCGGCAGCCAGCAGTGCCCCGTTGCACCACCCGGGCCCACCTTATGACCGCGGGCCCACGATAGAACATGGGCCCGGCCGGGGCCCGGTGGCTCCTCTGGGCTAACTGTCCAGGGCCACCAGGATGGTGTCGCCGTGCACGTCGATCGTGACGACGAGCAGGCCGTCGGAGTCGTCGGGGCTGATGGCGTACTCGAGTACCGCGAAGTGCGCCTCGCTGCCGCTGTGGTGCGGGTGAAAGCCGATGCGTTGCAGGCGCAGAGAGCGCAGAAAGTCGATCTGCTGGTCGCCGGAATCCCAGATGATGGCGTCTTCGATCGCCTCCTGGTCCATCTCGTCGAGTTGCTCGGCGATGTATCGGCTCGTCACCGAGACCTCGGCCGACAGATCGGCGACGAGGGATTCGCGCACCTGGGAGTCGAGGTCTTCGATCGAGCCGATCATGGCCGCGGCGATATCGAGCGCCTCGGCGGTGACCGAATCTTCATCGGGCGAGCTGAGGTCGATTTCGACGCTCTGGTCACCGAGTTCGGCCGATTCCGACCAGTAGACCTCGCCCTCGTCTTCGTCGCCGAGAATTCCGAAGAAATCGTGTTCGATGCTCATGCTGCCCTCACTGTCCCTTGAATGTAACGATGATCGATCAGCCGACGAGTTTTTGTGCGAACACGTGCGGGGTGAACCCGGTGAGGTCGTTGATACCCTCACCCTGCCCGACCAATTTGATCGGAATGCCGGTCTTCTCCTGCACGGCCAGCACGAAGCCACCGCGCGCTGAGCCGTCGAGCTTGGTCAGTACGAGCCCGGTCACCCCGGCGTGCTCGATGAATGCCTCGGCCTGGGCGAGCCCGTTCTGGCCGGTTGTGGCGTCGAGCACCAGTAGCACCTCGGCGATCGGCCCCTGCTTCTCGACGACCCGGCGAATCTTGGTGAGCTCGTCCATAAGACCGCCCTTGGTCTGCAGCCGCCCAGCGGTGTCGATGAGCACAATTTCGATGCCCTCGTTCTTCGCCTTTTCGACGGTTTGAAAGGCGACGGATGCCGGATCCTGGCCGGTCATCTGCGGCTTCACAATCTGCGCTCCGGCGCGTTCGGCCCAGGTTGCCAGCTGTTCGACGGCCCCGGCACGGAACGTGTCGGCGGCGCCGATCACGACGCTGCGGCCGTAGGTGTGCAGAAACTTGGCGAACTTGCCGATCGTCGTGGTCTTGCCGACGCCGTTGACGCCGACGACGAGCACGACGGCGGGCCGCTCGGAGAGCGTCAGGGTGGAGTCGAGAATGGACAGCCGCTCTTCGATGCCTTCTCGCAGCATCCGTTGCAGGTCGGTCGGGTCGGTCGTGTTGTATTTGGCGACCTTGGCGCGCAGGTCGGTGATGACCGCATCGGTGACGGTGGGGCCGAAGTCGGCCTGCAGCAGGGCATCCTCGAGGTCGTCCCAGGTATCGGCGTCGATGGTCTTCTTCGTGAACATTCCGCGCAGTGCGCCGGAGAGGGACCAGGGGGTGCGTTCAGCCATGTCCCTAGCCTACGGGGGCGGGGCCCAGTAACATCCCTCGTATCGTTCACGACAGGACCCCCTGTCAACTCATCAACGTCAGCCCGATTGCGCCCGGCTCAGTGCCGTTGGCCGCTGACCCGCACGGTTGCCCCGTGCCGTCCGGCGAGCCGGGCAGAGCAATCACCCGCGCTCCGCCCGGCGCTCAGCGCGATCCACGCAACCTGTGTGACGCCGCGTGACAGTCTGTGACAGCACGTGACCGGCTTTAGTTTCCCCATTCGTGCGGCGCGGTAGCGTCAGTGTCGTTGCTTCGGGTCACAAACACCGGGGCGGCGCCGCCAACCGAGGGAGCCGACGTGCCGAACGAAACCGAGACGGTGCACACCACTGCGACAGGGGCCGCGACCGCACCGGTAGCAGCGACCAAGCCGGCCACGGCCCGCCCGCCGCGGCCGTCAACGCGTCCGAACGGCCAGTGGAAGATCGACGGCACCGAACCGCTCAACGGCAACGAGGCCTGGAAGCAGGTCGACAACGGCCTCGCCGTGCGCGGTCGCATCGAGGAGATCTACTCCAGGCAGGGGTTCGACTCCATCGACAGCACCGACCTGCACGGCCGTTTTCGCTGGTGGGGCCTCTACACGCAGCGCAAGCCCGGCATCGACGGCGGCAAGACCGCCACCCTGGAGCCGGAAGAACTCGAAGACCGCTACTTCATGCTGCGCGTGCGCATCGACGGCGGCCAGCTCACGACCGAACAGGCCCGCGTGATCGGTGCGGTCTCCCGCGACTTCGGCCGCGATACTGCCGACATCACCGACCGCCAGAACATCCAGCTGCACTGGATCCAGATCGAGGATATGCCCGAAATCTGGCGACGTCTCGAAGCCGTCGGCCTCGAGACCACCCAGGCCTGCGGCGACGTGCCGCGCGTGTTCCTCGGCTCCCCCGTGGCCGGCATCGCCGCCGACGAACTTATCGACCCGACCGAGGCCATCCACGACCTCGCCCGCAAGTTTCTCGGCACCGACGAGTTCGCCAACCTGCCGCGCAAGTTCAAGACGGCCATCACCGGCCATCCCAGCCAGGACGTCGTGCACGAGATCAATGACATCGGCCTCGTCGCCGTCGAGCACCCGGAGTTGGGTATCGGCTACGACCTCTGGGTTGGCGGGGCGCTGAGCACCACCCCGCGCCTGGCCGAACGCCTCGGCGCTTTCGTGGTACCCGACCAGGTCAACGAGGTCTGGCGCGGCGTCGTTTCCATCTTTCGCGACTACGGCTACCGCCGCCTGCGCGGCAAGGCCCGCCTGAAATTTCTGCTCGCCGAATGGGGTACAGAAAAGTTTCGCCGCATTCTCGAAGACGAATACCTCGGCTACACCCTGCCCGACGGCCCCGCCGCACCCCGCCCGAAAACGCAGGGCGATCACGTGGGCGTGCACAAGCAGAAGGACGGCCGCTTCTATATCGGCGTCGCCCCCTTCGTCGGCCGCGTCTCCGGCCAGACCCTGATCAAGCTCGCCGACCTGCTCGAAGCCCACGGCTCGACCCGGCTTCGCACGACCCCGCACCAGAAGATCGTCGTGCTCGACGTGGCCGACGAGCACGTGGAACCCATCATCGCGGCCCTCGACGAGATCGGCCTGTCGGCCCGCCCGAGCCTGTTCCGCCGTTCCACCGTCGCCTGCACCGGCATCGAATTCTGCAAGCTCGCCATCGTCGAGACTAAACAGTCCGCAACGGATGCCATCCTCCAGCTCGAGAAGCGGCTCGCCGACATCGACGCCCCGCACCCCATCACGCTGCACGTGAACGGATGCCCCAACTCGTGCGCTCGCATTCAAACCGCCGACATCGGGCTCAAGGGCCAGCTGCTGCCGGATGGCAGCGGCGGCTCAACCCCCGGCTTTCAGGTGCACCTCGGCGGCGGCCTCGCCTCCGTCGATCGCGACGAGGCCGGCCTCGGCCGCACCGTGCGCGGACTCAAGGTGACCGCGGACGACCTGGCCGACTACGTCGAACGCCTCGTGCGCCGTTTTCTGGCCGCCCGCCTCAACGAAGAAACCTTCGCCCAGTGGGCGCACCGCGCCGACGAGGAAGACCTCAAATGAGCGCCATCAACCAAAGCGCCCGCGCCGCGGCATCCGCTGTCCCCGCTCGCCAGCGGTCGCCGCATCGGCCGGCCAGCGAGCTGCAGGCCCTCGCCGAACAGGGCTCGGCTGAACTCGTCGCGGCCCAGGAAGCCGCTGGCCGCGAGGCGACCGCCGCCGAGGTCGTCGCCTGGGTCGCCCGCAACTTCAGCGGCGATGCCGTGGCTGTCGCTTGCTCCATGGCCGACGCGGTTCTGCCCGCGATCGTATCGCAGCAGCTGCCCGGCGTCGACGTGCTCTTTCTCGACACTGGCTATCACTTCGCCGAAACCTATGCGACCCGCGACGCGGTCGCCGCCGCCCTGCCGATAACGGTCGTCGACGTGCTGCCGCTCACAACAGTGCCGGAGCAGGATACCCTGCACGGCGCCGAACTTTTTGCCCGGGACCCCAACGCCTGCTGCGCGATGCGCAAAGTCGAACCGTTGCAGCGTTCACTCGGCGGCTACGAACTGTGGTTCACCGGTGTGCGGCGGGACGAAGCGCCCACCCGCGCCAATACGCCCCTGATCACCTGGGATGAACGTAACGGCCTGGTCAAGGTGAACCTGGTCGCCGCGTGGAGCTACGACGAATTGATGGGCTACGCCAGCGAACATCACGTGCCGGTGAACGTGCTGCTCTCCCAGGGCTACCCCTCCATTGGCTGTGCCCCCTGCACCCAACCCGTCGCGGCGGGCGCTGATCCCCGGTCCGGCCGCTGGGCCACCCTCGAGAAGACAGAATGCGGGCTCCACCTGTGACCACTGCGCTGGTTTCAACACCGGCCACTACCCACCGCCTGTCTGAACTCGACGTGCTCGAGAGTGAAGCGATCCATATCATTCGCGAGGTCGTCGCCGAGTTCGAACGCCCCGTACTGCTGTTCAGTGGCGGCAAAGACTCCGTTGTGGTGCTGCACCTTGCCGCGAAGGCGTTCTGGCCGGGCAAGATTCCGTTCTCCCTGCTGCACGTCGACACCGGTCACAATTTTCCCGAGGTGCTCGAGTTTCGCGATAAAACCGTCGCCACGCACGGGGTGCGCCTGATCGTCGCCACGGTCGAGGATTACGTGGCCGACGGCCGCCTCGTTGAACGCGCAGACGGCACCCGCAACCCGTTGCAAACGCTGCCGCTGCTCGACGCGATCGCGGCTGGCCGGCACGACGCCGTCTTCGGCGGCGCCCGCCGCGACGAAGACAAGGCTCGCGCCAAGGAACGCATCCTCTCGCTGCGCGACGAATTCGGGCAGTGGGACCCACGCAACCAGCGTCCCGAGCTGTGGAACCTCTACAACGGCCGGCACACCGTCGGCCAGCACGTGCGCGCCTTTCCGATCAGTAACTGGACCGAACTCAACGTCTGGCGTTATATCGAACGCGAAAACATCGACCTGCCCCCGCTCTACTACGCGCACGAGCGTGAGGTATACCGCCGCGACAACATGTGGCGCGCGGTCAGCCCGGTCAGTCCGCCCCGCGTCGACGAAACCGTCGAGCTGCGCACGGTGCGCTACCGCACGGTCGGCGACATGAGCTGCACCGGCGCGGTCGACTCGAATGCGGCATCCGTCGCCGATGTCGTGCGCGAGGTCGGCGTGAGCACCATCACCGAACGAGGCGCCACCCGCGCCGACGACCGCATCTCCGAGGCAGCCATGGAAGACCGCAAGAAGGAAGGATATTTCTAATGAAGAATTCGCTGCGTTTAGGCGCCCTCATCTTCGGAACGACCCTTCTTTTAGGCGGATGCGTCGCCACGGTCAGCACCGAGCCCGCCACCGACCAGGGCCCCGCAGCGAAACTGCGCCTCGGCTATTTCGACAACGTCACCCACGCCGCTGCGCTCGTTGGGCTACAGAACGGCTTCTTCGAAGAGGCTCTGGGTGATACGACCCTGAGCACCCAGATCTTCACCGCCGGCCCGGCCGCCGTGGAGGCGCTGAGCGCCGGCGCCATCGACGCCGCCTACATCGGCCCGGGCCCGGCCGTCAACACGTTCGTGCAGAGCGGCGGCCAGTCGGCCACGATCGTGGCCGGTGGCTCGAGCGGCGGCGCGGCGCTCGTCGTGCGCGACGGCATTGACGGCCCGGCCGATCTCGCCGGCACCATCCTCGCTACCCCGCAGCTCGGCAACACCCAGGACGTCGCTCTGCGCTCCTGGCTCGGCGACGAAGGCTACGAGACCAGTACGACCGGTGGCGGCGCTGTCACCGTGTCACCGACCGATAATGCGCAGACCCTGGCCCTGTTTCAGAGCGGCAAAATCGACGGCGCCTGGCTGCCCGAACCGTGGGTCTCCCGGCTCGTGCTGCAGGCCGGCGGCCACGTTCTCGTGAACGAGGCCGACCTGTGGGACAACGGCGACTTTCCCACCACCGTGCTGCTCGTGCGCACGGACTTTCTCACAGAGCATCCCGACACCGTGAGCGCCCTGCTCGAGGGGCACGTCACCGCGGTCGACTGGCTCACCCAGAACCCGGCCGACGCCGCCACGGTCATCAATGCAAAGCTGACGGCCGACACCGGCAAGGCACTCGATGGAGCTGTTCTGACCCGGGCGCTGACCGACGTCACATTCACTGTCGACCCGCTGGCTGCGACCTTTCCGGTCTCGCTCGCCGAGGCGGTCAAGGCCGGCACCGGCAAGGACGGCGACCTGAACGGTCTGTTCAACGTGGCAC
Source organism: Cryobacterium sp. (assembly GCF_026786305.1). Classification (GTDB taxonomy): domain Bacteria; phylum Actinomycetota; class Actinomycetes; order Actinomycetales; family Microbacteriaceae; genus Cryobacterium. The sequence continues at coordinate 15,625 of NZ_JAJAYI010000094.1, forward strand.
TGCTCAACGCCGTCCTGGCAAAGCGCGGAGAAGCACCGGTCTCGGCCGGCGGATTGGGAACGGAATAAGCGCATGACACTCGCCATTGAGAGCCAGAACCTGGGCACGGAAGTCGCCGTCACAGGTACCCTGTTTCGCTTCGCGACGGCCGGATCAGTCGACGACGGCAAGTCCACCCTGGTGGGGCGGCTGCTGCACGACTCGAAGGCCATCCTCGCCGACCAGCTCGAAGCAGTCACCCGCACCTCCACCGAGCGCGGTTTCGGCGGTGAGAGCGGCGGCATCGACTTCGCACTGCTGACCGACGGCCTGCGCGCCGAACGCGAACAGGGCATCACCATCGACGTGGCCTACCGCTACTTCGCAACTCCGGCCCGTTCGTTCATTCTGGCTGACTGCCCCGGGCACGTGCAGTACACCCGCAACATGGTGACCGGCGCCACCACAGCGGATGCCGTCATCATGCTCATCGACGCCCGCAAGGGCGTGCTCGAGCAGACGCGCCGTCACCTCAGCGTCGTCGCCCTGCTGCGCGTGCCGCACGTGATCGTCGCGGTCAACAAGATCGACCTGCTCGGCTACGACGAGGCGGCCTACCGGAAGGTGGAGGCATCCGTTCGTCTTGTCACCGCCGAACTCGGTATCGGTTTGCTCGGAAACGGCGGCGTGCACGTCATTCCCGTGTCGGCCCTCGTTGGCGACAACGTCGTGGACCGCTCAGAGCGAACCCCCTGGTATGCCGGGCCGAGCCTGCTCGAACTGCTGGAAACGCTCACCGTGATCGACGATCGGGGCGAGTCCGGGCGCGCCGCCGAGGCGTTTCGCCTGCCCGTGCAGCTTGTACTGCGCCCGCAGGGCGCGGTTGTCGTCGCCCCCGAACTCGCCGACTCGTACCGCGACTACCGTGCCTATGCCGGGCAGGTTGCGAGCGGCAGCATCAGGATCGGCGACACCGTGAATGTCGAGCCCGGTGGCGGCACCAGCACCGTCACCGGCATCGACTTCGCCGGGGTCGACCTCGACGAGGCCTTCGCACCGCAGTCGATCGCCCTGCGCCTGGCCGACGACCTCGACATTGCCCGCGGCGCCGTGATCGCCGCCGCCGACACCCTGCCACCCGTCACCCGCACCCTCGAAGCCGACCTGTTCTGGCTCGACCCGCGCCCGCTCGCACCGGGAGCCCGTGTGCTCGTGAAGTTCGGCACGACCGTCGTGCAGGCCCTGATCAGCGCGGTCACCGGTCGACTCGACCTGACGACGCTCGCCGTCGAGCCGGCCACGGGCCTGGCCGTGAACGACACTGGGCAGGCCAGCATCCGCCTGTCGCGCGATCTGCCCGTAGAACGCTACGCGCAGAACCGCCGATCCGGCGCGTTTCTCGTGATCCACCCGCAGGACGGCGCGACCCTCGCCGCCGGCATCGTCACCGCCCCCGGCGAGCCCACCCACGCCGGTGATGGTTCGGGTGCCGGGTTGGAAGTCTCGCCGTGACCTCGCCCACGAACGTTGCTCTTGCTGCGGCCCGGAGTGAAGCGGTCGCCCCTTCGTCGCTCGAATCATCCGCGATCACCATTAGCGCGCTCGGCAAGCGCTACGGTACCGGACCGCTCGTGCTCGAGGACATCACCCTCTCGATCGACGCTGGCCAGTTCGTCTGCCTGCTCGGAGCGAGCGGATGCGGCAAGTCCACGCTGCTCAACATCATTGCCGGCCTGGAGAAGCCGACCGAGGGCGCCGTCACCGTGGCGAGCGGCAAGGCCGCCGTCATGTTTCAGGACGCCGCCCTGTTTCCCTGGCTGACCGCCGGCCGCAATGTCGAGCTCGCCCTCAAGCTGGGCGGCCTGGCCCGACCGAAGCGCAAAGCCGCCGCGCTCGAACTGCTCGACCTCGTCAACCTCGCCGATGCAGCCGACAGACGCCCGCACGAGCTCTCGGGCGGCATGCGCCAGCGCGTCGCCCTGGCCCGTTCGCTCGCGCAGGACCGCAAGGTGCTGCTCATGGACGAACCCTTCGCCGCGCTCGACGCCATCACTCGCGACCTGCTGCACGAGGAGCTGGAACGGGTCTGGCGCCAGACCGGTCGCACCATCGTGTTCGTCACGCACAACGTGCGGGAGGCCGCCCGGCTGGGCGAACGCATTCTGCTGATGTCGTCGCGCCCCGGGCGCATCGTCAATGAGTGGACCATCACCGACACGGGCTCACGCCGAATCGAATCCCCCGAAGTTGCCCGTCTGGGCGATGAGATCACCGACCAGCTGCGAGAGGAGATCCGCAGCAATGCCGCGTGACACTCATTCCGACACCGCGAAGAGGCACGACCCCCGCCACGACGAACTGCGCCGCTTGGAAGAGGGCCTGGATTCGTTGCAGGCCGTACCCGAAACACCCCGCGGCGCTTTTCGCCGGACGCTCGACGGTGTCGTACCGCCCATTCTGCTGCTCATCGCTCTCGTCACGGCCTGGCAGGTCTACATTCTGGTCGCCAAGCCCCGCCCCGATCTGATTCCCGGCCCGTTCGATGTGTTCGAAGCCCTGGTCAGCGCGTGGTCGAACGACCGACTGCAGCTCGCGGTTGTGACGAGCCTCGAGCGCGGCGGTCTCGGCTTTCTCATCGCCGTCGCCATCGGAACCCCGATCGGACTGCTGCTCGCCGAATGCCGTCCGATACGACGGGCCGTCGGTCCGCTCTTGTCCGGCCTGCAGGTGCTCCCCTCGGTCGCTTGGGTGCCCGCCGCGATCATCTGGTTCGGCCTCACCGACGCCACCGTATACTTCGTCGTACTGATGGGCGCGGTGCCGTCGATCGCCAACGGACTCGTCTCCGGCGTCGACCAGATTCCGCCGCAGCTACGCCGCGTCGGCACGGTGCTCGGCGCCTCCCGCGTCGAGATGGCCACCCTGGTCGTGCTGCCGGCCGCCCTGCCGGGCTATTTCTCCGGACTCAAGCAGGGCTGGGCCTTCGCCTGGCGCTCGCTCATGGCCGCCGAGATCATCGCCATGGGCGGTACGATCGGTTTTGGCCTCGGCTCGATGCTGCAGCAGAGCCGGGAACTCGCCGACCTCTCCGGCGTGCTGGCGACAATCCTGGTGATTTTATTCGTCGGTATTCTGGTAGAGCTCGTCGTTTTCGCTCCGACCGAACGTCGCCTGCTGCGCCGCCGCGGACTGATGGCTGCCGGACTGCGCTGAACCGTGCGCATCCACTTCTGTGAAATGCTCGTTGAAAGGCCTGTTATGACCCCCAATCCCTCTGCACTGCGTGTTGCCATCATCGGTGCCGGCCCGGCCGGCATCTACGCCGGCAACATTCTGAACCGGCTCGTGCTTGAGGGCGGCCACACCGTGGCCATCGACCTGTTCGACTCGCTGCCCGCCCCGTACGGGCTCATTCGGTACGGCGTCGCCCCCGACCACCCGCGCATCAAGGGAATCGTCACGTCGTTGCAGGAGATGCTCGACGCCGACACGATTCGCTTCATCGGAAACGTCACCTACGGCGCCGACGTGAACCTCGCCGACCTGCGCGAGCACTATCACGCGGTCATCTTCGCGACCGGTGCCATCCTGGATGCACCGCTTGTCATTCCCGGCATCGACCTGCCCGGCTCGTTCGGCGCCGCGAACTTCGTCTCCTGGTACGACGGCCATCCCGACGTGCCGCTGGAGTGGCCGCTCGACGCAACCGACGTGGCCGTGATCGGTAACGGCAATGTCGCCCTCGACGTCGCCCGCATTCTCGCCAAGCACGCCGACGATCTGCTCACCACCGACATTCCCGCCTCGGTCTATGCCGGGCTCGCCGGATCGCCGGTGACCGACGTGCACGTGTTCGGCCGTCGTGGACCGTCCCAGGTGAAATTCACGCCGATCGAGCTGCGAGAGCTCGCCGACATTCCCGACGTGGACGTTATTGTCTACGCCGACGATTTCACGCCCGATTCGCACAGCGAACAGCTCGCAGCGAGCAACAACCAGGTCAAGATCATGACCCGCACGTTGAACGACTGGCTGACCCGCGCTCCGAGCGCCGCCTCGCGCCGCGTACACCTGCACTTTCTGCACGCACCGCTCGAGGTGTACGGCGACGGGCGGGTTGAAGGCATCCGTTTTGAACGCACCGAACACACCGGAGACGGTCGCGTGCGGGCGACCGGGCAGGTCGTCGACTACCCGGTGCAGGCCGTGTATCGCGCGGTCGGCTACCGGGGCAGCGCCCTGACCGAGGTGCCGTTCGACGCCGTTCGCGGCGTCATTCCCAACGACGGCGGGCGGGTGCTCGACGCTGCCGGCGAGCCGATCACGGGCCTGTACGCCACCGGGTGGATCAAGCGCGGCCCGGTCGGCCTCATTGGCCACACCAAGGGTGATGCTCTGGAGACCGTGACGCGGCTCGTGTCCGACCTGCCCGCGCTCGTCGTCGGACAAACGGTCTTCGGCACGGCGGATACGATTCTGGCGCTGCTCGAGGAGCGCGGGGTGGAGTTCACCACCTGGGCTGGCTGGCGCACCCTGGACGCGCACGAGCAGCTACTCGGCGCCCAGGACCTGGTCACACCGGGCCGGGAGCGCGTCAAGGTCGTCTCACGGGCCGAACAGGTCGCGATCTCCCGTACGAATGCGTTGCTGAGCCTGTGACGTATGTGATCGCTCTTCCGTGCGTCGATGTGAAAGATCGTGCCTGCATCGACGAATGCCCGGTGGACTGCATTTATGAGGGCGAACGTTCCCTCTACATTCACCCCGACGAGTGCGTCGACTGTGGCGCCTGCGAA
>NZ_JAJAYI010000095.1 GCF_026786305.1 Cryobacterium sp.
CCCCCCCCCCCCCCCCCCCCCCCCCCCCCCCCCCGGCCGCCCCCGCCCGGCGCGCGCCCCCCCGGGGGGGGCCCCCCCCCCCGCCGGCCCCCCCCCCCCCCCCGGGCCCCCCCCCCCCCCCCCCCCCCCCCCCCCCCCCGCCTCCAGTGTTTATCGATGGTGTCAATAGCTCAGGCAGCCCGGTGTTTGGCAGCGCCCACCGCGGTCGTGGAGTGCGCCCACGTGAGCATTTCGGCCTGCGCACGCCGACGGCTTGCGGCGGTCTGTTTGGGGGGTACCGGAACGGTCATTCGGGAACCGGGGCAATCGTCGGTGGAGTTCGCTAATGAGTGATAGGTCGCGAAGCGGGTATCCGACGTGATCCACACCATCTGCTGGCATTCTGGGCACTCTGTCTGCAACATTTTCACGATTGTCCGTTCCATCGCCGACTCGGGTAATCGGTTCGATAGCTCCAATGTAGTGGGGATAGACAGGTCGATGTCCTCCCCCGTCATGGGGGCAGAGAATTACTCGAAACGGTGCTATTCGTGCAGGGTTAGCGACCGGCGGCGTATCCCTGAGCTCCGCGTGGATTGGCCGCCGCCTGCAGGAGCCCGCTGAGCGGGTTGCGGGTGACCGCCGAGATGCGGCCGAGCGCCCAATCGCCGGCCCGGGTGACGTGGTGGCCGCGCCGCTCCAGTTGCTCGATGACGGCCTCGCCGAGTCGGTCTTCGACGACGGCGCCGCCGGGCTCCCAGGTGCGTGGCCAGAACGACCCCGGAAACGAGGTGCTGTGAAAGGCTGGCGCATCGATCGCCTGCTGCGGGGTGTAACCGCCGACGATGGTACGTAGCAGGTAGAGCAGCTGCCACTGGTCCTGCTGGTCGCCGCCGGGGGAGCCGAGCGCCGTCACCGCCTGGCCATCTCTCAATACCAGGGTCGGGGTGAGGGTGGTGCGCGGGCGCTTGCCGCCGGTCAGGGCTGAGGGCGCACCGGGCTCGAGCCAGGTCATCTGCAGGCGGGAGCCGAGGCAGAACCCCAGCTCGGGAATGGTCGGCGATGACTGCAACCAACCGCCCGACGGCGTCGCCGACACCATATTGCCCCAGCGGTCGACGACGTCGATGTGGCAGGTGTCGCCGCGCAGCTCGCCGGTCGACAGCGTTTCGGGCTCCGCCTCGTCGGGGGCCGGTTGGGCGACCGTCGGTTCGCCGACCGCAGCGGATGCCCCCGCGCCCTGCTCCGAAAGCGTCTCTGTCGTGTACTCGGTGCGCAGTACCGGGTAATACGGGGCGTGGCCGGGCACGATGCCCGGGCGAAACTCGTACGAAGCCACATCGGTGATGAGCGCCCGACGGGTGGCCGCATAGTCGGCCGAAAGCAGGCAGTCCAGCGGCACGACGGCGTCGCCGTAGTACGCCTCACGGTCGGCGATGGCAAGCTTCTGAGCCTCGAGAATGGTGTGCACGCCGAGCGCGGTCGACGGGTCGAGTTGTTCATCGCTGAACCCCTCCAGAATCATCAGGGTTTGCAACAGCGCCGGTCCCTGGCCCCAGGCGCCGGTCTTGGCGATGGTGTGGCCACGAAACACCACGGTTGTGGCATCTTCGATGCTCGCTTCGAAACCGGCCAGATCGGCCAGGGTCATGACGCCGGCGTGGTCGGTACCGGAGGAATGCCGGTGCGCCGTGCGGCCGAAATTGACGATGGCACGGGCTACGAACCCCTCCCGCCATTCCCGCCGAGCCGCGTCGATGCGCCCCTCGCGGGTGGCGGCGGCGGAGTCTGCGCTCGCCGCGAGTAGGCGGTCGAGGCTCTTCGCCCAAGCCTCGTTGGTCACGATGTCACCGGCTTCGGGGAGGTGACCGTGCGGCATCCACTGCGCGGACGAGGTCGGCCAGTGGTCGGCGAACAGCGCCGCGACCGAGCCGATCGTCGCAACGACCCGTCCGAGAATCGGATGCCCGTCGCGCGCGTACCCGAGGGCGAAGGCGAGCACGTCCGGCAGTTCCCAGGTGCCGTAGTCTCGCAGCAGCAGGAGCCAGGCGTCGACGGCGCCGGGTATGGCCGCGGCGAGCTGGCCCGACCCGGGAACAAGGTCGAGGCCCTCAGCCCGGTAGTGGTCGATCGTGGCCGCCTGGGGGGCAGGACCCTGCCCCATGAGCACGCGCGGAGCATCCGGTTCGCTCGTCGTCACGAACACACCGGTCATGTCGCCGCCGGGGCCGTTCAGGTGCGGTTCGACGATGTGCAACACGAAGGCGCCGGCCACGGCGGCATCGAAGGCGTTGCCGCCGCGCTCCAGCACGGCCTGGGCGCAGGCGCTCGCAAGCCAGTGCGTCGAGGCGGTCATGCCGAAGGTTCCCTGCAGGGTCGGACGAGTGGTGAAGACGTTCGGGGCGGTATAGGTCACCCGACTACCCTCGCACGTGTGCTGGCGGGGCGCCGGTCGGCACCCCGCCAGCCGGGGAGTTACGTGCGGCGTCGCCCGATACCGGGTCATCGTGCCGGCCGTGATGTGGTCGTTCAGGTGAACGCCTCGCCGGTGATCTCGCCCTGGCCCGACGGCGCATGGTTCCAGTCGACGTCGTCGGTGCCAATCGGCCAGATGCGCGCGGGATGCTCGTTCGTTTGGTGACGCGGCCGGAGGGGGGCGTCGATTTCGACCGTGCCGGCTCCTCCTTCGGGCCGGGCGTGCACCGGCTGGCCACACCTCAACACCGGCGTGGTAGTGCCCGGACCCTGCGAAAAATGCTGCCGGTCAGTCGCGCCGAATCGTGAAATGATCGGGCTAATAGGTAGGAGCCACTGATGAGTAACTATTCGACTGGCCGATCAGATCGACTGCGCCAGGTCGTGGTCATTGGCAGCGCGACCTTCGCTGTGGTGGGGTCGTTTGTCGGGTCTGGTGACGCGGGCGGTACACCCATTCAAAATGCGTCGGGTGGAGCGCTCGCCGCCGACGCGATCCTCAGAGCGCCGGGTGGACCGGCTTTTATCATCTGGACCCCGATCTACCTTGGACTGGTCGGGCGTGCTCGTGATCAAGCTTGCCGGTCTCGTCGGAGTGGGTCTGGCCGTGTTCGGCCGAGGACGATGGGCGCCGACAGCGGCGCTCGCCCGGGGCCTCGGGTGGGTGGCGGTCGCCCGGCTGACCGGAGATGCCCTGTCCGTGCCCACCGCTGTCGCTGCGATCGTCGCGGTCCTCGTTGTCGTTGGTGTCACCCTGCGCGAACGAGGCCACGACGCACACGGCCGCCGAGTCTGACCCGGCTACCCGACTGGCCTGAAGTCAGCGTTCCCTCCGGTCAGTCGTTGTCCGTGAACTGCACAGCCACTGAACTGCACAGCCCCAGAACTGCACAGCCCCTGAACTGCACAGCCCCAGAACTGGAGACGCACCATGAACTTTGATTGGCAATTGAACGGTCTGCCCCTGCACGTCCTCATCGTGCACGCAGTCGTGATCGTGGTGCCGCTGGCCGCACTGTGCGTTGTGCTCACCGCGTTCTGGCCAGCGGTTCGACGGCGGCTGGGCATCGTAACGCCGCTCGTGGCCCTCGCCGCGCTGGTGCTGGTTCCCCTGGCAGTGCAGGCGGGCGAGTGGCTGCAATCACGCCTCGTCAACGTCACCCCGCTGCTCGGTGCGCACACCTCTCTTGGCCAAACCCTCCTGCCGTGGGTGATAGCGCTGTTTCTCGTGGCCGCACTGCAATGGGTCTGGTATCGCTACATCGCCGCCGCGCGTGCCCGTTTCGCATCCGCTCTGCCGAACCGCACCGGGCGTCTCGCGGTCACCATTGTGCTCAACCTGGTGGTGCTCGTGAGCGCAATCGGATCGGTGGTGACGGTGGTGCTCATCGGAGAGTCAGGCTCACGGGCGGTCTGGACCGGCCTCTTTACGTCGTGAGGGTGCTGCACCGCAATGCGGCACCCCCTCTCCTGGTTAGGCGCGCGGCCTCGGCGGCTGCGGTTTCTGGTACGCCAGCTCGCCACCCACCCGCCCACCGAACGGGCGGCCATGGTCGGCGAACTCCTCCCGAAAGTAGCCCATGCGCCACGGACCCATTTCGAGCCGCGAGCCGGTGCGCAGAATCTGCCCGTTTTTGATGCTGCGACCGTCCTCGTTCGGCCGGGAGCTGCCGGCGACGTCACCGACGGCAAACAACCGGTACTCGTCGTTGTTGTCGTGGCGAATCTCGGCGTGCACGGGTTTCAAACCGGGCAATTGCAGGTCGGCATTGGCGGAGGAACCGATCGTCGTGGTGCCCGGCAGCAGGTCGAATTCCCGGGGCATCTGCCCGTTCCAGTTCTCCGACCCCACGACGAAGATGAGGCGGGGACGCCCGCTTCCCCGCCTGTAATGCGTCGTCGTCACTCCACGACGGCTGCGCCGGTCGAAGGTCGGCGCGATCGGGAACACGGTTGATGGCGGGAGCGGAATGGCCACCGGCATGCGTGCCTGCCCCCGAATGCGCGCCTGGACGAGCGGTCCCAGCGCGTTTCGCGACCCGAGAACGATGTGCGGCGACCGCGTCACCAGGCGTTGGGCGACGGATGCCTGCACGTCGCCGAGACGGGCGATCAGCCCGACCGGGCCGGTGAGGGATACGGTCAGGCCGCGTGACGCCAGCTCAGCGGCCAGCGTGCGCAGTGGTTCGAGGTTGAGGCCACGACCCTGCACGAACATTTCGGGGTTGCTCGTGAAGATGGTGATCTCCGTGCCGTCGGAGGTCACCGTGCCCTGCATGGCATCCGCCGCCCCGAAGGAATCACCGAATTCCGCGCCGGTTGCCTCGGAGTTCGGGTCGGCGCGTGAAGCACCGAGCGCACCCGACGGCTCAACCAGGGAAAAGGCGAGATCTATGTGCAGATTCACGACAGATCGCGCCGTCTTCGAACCCACCGTCTTCGAACCCGCCGCCGGTGAGCTCGCCGAGGAGCTCATGGTCAGCTCCGAAAAGGGTCAGAGCCGAGGGATTTCTCGTCACTTGTCGTGACCCGCAGGGTGCCGTTGAGCTTCCACACGGCGCGTGGGGCGTCGGGGCCGATGTCGCGGGGAACCTCGACCATCATCTCGATGAAGCTGTAATTGATGGCTGCGCCCTTGCCCGTGAGATAAGACCACATCTCCTGGCCGAGATCGGTCCAGTCTTTGATGCTGTGTTCCTCGACGTCAGGCGAGCTCTCGACATTGCCCAGGTATGTCTGTCGTTCAGTCACGATAGGTTCCTTTTCGCTCGCAAACAGGATGGTGCGGGTTCCGGCAGGTGCACCGGCCTCGTGGGCACGAATTCGTGCCATGAGATTCACCTAGTTTAGGTACCTAGTTGCGCGTGTCCAAGGGAGGGAGCCAAATGGGGGCAGAAACTATTCGGCGTCGAGATCGGTCTCGAGAATTTTGACCAGGGAGTCGAGTGCCTCGTCGGCACCCTCCCCTTCGGCCCGAAGCACGACGGTGTCGCCGTTGGAAGCGCCCAGGCTCATGATCGAGAGGATGCTCGAGGCGTCCATGGCGTCGTCGGCCGGTTCGCCGGCCATGGCGATCGTGACCTCAAGGGGTAGCTCGCCCACGGCGGCGACAAAAATACCGGCCGGGCGGGCGTGCAGGCCGACGCGGCTCGCGATGACGGCGGTTCGTTCAGACATGGGATCCTCCAGGGTCGGCGCGTGAAAAGTTGGGGCTCGGAAAAATTCGGCCTGTGAAAAGTTGGGGTGAGAACCTCGTTCGGCGGAACGGGGTTTGATGGACCGGACCCACTGGGTCAGAGACCCAGCTGATCAAGTATGGGCAGTTTTTCGCGAACCAGGCGACGGGCATCCGCGGCCGTGTGCGCCGTCAGGGCGAGTGCGGCCAGTTGCTGCGCCTCCGGGAGCGTCACGCTCGCGAGTACCGCAGCGACGGCGGAGAGAGCCCGCGCGGTCATCGACAGGGTCGAGATGCCGAGTCCGACCAGCACGACCGCCAGGGCGGGGTCGGCCGCAGCCTCGCCGCAGACACCGACCGGCTTGTCGTGGCCCTCGTCGCGAGACCCGGCCACGGTCAGCCGAATCAGCTGCAGCACGGCGGGCTGCCACGGTGTGTTGAGGGCCGCGAGCGGGCCGAGCTGGCGGTCGGCCGCCATTGCGTACTGGGTGAGGTCGTTGGTGCCGAGGCTGACGAACTCAACGTGTTCGAGAATGCTCGCAGCGGTCAATGCGGCCGCGGGGACCTCGACCATGACGCCGGGTGTTGGCAGTCCGGCGGCCCGGCAGAGGCCGGCAAAGTGCTCGGCCTCCTCGGCGGTGGAGATCATCGGGGCCATCACCCAGACCTGGGCCCCGGTGCCGTCGGCGGCTTGCGCGATGGCCGCCAGCTGGCGTTCGAGCACGCCGGGGGAGGTGAAATCGGTGCGGTATCCGCGCACGCCGAGGGCCGGGTTCGGCTCGGAGGCATCCGTCAGAAAAGGCAGCGGCTTGTCGGCGCCGGCGTCGAGTGTGCGCACGACCACCTTCTTGTCGGGGAAGGCATCAAACACTCCCCGGTATGCCTCCACCTGTTCCGCCACAGACGGTTCAGTGTCGCGTTCCAGAAAACAAAACTCGGTGCGCAGCAGGCCAACACCCTGGGCGCCGGCCGCCGCGGCCTTGACCGCATCCTTCGCGCCGCCGACGTTGGAGAGCAGCGGAACCGGGTGACCATCCTTCAGCCGCCCGGTGCCGTCGAAAACGGCGAGGGCGGCCGTCGTTGTCTCCCATGCCTTCGCGAGGGCGAACTCGTTCGCGCCGGGGTCCACCAGAACAGTACCGGCCGCGCCGTCGACGAAGACGCGGGTGCCATCGGCAAGGCCGTCAACCCCCACTGCCGCGACCACCGCCGGCAGCCCGAGGGCCCGGGCGATGATGGCCGTGTGCGACTGCGGGCCTCCGCCAGAGGTGACGAGCGCGAGCACCTTCGATGGGTCGAGAGTGGCGGTGTCGGCCGGCGCGAGGTCGTCCCCGACCAGGACAAACGGGGTATCCGAGTACGGAATTCCGGGGGCTGGAACATGGCGCAGCTCGGCAACGATGCGCCCGCGCACGTCAAGAACGTCGGACGCTCGCTCGGCCATGTAGCCGCCGAGGTTGTGCAGCATCTCGGCCACCGATGCCGCTGCGTCCCAGATGGCGCGTTCCGCCGAGGCACCGTTGGTGATGAGCTTGACGGCGGCTTTGACCAGCATCGGGTCGTTCGCCATGAGGGCGGTGGCCTCAAGTACCGCTCGGCCAGCGCCGGAGGCGCCGACCGAGCGATCGGTGAGGTTGGTCTGCACGGCTTTCGCAGCGTTACGCAGGGCGGCGGATGCCTCCTCCGACGACGTTCCCTCGGCCAGGCGCTCGCCCACAGCGGGTTCGCGTACGGCTTTGGGCATCAACAGAATGGAGCCGATGATGCGTCCGGGGCTCACTCCGACGCCGGCGAAGGTTCGGCCGATTTCGGTCTGGTCTGTATCGGCACTGCCTGAAAGCGTCTGCACGATCGTCCTCGATTCCCTGTGCCAGCATTCGGCTGGCGTCACTGTACTGCGTGTCGTTCTGCGCGGGTAGCCAGCGCGACGGTACTTCTCTGGTCAGGCGTTGACGAGCACGGCTTCCGGGGCGTCAACCGCGCGCTTCCGCACCGCGTAGCGCTTGAGCCCGACGACGGCAAACGCCGATACAACAGTACCGATCGCGATGGCAAGCAGGAACAACCAGAAGTTGTCGATCGCGAAGAACACGAACACTCCGCCGTGCGGTGCCTTGCTCGTGATGTTCCAGGCCATCGAGAGTCCACCGGTCACGGCGGCTCCGAGCATGCCGGCCGGAATCACTCGGAACACGTCGGCGGCGGCGAATGGAATGGCGCCCTCGGAGATGAAGGACGCACCGAGCAGCCAGGCCGCCTTGCCGTTCTCGCGCTCCGCGAGGCTGAACAGCTTCTTATCCAGCACGGTGGCCAGAGCCATCGCGAGCGGCGGCACCATGCCGGCGGCCATGACCGCGGCCATGATCTGCCACGGCGCCTGGTTGGCGAGGCTTGCCGCGCCGAGGCCGGCGACGGCGAAGGCGTAGGCAACCTTGTTGACCGGTCCGCCGAGGTCGAAGGCCATCATGAGCCCGAGAATGACACCGAGAATGACAGCGGATGTCCCGGTCAGGCCGTTCAGCCAATCACTCAGACCGACGGTCAGCAAAGCGATCGGCCCGCCGAGAACGATGAACATCAAGCCGGAGGCAACGATCGACGCGATCAGGGGAATGATCACGACGGGCATGAGGCTCCGCAGCCAACGCGGAACCTTGAGTTTCGCGAAACTCACGGCCACGACACCGGCGAGCAGACCGCCGACGATGCCGCCGAGGAAACCGGCACCCATGAAGCCGGCGACGGAACCCGCGACGAAGCCGGGAGCAATGCCCGGGCGGTCGGCGATGGCGAAGGAGATGTAGCCGGCCAGCGCCGGTACGAGGAAGCCCATCGACAGTGCGCCGATCTTGAAGAAGACCGCCCCGAGATAGATGAGCATGCCGCCCTCTGGCAGGTTGAACAGACTGTTGTTGATGACAACGTCGTCGGCGACCTTGGTGATTTCATAGCCTCCGAGCAGAAAGCCGAGGGCGATGAGCAGGCCTCCGCCGGCCACGAACGGAATCATGTAGCTGACGCCGGTGAGCAGCGCGCGCTTGAGCTTCTGACCCAGGTGCTCGCTCTTCTCCTCCGACGAGCCGCCGACGTTGACGGTGCCGCTCACTCGACGGGCGTTCGGGTTGAGCGCGGCCGCGAGGGCCTCCTCGATCAACCGGCCGGGTTCATCGATGCCGCGCTTGACCGGGGCGTTGATGATGGGTTTGCCGGCAAAGCGTTCCCGGCCGCGCACGTCGACGTCGACGGCGAAGATCACGGCGTCGGCGGCGGCGATGACGGCAGGGTCGAGCGGAGTGACACCGGCCGAACCCTGCGTTTCCACCTGCAGGTCGACTCCGACGGCCCGGGCTGCGGCAACGAGGGAGTCGGCGGCCATGTAGGTGTGCGCGATACCCGTCGGGCAGGCGGTCACGGCGACGATGCGCTTCATACCGGTCGCGGCGGGGCCGGTGCTGGCATTGGCGTTGTCAGCGCCGCCGGCGTGGGCACCGACCGCAACGGCAACCGGGGTGACGACGTTGTTGACGAGTTCCACGATCTGCTGCGCGGTTGACGCGTCCCGCAGAGCGGCGGTGAAGTCCTTCTTCATGAGCGACCGGGCGAGCTTGGCCAAGATCTTCAGGTGCTCCTGGTCGGCGCCGTCCGGTGCGGCAATGAGAAAGACGAGGTCAGCCGGGCCGTCCTTCGAGCCGAAATCGACCGGGCGCGACAGGCGCGCCAGGGCGAGGGTGGGCTCCAGCACGGCGGTGGAGCGGCAATGCGGAATAGCGAGACCACCCGGAATGCCGGTGGCGGTCTTTGCCTCGCGGGCGAGGGCATCCGCATAGAGAGAGTCGATCTCGGTTGCACGACCCGACGCGACGACGAGCTCGGCCAAGTGCCGAATGACGTCTTTCGGCTCGGTTCCGAGATGGGCGTCCAGAGCAACGAGCTCCGGGGTAATCAGTGCACTCACTGGTCATCCTCCTTTGGATGTGTGGCCAGTACGGGCCGCGCGGCCAGTACTGGGACAAGGTCCGTCACGGTGACGTCGCCGGGGTTGGTTTGGTGCAGGGCGGGAACGGTGGAACCGGGTAGGGAAGCTGCGGCGGCGCCGTGGGCGGCGGCCTGGCGCAGGCAAGCAGGGGCGCTCGCACCGGCAGTGCTTCGCAGCAGGTAGCCGGCCAGGGCCGAGGCGCCGGCGCCGACGGTGCTCACGGCGGTGATCGGGGGAGTGGTGGCGAGCCAGCTGCCCTCGGCCGTGACGAGCACGGCGCCCTTCGCTCCGAGGGTGGCCAGCACGGCACCGACGCCCCCCGCGATGAGAACGCGAGCCGCGTCGACGACGAGGTCGGGGTTTGCCTCGAGCGTGTCACCGTCGAAGAGCCCGCTCAGTTCCGCGAGTTCCTCGCCGTTCGGCTTGAGCAAATCGGGCCGGGCCAGAGCCGCGGCGGCGAGTGGGCCGCCCGAGGAGTCCACGGCGACCTTCGGTGCGTGGCTTCCGAGTCGGGCGCGCAGCTCGCGCATGATGCGGGCATAAAAATCGTCGGGCACGCCCGGTGGAACCGACCCGGCCAGTACGAGCCAGCTGGCGCCGACGGACTGCTTCAGCACGAGGTCGATGAGAGCGTCTTGTTGGGCGAGGCTCAGCACGGGCCCGGGTTCGTTGAGCTTGGTCGTCGTGCCGTCGGGTTCGGTGATCGCGACGTTGCTGCGCAGGGGCGCGCCGATCGGCAGGCCGAGGTGGGGGATCCCGTGGCTGGTCAGGGCGAGCAGCACCGGGTCGTCGGCGTCACCGGGCAGAATTGCGAGGCTGCTGATGCCGCTCGCTTCGAGGGCGCGGCAGATGTTGACGCCCTTGCCGCCGGGTTCGCCGTGGGCGGCGACCGCCCGCTGCACCTCGCCGCGTTCCAGCGGGCTGGACAGTTCGATGGTGCGGTCGAGGCTCGGGTTGGGGGTCAGGGTGACGATCATGCGATCACCACGTCGACGTTCGCCGCGGCCAGCGCGGCGGCGAGGGCAGCCGATGGCGCAGCATCCGTTATCAGGGTGTCGATCGCAGCGAGGGCGGCAAAGCAGACCAGCGTCTCCTGGTCGAGCTTGCTGGAATCGGCGAGTACGACAACTCGCCTGGCCGAGGTGACCATGGCCGACTTGACGGCGGCTTCGACCGAATCCGGCGTGCTGAGCCCGAAGGTCGTGCTGATGCCGTTTGTGCCGATGAAAGCGATGTCGGGGCGGAGCGCCCCGAGTTGCGCAACGGTGCCGGCGCCGACAATAGCGCTGGTCAACCCGCGCACCCGACCGCCGAGAATGTGCAGCTGAATCGTCTCGTTGCGGGAAAGTTTGCCGGCAATCGGAACCCCATTGGTGATCACGAGCAGCTGATCACCGTTGCCGGCGGGCGTCCAGCCGGACAGTCTGTCGGCGAGATGCTCGGTCGTGCTGCCGGCGTCGAGCACGATCGAGCCGGTGCGGCTCGCGGGAATCATGCGCATGGCGGCGTCGGCAATGCGGGACTTTTCGTCGAGGCGTTGCGTCTGACGTTCGGCGAGGCTCGGCTCCGACAGGCTCAGTCGGTCGATGGCGACGGCGCCGCCGTGCACGCGACGCAGCTGGCGTGCTGCTTCGAGGGTGTCGAGGTCGCGGCGCACGGTCTCGGCGGTGATGGCAAAACGTGTGGCGAGGTCGGTTACGGTGACTCGACCCTGGGTGGCCACGAGTGCGGCGATCAAGAGTTGACGTTCTTCGGCGAACATGAATGTCTCCTCGATGCTGAGTGACGTGGGTCACGAAGTTGGTTTCATTGACTTTAGCTGTGTTTATTTTTGTTTGTCAACAAAAAAAGAAGATAAACAAAGAATCGGTGTGAGCGGCATCGTGCGAGCTGGGAGAGCGGATGCTACCGGTCGGCACTGTCGGTGCGCCCCGGTAGCGTAAACAGCATGAAGATTCTGCACACCTCGGACTGGCACATCGGGCGCACCTTCCACACCCATTCCACGCTGGAACACCTCGGTCTGGTGCTGGACGCGCTCGTGACGGTGGTGCGGGAGCGGGGTGTCGATGTGGTGGCCGTGGCGGGCGATGTGTTCGATTCCGCGATGCCGTCGAAAGAGAGCTATGCGCTGCTGACCGGCGCACTGCGGCGGCTGAAACAGGGCGGGGCATCCGTCGTGATGACCAGCGGCAATCACGACTCGGCGACGCGGCTCGGTTTTCAGTCGGAGTGGGCGGCTCTGGCCGGCATTCACGTGGTGACCCGGCCCGAGCAATACCTCGAGCCGATCACCGTGACCGACGAGCACGGGCCGGTGCACTTCTACGGCATTCCCTACCTGGAGCCCGTACTCATTCGCCACCTGTACCCGGGCGTGCTGCTGAAAACGCACGAACAGGTTCTGAATTTCGCGATGACGCAAATTCGTGACGACCTGGCCCGCCGAGGGGGCCGGAGTGTCGTGCTCTCGCACTGCTTCGCGGCCGGCGTCGCACCAGCCACCGAGTCGAGCGATGTGGAGCGCGACATTACCGCCGGCGGGCTCGACGTCGTGCCATTGAGTGTTTTCGACGGCTGCGACTATGTCGCTCTCGGTCACATTCATGGGCGAGCCACGCTCACCGAGCGGGTGCGCTACTCCGGAGCGCCCCTGCACTACTCCTTCTCCGAGGCCGGCAAGCCGCGCGGAGCCTGGCTGGTCGAACTTGACGCCGACGGCTTGGGTGCCATCGAGTGGGTGGATCTGCCCGTGCCGCGCCGGCTCACGGTGCTCACCGGCCAGCTCGCCGATCTGCTCGATGACGCGGCCCTTGCCGGTACCGAGGGCGACTGGGTGAAAGCCATTCTCACCGATCAGGTGCGTCCGCTCGACGCCATGCGCTCGCTGCAAACCCGATTTGCGCACGCGGTCGCGCTTGAGCACCGTCCGCTCATTCGGGTCGATCCGGGTGACACCAGCTACGCGGAGCGCATCAGCGCGGCCAGGAGTGACCCCGAAATCATCGCCGGATTCCTCGCGTTCGTGCGCAACGGGGTCGGGCCGACCGACTTTGAGAGCGCGCTCGTGGCCGAACTGCTGACCGAGCAGTCCACGCGGGTGGCCAACTCATGAAAATTCTGCGCCTGCGGCTCGCCGGGTTCGGCCCCTACAAGAATGAAGAGGTCGTTGACTTCGAACGATTCGAGGCCGACGGTATCTTTCTCATCTCGGGCAGGACTGGCGCTGGCAAGTCGAGCATTCTCGACGCCATCTGTTTTGCTCTCTACAACCAGGTGCCGCGCTTTGACGGCGGCGAGCTCAAGCTGCGCAGCGACCACTGCGAGCCGGACGACCCGACCTTCGTCGAACTCGACTTCAGCGTCAGCGATGCCCGGTACCGATTGCGCCGCAGTCCCGCTTACGAGCGACCGAAAAAGAGCGGCGCCGGCGTGACCACGGCCGTTCCGACCGCGGTGTTGCAGGTGCTGGACGGCGACGACTGGCGGGGCATCGCTGCCAAGCTCGTGACCGTCGGGCACGAGCTCGATGCTATTCTGCCGCTCAAAGTCGACCAGTTTCTGCAGGTGATCCTGCTCGCGCAGAACCGGTTCCAACGGTTTCTACTGGCCAAGACCGAGGAACGCCGTGCGGTCCTGCGCACCCTGTTCAACACGGGGCGGTTCGACCAGCTCGAGGCGGCGTTGATCCTGCGCCGTAAGGGCCTGGATGAGCGGCTCGCGGTCAGCCAGCGCGACCTCGACGAGAATCAGGCGGCGGCCGCGGTGCTGCTGCAGAGCGAGGGTGCGCTCGGCGCCCCCACCGCCCAGTGGTTCGCCACCGCGCAGCACGACCTCATCATCGAGCGTGACGCGGCGACCGCGCTGGTCGCACTGAGCAATGCCCACTTGGCAGCGGCGACGGGTCGGCACGAGTCTCTCGTGCACACGCACGAGCGTCAGCTCCGGCGAAGCGGTGCGATCATCGAGCTGACCGCAGTCGAGGCCCGGCACGTCGACATCGCAAGGGAGCGCGCCGCGCTACACGCCGCAGAGCGCGCGGCTCGGGTGTGGTCACAGATTTGTGCACGCCGTGATGCCACACTCGCGCTCGAATCGGCAGAGGCAGCGCTGGCGACCGCGCAGGTCGAGCGCCAGCTCGTGCGCACAGCGTCAGCTGAGGTCGAAGGGGCCGGTGCTGCCGGTGCTGCCGGTGCTGCCGGTGCTGCCGGTGCTGCCGGTACTGCCGGTACTGCCGGTACTGCCGGTACTGCCGGTACTGCCGGTGCGCTTATTCCTGCTGATATCGAATCGCTCGAGCAGATCCAATCGGTCATTGACGCGCTGCTCGGTCGTCTCGGCGCCCTGGACGACGTCCTGGCTGACGAGCGCACCCTTCCCGGCCTCGATGCTGAGATCGCCGATCTGCTCGCCGTGCAGCAGGGGCACACCGCTGCCCTCGACGCGGCACGGGCTCAGCTCGAGGCGCTGCCCGAGCAAATTGAAACTCTCGCCGCCGAACACTCGGCGACGCTGCTTCTGGCCTCGCACCACGATGATGCGACGATCGCGCTCGACCGTGCCGTGCTGACCCTCGAGGCCGCTGAGACCGTCGATCTGCTCAGCGCCACCCTGCTCACCGCGCAGCAGGAAGAATTAACCGCGAGCGGCAACAACGCCGCTGCGGCCGCGCACTACGAGGCCGTACTCGAGCGTCGTTTCTCGGGTTTCGCCGCCGAGCTGGCCACCCGACTGGTCGCCGGCGATGCCTGCGCGGTCTGCGGGTCGACCGCTCACCCGCAGCCAGCGCTTCGCCAGCACGAGCCGGTCACCCCGCACGATCTGGAGGCTGCCCGCAGCACTGTCACGGAGCGCCAGGGTCAGCTCGTGTCCGCCCAGAGCGCGGTGCAATCGGTCGACCTGCGCCTGGCCGAAGCCCGCGCCGTGACCCGGGGCGGTGACGTGCCTGCACTCAAGGCCGAGCACGCCACGGCAACCACGGCGCACGAGCTGGCCGAACGGGCCACCACGCGCCTGCCGCAACTGCAGGCCCGACTCGGTGATCTGCGTGCCGCTTTGACCAGGGCAACCTCGAGTCTTGAGGTGATCCGCGCTGGTCGCGACCGTGCCGTCACGGCGTATGCGGCTCGGATCAGTCACCGCACGACTGTTGTCGACCGCCTCACCGCGCAGCGCGGCGAGTTCGACAACGTTCGGGGCCAGGTCGCCCACCTGCACGCCCACCTGGTCATTGCACGCACGTTGGCCGCCGCGCTGGTCACGGCGGATCAGTGTCGCACGGCCCGGGAAAGCACCGAGACACGCCTGCTCGTGCAACTCGCTGACGAAGACTTTCGCACCGCCGAGGCGGCGCAGGCAGCCCGTCTCGATCACGCCGAGATCGAACGCCGCACGAACGCCCTGCGCGTGCACGATGACGCTCTGGCGGCGGTCCGTGCCACCCTCGCTCACCCCGACCTCGCCGACCTTCCCGACGAACCCGTCGACCTCGAACCGACCAGGCTCGCTGTTGCCACCTCGAGCACGGCCCGCGACACCGCGTTGACCACGCACCGCTCCCTGCTCGATCGTGCCCGGGCCCTCGCAGCCATCGTCGGACGAGTGGCCACCCTGTTCGCGGAGTCCGGGGCGTTGCAACTCGACCACCAGCAGGTGCGCCAACTGGCCGACGTCGTGCACGGCGACGAACCGAACACCAAACGGATGCGGCTCGAGAACTATGTACTCGCCGCCCAACTCGAACATATTGTTGCGGCTGCGAACTCGCGCCTGCGCACCATGACGAGCGGCCGGTACACCCTGGAGCATGACGACTCGCTCGCCTTCGGCGGGGCCCGGTCGGGGTTGGGCCTCGCCATTCGCGATGAATACACCGGTCGCGCCCGACCGACCCACTCCCTGTCGGGCGGCGAGACGTTCCTCGCCTCCCTCGCCCTCGCCCTCGGGCTGGCCGAAGTGGTCACCGGACAGGCGGGCGGCATCACGCTCGACACCCTGTTCGTCGACGAGGGTTTCGGCTCGCTCGACAGTGAAACCCTCGAGACCGCTATGAGTACCCTCGACACCCTGCGCGCCGGCGGGCGCACGATCGGCCTGATCAGCCACGTCGACTCCATGAAAGAACAGATCCCGGCGACGCTGCGCATCTGGGTCACCGATCAGGGCTACAGCCGAATCGAGGCCGACACAGCCGCCGAATGAACCCGGCGGCGTCGAGCGGCGAAACGGGGTTGCCCTGAGGTATTGCCGATCCGGGGTGAGCCTGTCACGATCGGAGCGTTGCCGCAATGAAGCGAGCCGCGCCAGGGAGCCCGAATGAAAAAGATCCTCTATATCGACCTCGACAACACCCTCGTCAATGTTCAATCAGGAATCGACCGACTGACCAACGCCGAGTACCGCCGCTACGAGAAACGGCTCGATGAAGTGCCCGGCATTTTCGCCCGCATGGAACCGATCAGTGGCGCGATCGATGCGTTTCATACCCTCGCCCAATCGTTCGACACCTACATTCTCTCTCTGGCTCCGTGGGACAATGCAAGTGCCTGGCAGCACAAGCTCGAGTGGGTGCAGGAGCATCTGGGCGCGGATGCCGGCGGGCCGGCCTACAAGCGGCTGATTCTCTCGCACCACAAGCATCTCAACCGGGGCGACTTCCTCGTCGATGACGGGTCAGCCATTGGTACAGACCGGTTCGAGGGTGAGCTGATCAAGTTTCTGACACCGCTGTTTCCCGACTGGAACACGGTGTCACGCTACCTGCTGGAGCGTACCGGCACGACCCCGTGCCCGGAGCTGGCAACCCGGTCGCTGCACCGACCGGCGCTTTATGGCGGCGCGGTGCTGGCAAACTGACGACGAATTCGAAAACGCCTCCGGTGAATGGGCACATTTCCAACGCGTTCGCTTGTCTCCAACCCGATCTGGGCGGCGAATGATACATCGTCCGAATCTCCTGACAAGGGGTTTACCCACATGTAAATCTGGGGTAATCTCACTTTCAGACAGGCGCGGATCGGTCCCGGTACCCTACCCGAACCGGCGTACGCCACCAGATGATTGGGTGAAGACGATGGTGGAACTGAAGAAGATGACAGAACTGAAATCGGACTTCGTTCCGATGGGCGAAGTCAGCGCCGATGAGCGCTCCAGAATGGCCTTTGGAAAAGCTGGCGTGCACCGCGATGATCGTTACGCCGTCGCCGTGAACGCCGAGGGTGAGATTCTTCTGACCCCGCTGGTGTCCATTCCGCGCCGCGAGCTTCTGGTCTGGGACGACGACGTCATCCGCGCCGCCCTGGTGCGTGGCCTCGAGTACAGCAGCCAGGACGAGACGAGCGAGGGTGGCGACTTCACCCGGTACGCCGATGAGGAGCACGCGGTCGACGCGTCGGCCGAGCCCCAGTCATGAGTTTTACCCTCCTTCTCACGAGGGAAGCGGCGTCGGGACTGTCCATTCTCGAAACAAAACCACAGCTGGTCGGTCGCCTCAAACGGGTGCGAACCGCACTCGGACGGCTGCAGCTGAACCCCGACGACCCCGCATTGCGCTCGCACAAATACGTGTCGCTCGCGGGTAAAAAGGGTGAGGCCGTCTGGGACTCCTACATCGAACACCGCACGCCGACGGCCGGCCGAATCTACTGGCACTACGGCCCCGGCCTCGATCGGATCACCGTCGTAATCATCACGCCGCAACCGTAGCGTTTCTGGTGCCAGCTGCTGACGCCTAGAACGGGTGGAGCAGCCGGTGCAGAAACTGGCGGGTGCGTTCCTGCTGGGGATGCCGCAGCAGCAGTTTCGGGTCGCCGTGCTCGACGATGGTGCCCCCGTCGACGAAGGCGATCTCGTGCGCGACCTCGCGGGCGAATTCGAGTTCGTGGGTGACGATCACCATACTCCAGCCCTCGTCGGCGAGCTCCTTGATCAGGCGCAGTACGTCGCCGACCAACTCCGGATCGAGAGCGGATGTCGGCTCGTCGAACAGCAGCAGCTGCGGTCGAAGCGCCAGCGCGCGCACGATGCCGACCCGCTGCTGTTGGCCGCCGGAGAGCTCGAACGGATAGCTGTCCCGCTTGTCGGTAAGACCGACCCGCTCCAGCAGGGCGAGCGCCTCGATCGTGACCTCGGAGACCGGGCGCCGCTGCACGACGACCGGTCCCTCGATCACGTTCTGCAGCACGGTCTTGTGCGGAAACAGATTGTAGTGCTGAAACACCATGGCCGACCGGTCGCGCAGGGCGCCGAGCTGTTTCGCTGAGGTCTTCAGGGCGAAGTCAATGGTCACCGGCACGACGGCGTTGGCGCCACGACCGTGGGCCTGGCCGGTACCGGCCCGGTCAGCGCCCACGGCCGCGGCAACGTCGATGGTGCCGCCGTCAGGCAACTCGAGCCCGTTCAGGCAGCGCAAAATCGTGGTCTTGCCCGAGCCGGACGGTCCGATCAGCGCAAGCACCCGGCCAGGGCCCACCGTCAGATCCACCGATTCCAGAACCCGGTTGCTTCCAAAACTCTTCTGCAGCCCGCGCACGCGCAGCAGGACAGCGGAGGCCGCAGCATCCGCTGGGGGAGACGGCTCGGCCGGAAGATCAGCGGGCGACATATCGGTCCAATCGCTTCTCGAGAAAACCCTGCCCGGTGGAGAGCACCAGGCAGATAACCCAGTAAATGAGCGCTGCTTCGAGGTAGAGCAGCATGAACTCCTGGCTGAACGCCGCCACCTGCTGCGCCTCACGGAACAGCTCGGTGACCAGAATCAGGGAGGCCAGCGAGGTGTCCTTCACCAGGCTGATGAACGTGTTCGACAGCGGCGGCACCGAGACCCGGGCAGCCTGCGGCAGGATGATGCGGGTCAGGGCCCGACTGTGCGACATGCCGATCATGTAGGCCGCTTCCCACTGACCTTTGGGCACCGAGAGAATCGCGGCGCGGATGACCTCGGCCGCATAACCACCGACGTTGATCGAAAAGGCGACGACGGCGCTCGGCCACGGTTCAATCGTCACACCGATAGACGGCAGCCCGTAGAAGATCACGAACAGTTGCACCAGCAGGGGGGTGCCGCGCACGATCGAAATATAGCCGCGGGCGATGCCGGAGAGAGCGCGCTTCGCCGACAACCGCATGAGAGCGAGAACGAGCGCGAGCC
This sequence comes from Cryobacterium sp., assembly GCF_026786305.1. Taxonomy (GTDB): domain Bacteria; phylum Actinomycetota; class Actinomycetes; order Actinomycetales; family Microbacteriaceae; genus Cryobacterium. The sequence continues at coordinate 18,754 of NZ_JAJAYI010000095.1, forward strand.
CGAGGCCGATCGCGAACGACGTGAGGGCAAGCGGAACCGTGCCGCGCACCGCGCCGTCGAGCAGCGGCCACAGCGAGCTGAAGAACAACTCCCAATCAGGCTGAATCATCGACTGGGCGGGTTACTGGCTGACGTCGGCACCGAAATACTTGTCGGAGAGCTCGGCGAGCGTTCCGTCGGCGCTGAGGGTCGCGAGCGCTTTACTCACGGCCTCGGCCAGGGCCGTGCCGTCTTTCGCGAAGGCGAACGCGCTCTCCGAGCGGTCCTTGGTTTCGGCGGCAATCTTCAAATTGTCGGCGCCGTTGGTCTTCTGGTAGTCGAGGAAGGTCAGTTTGTCGTTGACCGTGGCATCCACTCGACCCTGCTCGACCAGGGCGACCGACTGGGCCCAGCCCTCGACGGCTTCAACGGTCGCGCCACTCTCGGTGGCCAGGGTGTACCAGTTGCTGGTCAGCGACTGCGCCGTGGTCTGACCTTTGAGGCCTGCGAACGAAGTGATCGACGTGTTGTCGGCGGGAACGACGATGACACCGGTGGAGTAGGTGTACGGCGCGGAGAACTCGTACGAATCGAGGCGTTCCGGGGTGATGGACACCTGGTTGGCGATCGTGTCCCAGCGGCCGGCGGTGAGACCGGCGAAGATGGCATCCCACTGGGTCTCTTCAAAACGGGCGTCGACGCCGAGCTCGGCGGCGACGGCGCGTGCCACCTCAACGTCGTAGCCGGTGAGCTCGCCCGAGCCGTCTTTGTGAAACGAGAACGGACGGTAGGTGCCCTCCGTGCCGATCACGAGAGTGCCGGAGTCGAGCACGCTGCTCAGGGAGTCGTCGGTGCCGGTCGCCGCGTCTTCCGTGCCGTTCGAGGCGGAGCAGCCGGTGAGGGTGAGGGCAACGACGGACAGCACGGCGGCCGGAATAAATCTGAGCTTCATGAAAGAAACGCCTAACGAACTAGAGGGGCGAGCGCGGGTTGTGTGGGTGCCACCCTGAATTGTGCGGAGACCGCGGGTAACGGCGTCCCACCGTAACAAGGCACTACCGGGCTCGAATATTCCGGTTACGTCTGATGACGAAACCATCCCGGCTCTCGAACTACGAGCGCAGGGCCAGAGTGAACGGCAGCGCCGCCGAGGCGCCGTGCTGGCGCAGCACTCGGGCCGCCACCGTCACGGTCCACCGGCTGTCGGCCAGGTCATCAATGAGCAAAACGGGGCGGCCGGCGAACGGGGCAAGCGCCGCGCCCAGATCGGGGCCGACCGCGAACCGGTCCCACACGCGCGACAGCCGGTAGGCACTGTTGCCGCCCGGCTCCCCGCTGGGTCCGCCGTTCGCCCAGTCCAGTGCGCCAAGAAGTGGCAGCCGGCCACGCGAGGCCAGCGATCGGGCCACCGAATCAATCAACAGCGGATGCCGCCTCGACGGCATCGACACAATGGCCGCGGGTCGTTCGGCCCAGCTCCACTCGGCGAGCACCCGCACACAGGCGGCCAGCATGGCCGGCGGGGCGGGGGCATCCGCTACCCCGGTCGCGCACAGATCACGCAGGGGGCCGCCCCAGCCGAGGTCGGTCAGCCGGGCCAGCGCACGGCCGGGCTCGGCGCGCTCGGTGAGCGGGATCTTGCCGGTGGCCGCGACGCCGAGGCTGCTCATTCCGTTGGGCCACTGGGCGCGAACATCGATGGTGACGCCGACCCGGTCGAGCGATTGCGCGGCCGTCGCGGCCGCGCCCTCGGCCAGATCGACCGGATACCAGACGCCCTGGCAGTTGTCGCAGCGGCCGCAGGCCACCGCGGTATCATCGTCGAGAGCCCGCTGCAGAAATTCCATGCGGCAGCCGGTGGTGCTCTCAAATTCGAGCATCGCCCGCTGCTCACCGACCCGGGCGGCCGCGATGCGTTCGTATCGCTCACCGTCGTAGGCCCAGGGCCGCCCGGTTGACTGCCAGCCGCCCGTGACCCGGTGCACGGCGCCGTCGACGTCGAGCACCTTGAGCAACAATTCGAGCGGGGTGCGCCGAAGGTCGACCCGAGCCTCAAGCGCCGGCGTCGACAGCGGCGCTCCGGAGGTTTCGAGCGCGCCGATCACGGCGAGGGCCTTGGCCTCGTTGGGCATTGACGCGGTCGCGAAATAGTGCCAGATCGCCTCGTCTTCGGTGCCGGGCAGCAGGAGCACATCGGCCGAGGCGGTGGCGCGGCCGGCGCGGCCGACCTGCTGGTAGTAGGCCACGGGGGAGGACGGCGCCCCCAGATGTAGCACGAACCCGAGGTCGGGTTTGTCGAATCCCATGCCGAGGGCGCTCGTGGCGATGAGCGCCTTGACCTGGTTGGTCTTGAGTAGCCCCTCGGATTCCTCGCGTTCGGCCGTGTCGGTCTGCCCGGTGTAGGCGCGCACCGCGTGGCCGGCGCCCCGCAGCAGCCGGGCCGTGTCTTCGGCGGCGGCCACGGTGAGGGTGTAGATGATGCCGCTGCCCGGCAGGTCGCCGAGGTGGCTGAGTAGCCAGGCCAGGCGGGCACCCGAATCGGGCAGGCGCAGCACACCGAGCCGCAGCGAGGAGCGGGCGAGCGGGCCGCGGATGGTGACGACCTCGGCGGTACCGGCAGCTGTGCCGGCGTCCTCGAAACCAACGGCGATCTTGCCCACCTGCTCCGCGATGTCCTGCACCACCCGGCTGTTGGCGGTCGCCGTGGTGGCGAGCACGGGCACGCCTGCCGGCATCTGGGCGATCAGGTCGCGCAGGCGGCGGTAGTCCGGGCGAAAATCGTGGCCCCAATCGGAGATGCAGTGTGCCTCGTCGATCACGAGCAGGCCCACTCGAGCGATCAACGCGGGCAACTGCTCATCGCGAAAAGATGGATTATTCAGTCGTTCGGGCGACACCAGCAGCACGTCGACCTCGTCGGCGTCGAGCTGGCGCAGCACATCGGTCCACTCGTGCGCGTTCGATGAGTTGATCGATACCGCCCGCACGCCGGCCCGGGCGGCAGCGGCGACCTGGTCACGCATCAGGGCCAGCAGGGGCGAGACCAGAATGGTCGGGCCGGCGCCCTGGCGCCGCAGCAGTAGGGTTGCCACAAAATACACGGCCGACTTGCCCCACCCGGTGCGCTGCACGACGAGGGCGCGCTTGCGCTGGTCGACGAGAGTTTCGATCGCTCGGTATTGTCCGTCGTGAAAGTCGGCGTGGGGCCGCCCCACGAGGGTGCGCAGAATGGCCAGAGCGGATGCACGGGTGTCGGTCATCCTTCAAGCGTGCCAGATGCTGCTGACAGGCCCGCCCGTCGATGTCGACGATGTCGAATACCAAGCACGTGTGCAAGGCCCCGAGAGGATGGTTTGCGCGCGGTTCACCGGGCGTGTCGCGGGGGATCCGTCGTGTCCTGACCGAGCGTGTCGCGGGGGATCCGTCGTGTCCTGACCGAGCGTGTCGCGGGGATCCGTCGCGGTCGAACGGGATCGCTCAGTAGGCTCGGTGGGTGAATGTGATTCAGGAGATCGAAACGCGCCTGCCGGAAGAGGCCGTCGCCGGTTTTCGCCGACTCATCGGGCAAGCCCGGGTCGGGGATCCGATCCTGCTGCAGGAGCGGGCGATGGCGCGCATGGTTGCTCCGGCGCAGTGGATTTTAACCCGCGTCGGTGTTGACGGCATCCGCTTGACCAAGGCCGGGCACCTGCCGCCGGCGGTCATTCTTGAAGCGTCCGCCGAGCTCGACTGGGGTTGGCCGATCAGCGTCAACCGCGAAGTGCACCTGCGTCCGCTGCAAGAACTGCGCGGGCACCTGCGCGATGTGGGACTGCTGCGGGTCAGCAAGGGCATGCTCGTGCTCACCCGACAGGGCCGGGCCCTCTCCGGGACCCCTCGCGAACTCTGGTGGCACCTCGCCCGTACCATTCACCACAGCCGTACGCCCGCCGTGAGCGACGCCACCCGACTCCTGCTGTTGTTCGTGGCGACCCGCGGTCTGGCCCGACGCGAGGACTACCTCACCACCCTGTCGCGCGCGCTCGGATCGCTCGGCTGGGTGCAGTCCGACGGCCAGGAACCAACGACGCAGTCGGTGTGGCACCTCGTCGACACCAAGTGGCGCCTGCTCGACCGACTGGGCGTGTTCGAGCAGACCGAGGCCTGGCACGGCGATCGCGGCACGGTTACCGTGGGCGGCGCCGCCTTCGCGCGCGCCGCGCTGCGGTCCGACGCGCCGTCCAACTCGCTTTCCGAATAGCAAGCCCTCCTGTCGCCGGCCTGCATGCGGCCGGTACTCGGCATCTGCTGCCCGGCGTGAGTGGTTGGATGGACGAATGGATGCCACAGCTGACTACCGTGCCGATTTCTCCGCCTTCCTCCAAGCGTCACCGTCGTCGTACCACGCCGCCGCCGAAGTCGCCCGGCGTCTCGACGCGAACGGCTTCACCCGATTGAGCGAGTCGGAGTCCTGGGCCGATGCCCCTGCTGCCACCGGCCACTACGTCGTGCGCGACGGCGCCGTCATCGCCTGGTCGCAGCCCGTCGGTGCCGCAGCCACGACACCGTTTCGCATTCTCGGCGCCCACACCGACTCCCCGGGTTTCAAGCTCAAGCCGAAACCCACGATCGGCTCGCACGGCTGGCTGCAAGCCGGCGTCGAGGTGTACGGCGGGCCGCTGCAGAACTCCTGGCTGGACCGTGAGCTCGAACTCGCCGGCCGGCTCGTCACCCAGGGCGGCACCGAGCACCTGGTGCGCACCGGGCCGTTCCTGCGCATTCCGCAGCTCGCCGTGCACCTCGACCGCGAGGTGAACAATGGTCTGACCCTCGACCGACAACGCCACCTCACACCCGTTTTCGGTGTCGGCGATGCGTCCGAGGCCGACCTGGTGGCGCACCTGGCCGGTCTGGCCGGGCTTCTGGCAGCGGATGTCGCCGGTTACGACATTCTCACCGCCGACACCAACCCGCCCGCCACCTTCGGTCTCGGCCAGGAGCTGTTCGCGGCCGGGCGCCTCGATAACCTGTCGTCGGTGCACGCCGGCCTGTGCGCCCTTATTCTCACCAGCGAACACCCCACCGATATCGGCCCGATCAGCGTACTCGCGGCCTTCGACCACGAAGAACTCGGCTCCCAGTCGCGGTCGGGCGCGAGCGGACCGCTGCTCGATGACATTCTCACCCGCATCGGTGACGACCTCGGTGCGACCGGGTCGGAACGCCTGCAGGCCTACGCGGAATCCTGGTGCCTCTCCGCTGACGCCGGACATGCCGTGCACCCGAACTATCCGGATCGTCACGATCCGGCCAACACTCCCATTCTCGGCGGCGGCCCGCTGCTGAAAATCAATGCCAACCAGCGCTACGCGACGGATGCCCACGGCGCGGCCCTCTGGGCGCGCACCTGCGCCCAGGCGAACGTCGAGTACCAGGAATTCGTGTCCAACAACACGGTTCCCTGCGGGTCGACGATCGGACCGCTGACCGCGACCCGGCTGGGCATCCGCGTCGTCGACGTCGGCGTGCCGCTGCTGTCGATGCATTCCGCCCGGGAACTGTGCCACGTCAACGATCCGCAGGCGCTGAGTGCGGCCATCGCCGCTTTCTTTGCTCCGATGGTGTAGTCGCGCCGAGCGCCGCACGAGCGCCGCACGAAGGCCAGCTCAGGTGGCCAGTTCGTCGGTACGTGCGATGCGCGCGAGCCGTGAGCGCGCTGCCTCCTCTGATGTCGACGAGGGGCCGAGCAGGGTGCGCACGACACCGAGAACGAGCCGGGTGCCCCAAATTGCCGGCAGCCGGGATCGTTTCAGGCCCAGCATGTCGCGATACTCGCGCGGGATCGACGCCACGGCGCCAGCGAACATGATGCGGTAAAACGGCAGCATGCCGCGGCTGAGTGGCGGGTAGCGGATGAACCGCACGGCTTCGGCGACGCGGGAATCACTCTTGAGCGTTCCGGCACTGCGAAAAGCCTCAAGCTGGGTGGCCAGCTCGTCGGCCGAATGCGGTGCATTCTGCACCCCGACCAGTTCACCGGCGGTCGCCCATTCCCGCACATAGCCGTCGGCGCCGCCGGGAATGGCGCCGTCCCACAACAAATGGGATTGCAGAAAAGCGTCGGTGAAAACAAGGTGCACCCACGACAAGAGTTCGGGGTCGCCCGCTGCATAGGGGCGTTCCTCACCGCGCGCATCAAGATAGGTGCCGGTCACCCGATCGTGAAAGTGGGCCACCCGGCTCGATTCCCGCTCGGCAACAACCGTGTCGGCAAAAGTCACCGTGACCAGCCACTGAATGGTGCCGGAAAGACGCCCGAGGGGGTCTTCGTGATAGCGGGACCAGTCGTGCACACCGGCCATGGCGCCCGGGTGCAGGGTTTGCATGAGCAGTGCACGAATGCCGGCGACCATGGTCGCCATGCCGCCGTGCACGGCCCAGGCCGCGCTGCCCGGGCCGAAGAACCCGACGTTATCGCCCGTGGCGATCTGGCCGACCCACTTGGGCCGCCCCTCGCTGTTGCCCGAAAGCGTCACAAGAAGATGCGAGCGCCAGCTGTCCGTGAATCTTCCCATCCTCGGATCGTAGTCCCGCCTCGCTGGACGCCCGCCGCGAACGACCTCGTGTTTCCCGGCGGCCCGGCCGTCAGTTTTGGTCATGGTCCGTCGGCGGGGCGGCCGCTCCCGCACGGATCATGTACCCCTCGCCCTCCACCGGGTCGGTGGATTCGGGAACCGTACTGGTTATGGCGGTACTCCCCACACGGTCGTCGGCCGGAGCCAAAAGGTTGGTCGATCCGTACCCGCTGCACAGAAAGCAATTGCGAGAATCGTTGTAGGCCGGTTCAAACCGCCCCGCCCCCCTGTCGTGGCACAGGGTCTGCACCGTTGGCGCGGCACCCGATGGGACCCGACGTAGGCTGGTCGGATGGCACAACATCGAAACAGGAGGCGGCACGTGACCGACACAGCACGATGACCGCATCCCCTTCGGGCTCGGTGAACGACCTTGGCACGCCGAGCAGCAACCGAAAAGTCATCGCGTTGGCCGTCGCCGGCGCCCTCGGCGGTTTTCTGTTCGGCTTCGACTCCTCGGTCATCAACGGAGCCGTCAACGCGGTGCAGCGAGAATTCGCTCTGAATGCCACCCTCACCGGGTTTGCCGTGGCCTGTGCGCTGCTCGGTGCTGCGGCCGGCGCTTTCTTCGGGGGCCGTTTCGCCGACCGTTACGGGCGCATCCCCATGATGGTGCTCGGCGGTGTGGTGTTCCTGGTCAGCTCGATCGGTTCCGGCTTCGCGTTCGGCGTCGTCGACCTGATCATCTGGCGGGTGGTCGGCGGCCTCGGCATCGGCCTCGCATCCGTTGTCGCGCCGGCCTATATCGCCGAAATTTCACCGCGGCAGATGCGCGGCCGTCTTGGCTCTCTGCAGCAGCTCGCAATCACCCTGGGAATCTTCACCGCCCTGCTCTCCGACGCCATGTTTGCCGCGAGCGCGGGTGGGGCGGGCAGCGAGTTCTGGTTCGGCCTGGAGGCCTGGCGCTGGATGTTCCTCGCCGGCGCCGTGCCCGCCATCGTCTACGGCGGCATCGCGTTCATGCTGCCGGAATCCCCGCGTTTCCTGATTCTGAAAGACAAAGAAACGGATGCCCGCGCCGTGTTCACTCGGCTCTGGCCGAGCGGCGATGTCGACCGGGAAATTCGCGACATGCGTCGTTCGATCGAGGTCGACGCGCGTTCGCAGAAGACGGGGTCCCTGCGCGGCAACGCCTTCGGGCTCAAACCGATCGTCTGGGTCGGCATCATTTTGTCGGTGTTCCAGCAGTTCGTTGGCATCAACGTGATCTTCTACTACTCGACCACCCTGTGGCAGGCGGTCGGCTTCCAGGAATCCAACTCGCTGACCATCTCGGTGATCACCTCGGTGACCAACATTCTGGTGACCCTGGTCGCGATCGCCCTGGTCGACCGGATCGGTCGGCGACCGATCCTGCTGACCGGTTCCATCGGCATGACGGTGTCACTTGCGACCATGGCGGTGGCGTTCAGCCAGTCGAACACGGTCGGCGGCGAGTTGAGTCTGCCCGGCGCTTGGGCGCCGATCGCACTGGTCGCCGCGAACCTGTTCGTGATCTCGTTCGGTGCCTCCTGGGGGCCGGTGGTGTGGGTGCTTCTCGGGGAAATGTTTCCCAACTCGATTCGTGCCAAGGCCCTTGGGCTCGCCGCAGCCGCGCAGTGGACCGCGAATTTTCTCATCACGGTCACCTTTCCGCCCATGGCCAATGCGTCCCTGACGATCACCTACGGCCTCTACGCCCTGTTCGCTGGACTCTCGTTCTGGTTCGTGCTGCGCAAGGTTCCTGAAACGAACGGGATGTCGCTCGAGGAAGCGGACACACTGCTACCGCCGAAGAACTCGGCCAGAAAAGCCGAAGGCAACTAGGTATATAAGCAGCACTCGACTGGACCTGCAACCCCCCGAAAGGGTAGTCGCGTCGAGTCGGGTTTGTGGATAACTTCACATCACAAGATTGTGGAGTGTGACCATGCCCGAACGTGGATACGCCGTTATTTGTTTGAAAACCACCGGACTGTTTCCGTATAAGCGGGATCGGGTCGTCGAGATTGCCGTTGTGCACATCGACGAGGGTGGTTGCACGACTGCGCGCTGGCAGACCGTCGTCAATCCCGGAAGCAACGCGGGTGACGTCGCGAGCCACGGTGTCAGCACGGCCGAACTGCTGCGCGCGCCCACGTTTGAGCAGATCGCACCGCGACTGATCGACCTGCTCCGCGGCCGGGTGTTGGTGTCCCACAATGCCCAGTTTGTCACCGGCTTTCTGATGAGCGAGTTCGAGCTGATCGGCTACGCCCGCGGGCGTGGACTTGAGGCAGTCTGCACGATGCAGCTGGCCCGCAGCTACTTGCCGGGGGCCGGTCGGCAGCTCATCGATTGTTGTGCGGCCTACGACATCGAGATCGGGCCCGGCCCCGGAGCCCTGGTGCAGGCCGTGGCGTGCGCGAGCCTGCTGGCGGCCTACGTGCACGGCTCGCCCAGTGCAGCACCGTGGATCGAGGCCCTCGACCGTGCCGAGCGGGCCCCCTGGCCGCTTATCGTCGGCGACACCGGGGCGGAGTGGGTGCAGCGCGACCCGACAACGACGGACGCAGTGCCCACACCGAGCTTTCTGGCTCGGGTGGCCATGAAGCTCCCCGACTACACCGGACCGGAGGAGCGCCTGGACTATCTCGCCCTGCTCGACCTGTGCCTGGTCGGTCGTGTGCTGTCGTTCCAGGAAACGCGCGAACTTCGGGTTTTGGCCGAATGCAGCGGCATCAGTGTGGCGGACTGCGCCGCCCTGCATCGCCGGTACTTCGAAGACTTTGTGCGCGTGGCCTGGTCAAATGGCGACCTCAGTCGAGGGGATTGCTTTGACCTGGTCGCCGTCGCCCGCATGCTCGCCGTCGACCCGGACGTCATCGCCGCCGCTCTGACCGCACCGTCATCGGTGGCCCGACCACCGATTGCCTCGATCGATACGGTGCTGCTGGAACGGGGCGACATCGTCGTGCTGGCCGGTGACATGGCCCGCGCTCGCTCCGATTGGGGCCGAGAGCTGATCGCTCGCGGGCTCTCCCTGGGCACCGCGGTCACGCTGCGCACGAGCCTGCTCGTTGCCGCCGACCCGGCCTCGGTCACCGGCATGACGGGCAAAGCGCGCGACTATGGCATTCCGATCGTCTCCGAGTTCGGCCTTCGGTCTCTCATCGGCGTGCGCTGATCGGAGGTGTGCTGAACTATCGACGGCGCGGTGCCGCCTTCTCGGCGCAGGCGGCGCAGAGGTCGGCGGCCGGTTTGATCTCGAGTCGCCCCTTCCGGAATTCGTTGCCGCAGCGCACGCACAGGCCGTAGTTGCTGTCGACAATGCGCTGCAGGGCTCAAGCGATGGCCGCGAGCTCGTCGCCGGCTTCGTTCTGAAACCCCGACAGGCGTGACCATTCGTTGCGCAGCGAGGATGCTTCCGCGTCGTGGGCGCCGTCGGTCGAACCGTCACTGCGCGAGCTTCGCACGATGGCAAACCTATCGGCGAGACGCTGGGATTGCTCGGTCAGCTCGGTGCGGCGTTCACCGAGCGCGGTCTCGAAAATGTGCAATTGTGCGGGTTCGCAGGACGAAACGGTCATGTTCTATGGTCCCACGGCTCAAATCAGATTGCGCAGGTACTCCTCGACGGTCACGCCGCGGGCCGCGGACCGCTGCACGACACGCCGGTGCTCGTCGTCGGTGAGCGACAGCGTCACCCGATGCAGCTCACCGGTGCTGCGCATAACGTCGGGGCCGTGCAGATCGGTCAGGTCGCGGTAATCCTCGCCGATATCATCATCGAGATCGTCGAAAGAAAACAGTTCGGCACGCGGGTAGGCGGTGGCCCGCTCCGTGGTGCGGTCCGTGGTCTGGGTCGGCGTGCCTGAACTGCTTGGTCCGACGGATGCCGCCGCTCGCGCCTGTGCCACCGGTTCACCCTCAGCTTCACCCGCGCGAAAACCCGGCCCGCCCGGCGCCGGCCGGCCGCGCTGAAAAGCCTCGGCCGCGCTGCGCGCGCGCTCGTCGGCGGCCTCATTGAGGGGATGCCCGACGTGTCCCTTGACCCATTCGAACCGGTAGCGTCGCCCGGCGATCGCCTCGTCGATCTCCTTCAGCAGGTCGAGGTTCATGACCGGTTTGCCGTCTCCCTTGCGCCAGCCCTTCGCCTTCCAACCCTTCATCCACTTCGTCACGGAGTTGATCACATACTGGCTGTCGCACAGCACGAGCAGGTCGTCGTCGATGTGTGCGGTTGCGCGAAACAACTCGAGCACGGCCTTCAGCTCGCCCTGGTTGTTGGTCGCGTGCTTCCAGCCGCCGGCCGCCCAGCAGGAGTCGTCGACGTACCAGGCCCAGCCAGCCGGTCCGGGGTTGCCGAGGGCAGAACCGTCGGCGGCGGCGGTGATCGTCATGTGCGGGCCTTTCAAACAGCGGATGTGCGGGCGCAGGTCGTTCCAGTCTGCCACCCCCCGGAATCCGCTGCCCGCACGGCTTTGGGTTCGATGCGGATTGTGTCCGTTATGTACGAGCTCCCCGATACAGCCCCAACAGCCTGTGATCATCTGTGGTCGAAAGGTAGCGGGTGCCACGGTTTCCGGACACACGCGCCGGCCAACGTCGAAGCAGGGAAGCCGCCCGGGCGGCCTGCAGAGCGTGGCACCGCCGCTTCATTCCAACCGCGAGCGGGACTTCAGTGAGATCCAGCACCGTTCAAACATTACCCAGCACCACCGCACCCGGCACCACCGCACCCAGCACCGTTGCGGCGGTGCTCGTGCACCGTCCGGGGCGATGGATCGACAATTGGAACCCCGAGAACAAGAAAAAGTGGGAACAAGG
>NZ_JAJAYI010000096.1 GCF_026786305.1 Cryobacterium sp.
ACGTCCACGGAGTCGTAGTGCTCAATCATGATTACTCCCGTCTCTGAACCGTTATGTTGGTCAGCGCCGCGGTATCGAGTCTCACATCCACGTTACGAATGGCCTGGGTTTCAGTACGGCCCCTATTAGCGATCACCTGACACCAGTCAAATCCGGTGACAACACCCCCCCGGATCATCAACGACTGGGGGCAATAATCAGGCCGGACCCGACGGGCCAACATCCCCGATAATCACACCATCCGGGGACATGAACAAGGTAACGGGGTCATTCGCCAACGAGGGCTGGGACGGAATTCTGGGCTGGTGGACCATTCGGTGCGAAGTGGCGACCAATCTGTCGGCCGAGTTGTTCCAGCAGTCGCCCCGCCTGGGTCATGCTGACCGCGAGATCCGGCTCCAGGGCAGTGAGCGGGTAGATTCGCTGAAATCCAGCCAGGTGCACTTCGCGGGGCTCCAGAGTGGTTCGACCGCACACAGCTATGACCGGGATTCCTGCTCGGGTGGCGGCCCGCGCGACGCCGACAGGGGTCTTGCCTGCGAGGCTTTGATGGTCGAGGCTACCTTCGCCCGTGATCACCAAATCCGCTCCAGCTAGGCGCCTGTTCAGCTCGGTGAACTCCAGGACGATGTCGATGCCTGGGCGTCGAGTGGCACCAAGCACCGTGAGGGCCGCGTAGCCCACTCCGCCCGCGGCGCCCGCACCAGCCGCGTTCGCGGCGTCCTTGGCCTGCGCGCCGAAGATCTCGCCGAGAACCGTGACGAAGTGCGCGAGCCCAGCTTCGAGGTCAAGAATGTCGGCGGGGGAGGCACCCTTTTGCGGGCCGAAGACTGCGGCGGCGCCGCGCGCGCCGAGGAGCGGATTGTCGACATCTGTGGCGAGCACGATGCTCGTCTCCCGCAGACGGTCATCCAGGCCTGACAGGTCGATGCGATCCAATCCGGCGAGAAAGCCGCCACCGCCCGGGATCTCGGCCCCGTCGGCGTGGAGGAACCGCGAGTCGAGGAAGCGGGCTCCGAGTCCGCGGAGCACCCCGGATCCGCCGTCGGTGCTTGCGCTGCCGCCGATGGCCAGGACGATGTGCCGGCATCCAGCGTCCAGCGCGGCGCGGATGAGTTCGCCGGTTCCTCGGCTGGTTGCGCTGAGCGGGGCCGGGATGCCGTCCGGGAGGACGCCGAGTCCGGAGGCGGCGGCCATTTCGATGACGGCTTCCGAACCGCGTACGGCGAATGCTGCCTGAATCAATCGTCCGGTCGGCCCGGTGACAGTCGCGGTGCGACGTTGAAAGCCTGCGCCGACGGCGGCATCGACGGTGCCTTCACCACCGTCGGCCACGGGAATAGAGAGTACGTCGATCGGGTAGCCGAGACTTGCGGCAGAAGTTCGAAGTCCCACAGCCAGATGCTGTGCGACCTCAGGCGCGGAGAGCGAACCCTTGAACTTGTCGGGGGCGATGACGACGCGCATGATGACGTCTAAACCCGAACCCTGAGGTTCGCGGTCGGCGCGTCTTCTTCGGTCACGGCGAGCTCTTCAAATTCGTTGACCGAGTCGATCTCGGCGGCGGCCATGGAGATATTGGTGATGCGTTCCAGAATCACTTCGACCACAATCGGCACCCGGTGCTCCTCCATCAGCGCGTGGGCCGCTTCAAAAGCCTGTCCGAGCAGGTTCGGGTCTTGCACACGGATGGCCTTGCAACCGAGTCCCTCGGCGACGGCAATGTGATCAACGCCGTATCCGTTGGTTTCGGGGGAGTTTATGTTCTCAAAAGCGAGGGAGACGTGGTGATCCATGTCGAAGCCGCGTTGCGCCTGGCGGATGAGTCCCAGGTAAGAGTTGTTCACAACGACATGGATGTAAGGCAGATTGAACTGGGCACCGACGGCGAGTTCTTCGATCATGAACTGAAAGTCGTAGTCGCCGGAGATCGCGACGACGGTGCCGTTGGGGTTGGCGCGGACTACGCCGAGGGCTGCGGGGAGGGTCCACCCGAGGGGTCCGGCCTGGGCCGCGTTGATCCACTTGCGAGGACCAAAGACATGCAAAAATTGGGCGGCGGCAATCTGCGACAGCCCGATGGTGCTCACGTAGACAGTGTCCTTGTCAAATGCCTTGTTCATCTCTTCGTATACCCGCTGGGGCTTAATCGGCATATTGTCGAAATGGGTCTTGCGGTGAAGCGTCGCGGTGCGCTCGGCGCACTCCGCTGCCCAGTCGGAGTAGTTCGGCAGGTTGCCGGCAGTGCTGCGTTCCCGGGCGAGCTCGAGCAGCCCGTCCAGCGCCGCACCGGCATCGGAGGTGATCCCGAGATGAGGCGCGAACACACGTCCGATCTGGGTCGGTTCGATGTCGATGTGCACGAAGGTGCGACCGGCAGTGTAGGTGTCCAGACCTCCCGTGTGGCGGTTCGCCCACCTGTTGCCGATCCCGATGACGAAGTCCGATGCCAGCAGGCTCGCGTTCCCGTAGCGGTGGGATGTCTGCAGGCCGACCAGTCCCGCCATGAGCGGGTGGTCGTCGGGAATCGCTCCCCAGCCCATGAGGGTAGGCACGACTGGAACGCCGAGGGTCTCGGCGAGTTCGACCAGCTGCGCGGACGCGTTCGCGTTGATGACGCCGCCACCGGCGATGATGAGAGGCCGTTCGGAGGCCGTGAGGAGGTTGAGGGCCTTCTGCAGCTGGGTGCGGTTGGCCCTGGGCTTTTCGACGGGCAGGGGCTCGTAGGCGTCGATGTCGAATTCGATCTGGGCAAGCTGCACGTCGATTGGAAGATCAAGGAGCACTGGTCCGGGTCGTCCCGAGCGCATGAGCTGGAACGCCTTTTGGAAAGCGCCGGGGATCTGGCCGGGTTCGCGGACAGTCATGGCGAGCTTGGTGACGGGCTTGGCGATGGACTCGATGTCCACAGCCTGGAAGTCCTCCTTGTGCAGCTTCGCGACGGGGGCTTGCCCGGTGATGCACAGGATTGGAATGGAGTCGGCCCAGGCGGCGTAGAGGCCGGTGATCATGTCGGTGCCGGCGGGGCCGGATGTACCGATGCAGATGCCGATATTGCCTGCGACCGCTCGGGAGAACCCGTCGGCCATGTGGGAAGCGCCCTCCATGTGGCGGGCGAGCGTGTGGCGGATACCGCCGTGGGCTTTCATCGCTGAGTAGAACGGGTTGATGGCCGCACCTGGAAGGCCGAATGCCTCGGTGGCCCTTTCCTTTTCCAGGATCAGAACGGCGGCGTCTACAGTGCGCATTTTAGTCATGAGGTGGTACTCCTTCGAAGAGATTCTGCGGTTTCCATCAGGGCCGGATGCCGTCGATTAGGGGAGGGTGCCCCTATGTTTTTGTCAAGTGGCGAGAGCGTGCTTTTTCGGTTCGTTCTCGTAGAGGGTGCCGGCGCGCGGCTAGCTGCGGCCGGAGAGATGGAGGACCTGCTTGAACAGTCCCGAGTGGTCGAGTGCGCCATCGCCCTGGTTGACGGTGGCGGCGACCAGCTGTGCGACGACGGCACCGAGGGGGATGATGACGCCCGCTTCGCGGGAAGCGGCCGTAACGATGCCCAGGTCCTTGTGATGAAGGGCGAGGCGGAAACCAGGCTCGAAGTCGCGCTTGACCATCTTCGTGCCCTTCTGCTCAAGAACCTTGGACCCCGCCAGGCCTCCGCCGAGGACGGTCAGCGCGGCGTCGAGGTCGACCCCGTGTGCTTCGAGGAAGGCGATCGCTTCGGCGAGAACCTCGATGTTGGCGGCGACGATGAGCTGATTGGCTGCCTTGACTGTTTGTCCGGAGCCTGATGGTCCGACGTGGACGATGGTCTTCCCGACCGCGCCGAGGACATCCTGGGCGGCATCGAAGTCGGCGGAATCTCCGCCGACCATGATCGACAGCACCCCGTCGATGGCTCCCTGCTCACCGCCGGAGACGGGCGCATCGAGCGGCCGCAACCCGGCAGTCGCAGCGTTCTCGGCGAGCCGCTTCGCGACGTCGGGACGGATGGTGCTGGCGTCGATCCAGAGCGTGCCGGGGGCTGCGGTGGCGAAGACGCCGTCCGAACCGCTGACGACGCCTTCGACGTCGGGGGAGTCGGGCACCATAGTGATGACGACATCTGCGCCCCGGGCTGCCTCGGCGACACTCGTTGCGCCGTGTCCGCCGGCCGTGATGAGGGCGTCAAGGCGTGCTGGGCTGCGGTTGAAACCCGTGACGGTGTGTCCAGCCTTGACGAGGTTGATGGCCATGGGCAGGCCCATGATGCCGAGCCCGATGACAGAGACGTTGCTCATTGCTCTTCCTTTTCTCGCGTTAGAGGGGTGCGCGCTGCGCGCGGGATCCAGTCGAAGGCGGTATCCGTCAACTGTTTGTACTCCAGGCCGATGAACCCCTCGTAGCCAAGTTCGCGGCTGCGAGCGATCCATGCGTCGAGGTGGAGTTCGCCGGTACCGGGAGCACCGCGACCGGGGTTGTCGGCGATCTGGATGTGGCCGAACTCCGCGGCGTGCTCTTCGATGACCGCGGCAACGTCGTCGCCGTTGACGGCGAGGTGGTAGAAGTCGGCCAGCAGCTTTACGTTCTCCGCGGCGGAGGCCGCTGCGACCCGACCGATCACCCGGAGCGCGTCATCGGCGGTCAGCAGGGGGTAATCGGGGGCGCCACTGACCGGCTCCAGCAGCACTGTTCCGCCGATCCGGGCGACGGCCGCTGCGGCGATCGAGAGGTTCTCGACGGCGGTCTCGTCTTGAGCCTCCGGCGCCTCCTCGGCGATACGGTTGCCGTAGAGGGCATTGAAGGAGCGGCAACCGAGCTTCTCACCGATCGCGACGACCACGTCGATGTTGTCGCGGAACTCGGATGAGCGCGCGGGCCAGGAGACAAGCCCGCGGTCGCCGCCGGGCATGTCTCCGGCGAAGAAGTTGAGACCGGTGAGCTGCACCCCCGCGTCAGTGATCGCGCTCTCGAATCGAGCGATGTCGGCGTCATCCGGCACAGCGGTGCTGAATGGCCACCAGAACTCCACCGCTGGGAATCCCGCCTGCTGCGCGCGCGCGGGGCGCTCAAGCAGGGGGAACTCCGTGAGGAGCGTAGAGCAGTTCACCGTGTATGACATTGGACATCCCTTCGTCAGCGACTGTCACTATTGGAAGATTCCGAATCGTGGAAGTTACTTCTTGCCTGGTGGAAATTCTAAGTGAAGAGCACTCAAGGCGTCAACCTCTGTCCGCGCATTGCTTCCGCAATGCGGATAGAATATGTCACAAGTAGAGAATCGGAGTTTAGGCATGGCGGAAAAGGCGAGCGGTCGTGTGCAGTCGGTCGAGCGAGTGTTCGAGCTGTTGGAGCTGATCACGAGCGCACGTGAAGAGGTGTCCCTCTCGCAGCTCGCTGAGGCTGCCGAACTGCCGCTGCCCACCATCCACCGGCTCCTGCGCACCCTGATGCCTCTGGGCTACGTGCGCCAGCTCCCGAACCGGCGCTATGGACTTGGGCCGCGACTCATCCGAATGGGGGAGGTCGCTAGCCGACAACTTGGCGCGTGGGCGCGACCGCACCTGGCGAGTGTGGTCGAGCAACTCGGTGAGACGGCGAACATGGCGATCTTGGACGGCGACATGGCCACCTACGTTGCCCAGGTGCCGTCCGCGCACTCCATGCGTATGTTCACCGAAGTGGGCCGCCGAGTCCATACGCACGCTTCGGGCGTCGGCAAAGCAATACTGGCTCAGTTGGACGACGCGCAGGTGCGAGGGATCGTCGCTCGTGCAGGAATGCCAACGCCGACCATGCACAGCATCGCCGACATCGACCGCCTGCTTGAGGACCTTTCCCGAATTCGAACGCGCGGCTACTCCATCGACGACAACGAGCAGGAACTCGGCGTGCGATGCTTCGCGGTAGCGGTACCCGGAATGCCGAGCCTGACCGCGATTTCGGTCTCAGGCCCGCTCACCCGCGTCGATGAGCATTTCGCCGAGCGTGCCATCCCCATCCTCACACACACCGCTGAGTTGATCGCTTCCGACGTCGAGAATGCCTATAGGGGCTCCTGACAGCGCCTTCGGCCCGCGACGGGACGAAAGAAATCACGAGATTGTGACGCGCCGCGGACCCTAGCTATTCCGTTATGTGGAATTTCGGTTTCAAAATTCTCTGTTTGCTGAGATACTGGCTCTGGACGCAGTCGGCCACGGAGTACCGCCCGGATGAATCGGTCGGGTGTTTTGGCTGCGACTGCCGCGGCGAGCAATCCCACGGTTTTCTTACCCACGGGTTCACTCCGACGGCGTTGCCGCCGGGGTTGTGACCCACGACGCCAAGGAGTCCACCAGTGAGCACACCCCTGTCAACGCAGACGACCGATTTGAGTGGGCGGGTTCGTCGAGCGGATCTGGACATCGCGACCGCGTTCGTTGAATTCGTCGAGAACGAGGCCCTCGAGGGGACCGGCATTCGAGCCGACGCCTTCTGGCAGGGGCTCAGTGTGCTGATCCGTGACCTCACACCGAGAAACCGCGAACTTCTGCGTCGGAGGGAGGAGTTGCAGGCCCGGCTCGATGCCTTCCACCAGACCAACCCTGGTCAGCCGGATCCCGCCTCATATCGGGCGTTCCTGACGGAAATTGGGTACCTTGTCGACGAACCGTCTGATTTCAGCATCACCACCTCGAACGTCGATGTGGAAATCGCCTCACAGGCAGGTCCGCAACTCGTCGTACCACTTCTCAACGCGCGGTTCGCCGTTAACGCTGCCAATGCGCGGTGGGGTTCGCTCTACGACGCGCTCTACGGGACCGACGCGATCGCCATAGACGGCGAAACCGCCCGCGGGAGCACTTATAACCACGCGCGCGGTCAGCAGGTAATCGCCCGTGGGCGCGCCCTGCTCGACCAAGCCGTCCCGCTCCAAGCAGGCTCACACGGCGACGCCGTGGAGTATCGTATCGGCGACGGTACCCTCGTAGTCACCTTGATGGACGGCTCGCGCACTGCTCTCGCGGAGCTGTCAGCACTCATCGGCTACACCGGGGATTCTTCAGCGCCGGCATCGGTCCTCTTCCGTCACCACGGCCTGCATCTCGACGTGATCATCGACCGGGACGGGGCGATCGGCAGCACCGACCCTGCCGGGATTCAAGACATTGTGCTCGAGTCCGCAGTGACGACAATCATGGATCTCGAGGACTCGGTCGCCGCGGTCGATGCCGAAGATAAGGTTCTCGGATACCGAAACTGGCGGGAGCTCATGCGTGGCACGCTTAGCGAAACCGTCAGCAAGAGCGGCGGCACATTCATGCGAACGATGAACGGCGACCGGGTTTATACCGCGCCGGACGGTGGCGCCGTGACGTTGCACGGTAGGGCTCTTCTTTTGGTGCGCACCGTCGGCCACCTGATGACCACCGACACGGTGCGCGATGCCGCCGGCGACGAGGTGTTCGAAGGCATCCTTGATGCGGTGGTAACCACACTCGGTTCGTTCCCCGATCTTGCCGGAGAAGCCCGCGGCGGCAACTCGCGTGCCGGCTCGATGTACATCGTCAAACCAAAAATGCACGGTCCCGATGAAGTCGCGTTCACCGTCGATCTCTTTGGGCGGGTTGAGCAGCTCCTCGGCCTGCCATCACGCACGCTGAAGGTGGGCATCATGGACGAAGAGCGGCGCACCACGGTCAATTTGCGCGCCTGCATCGACGCAGCGTCCGATCGAATCGTCTTCATCAACACCGGATTCCTTGATCGCACCGGCGACGAGATCCACACGTCCATGCACGCAGGCGCAGTGGTCGCCAAGGGGGCGATGCGCTCTCAGCCCTTCATGGCCGCATACGAGAACGCGAACGTGGACGCTGGACTCTCGGCGGGATTCCCCGGGCGGGCCCAGATCGGTAAGGGCATGTGGGCTATGCCCGATCTCATGCACGACATGCTTGAGCAGAAGGTCGTGCATCCCCGGTCCGGTGCGACCACAGCGTGGGTGCCGTCTCCGACGGCCGCCACGCTGCACGCTATCCACTATCACGAAGTTGACGTGGCCGAACGTCAGCGGGAAGTCGGCAAGCGGGTGCGCCAGGCGCTCGACCCGATCCTCGTTATCCCGCTCGCCGAACAGAAACCCGGTGACGAACGCCTGACTGAGCTCGACAACAACGTTCAGTCGATCCTCGGCTATGTCGTCCGATGGGTCGACCAGGGAGTCGGGTGTTCCAAGGTCCCGGACATCCATGGTGTTGGGCTCATGGAAGACCGAGCGACACTGCGCATCTCCAGTCAACTCCTGGCGAATTGGCTAGCCCACGACGTCATCACCGAGTCGGAGGTGGACGCGAGCCTCGTGCGGCTCGCGGCCGTTGTCGATAGGCAAAACGCGGACGTCCCCTTCTATGAAACCCTAATCGGTCCGGCCGGTCCGGGCCTCGCCTTTCAGGCGGCCCGGCAGCTCATCATCGAGGGGGCGTCCTCGCCGAGCGGCTACACCGAGCCCATCCTGCACCGGATCCGGCGTGCCAAGAAGGCTCAGCAGGCGTAAGCGAGACGGCGCGCAGGAACGGAGACTGAGGAATCGGGTGTAGGCACAGGCGTGCCGTGCCGGCGAGGTGACGGTCAATGCGTCGATCGGTGGCCGTGTTGACGCGTTCCAGCTCTCTCGAATGCTGACGTGAACCTCTTCCGCTCTGCCGACGTCCTGCTTTCTTTCATCGAAGCCGGCCCGCACGATGAGCGTCGGGCACCACTTTCAGCCGGGCGCAAGTCATTCGGCTACGGCCGCGGACTCGGCCAATGTGGCTGAGGTTGGAGTCCGTTGGGTCGACGTCCGTTGGGTCGACGCCGTGTGTCGACGCCGTGGTTCGTCGGGGAAAGTTTACGGCGACTCCAGCCACCCGCTGATTGCGCTGCGCGGTCGGTGCCGCTCTCGACGCTCTCGAGGCCGAAGCAGTCGTCGTCCCATGCCACGCTGAGGTCGTCGTGGACTGTCTTGGGACAGTGGCAGTGACCGCACCATTTCGCACCAGGCGTCGTGATGCGCCAGGCGATGATGTGAGCTGCAGCGTGACCTGAGCCTAAAGATGCCACATCCATTGACCGTGAGCGTCGACCGCGTTTAGAATTGCGTCCACAAGACAGAAATAAAATTCCATCATACGAAACTTGGTCAGAGAGGACCTAATCGTGGACAATCTTGCTGTGCTCAGCCTTCTAGCGCTGGCACCAATTCTGGTGGTGGGTGTACTGCTCGCTGGATTTCGCTGGCCCGCCAAATATGCCATGCCGTTGGGCTATGTCATCGCCGTAATCGTGGCCCTCACAGTCTGGAAAATGGACATTCGGGGAGTTGCCGCTGCTTCCCTTGAGGGTGTCATCACTGCCGCGACCCTGCTCTACATCGTCTTCGGGGCACTCCTGCTGCTCTCGACACTCACGGTCGGAGGGGCGATGGCTACCATTCGGGCGGGCTTCAACAACATCTCACCGGACCGTCGGATCCAGGCGATCATCATCGGCTGGCTCTTCGGTAGTTTCATTGAGGGTGCCTCGGGCTTCGGCACGCCGGCAGCCGTCATTGCGCCGTTGCTGCTCGCCCTGGGGTTTCCTGCAATGGCCGCCGTCATGGTGGGCCTCATAATTCAAAGCACACCGGTGAGCTTCGGTGCGGTGGGAACGCCCATCATTGTGGGAGTCGGCGGTGGTCTCGGCGGTGACCCGGCGGTAGCGGAACGTATATCCGTACTCGGTGTCACGATGCCCGAGTTCGTGGCGTCGATTGGATTCCAGGTGGCATTTATGCATGCGATTGTGGGGATACTCATTCCGCTCATTCTGGTCTGCATGCTCACGGGATTCTTCGGACCAGAGCGCAAATTCCGAGACGGGTTGGCGATCTGGCCGTTTGCGATCTACGCCTCGCTCGCGATGACCGTGCCGTCCGTTCTCGTAGCCCGGTTTCTCGGGCCGGAATTCCCTTCGCTGTTTGGTGGCCTTTTCGGGTTGATACTCGTGATGTTCACCTCGAGCCGTGGGTTTCTCATGCCCAAGAGGATCTTCGACTTTGGCCCACGCGCCAGTTGGAGCCCGCGGTGGATGGGGACGATGGAACCCGCGAAAGCGGCGTCCGACGGAACCGAGAAACGGATGAGCATCGTGAGCGCATGGGCTCCCTACGTTCTCATGGCCGTGCTGCTTGTCGGCAGCCGGGTTATCGCTCCGGTGAAAGAGATTCTCACCGGCGTCGCGATTCCGTTCAACAACATCCTGGGCACCGACATTTCCACGGCAGTGCAGCCCTTCTACTCTCCAGCGTTTCTGTTGATCCTGGCGGCGCTCTTCGCCTACCCACTCCATCGAATGAGTGGCAAACAGATTCGCGAGACATGGAAGGTTTCCGGCAGACAGCTTGCGGGAACCGCCGTGGCGTTACTCTTTGCGGTACCTCTGGTGCGTGTGCTGATCCAATCGGGACCCGACCTCAACGCTTCGGGTCTCTCAAGCATGCCTGTGACGCTGGCCGAGGGAGCGGCGGCCATCTCCGGAAGTGCGTGGCCTTTCATTGCGCCTTTCATTGGCGCACTCGGCGCATTCGTGGCCGGTTCCAACACGGTGTCGAACCTCACGTTCTCGCAGTTCCAGTTCTCCACGGGCAATGCCATTGGAGTCAGCCCGGAGCAGGTCGTTGCCGCGCAGGCGGTGGGTGGTGCCGGCGGCAACCCGATCGCCATTCACAACATCGTCGCAGCTTCTGCGACGGTTGGCCTGCTGGGGCGCGAGGGAGATCTGTTACGCAAGACGTTCCTCGTCACCCTCTATTACTGCGTGGCTGCCGGGTCGCTGTCGCTCATATTCATCTACGGCCTCGGATTCAACCTCGGCACGATCATGCTCGCAGTGCTCGTGATCGCCTTGGCCCTCATTGTGCGCTGGATGCTGCGCCAGAAGGCGGCGGTTCTCTCACCAGAACCCAGCGCGTCTAGCGTCACCGCAGAACGGCCCTGACGCACAAGGGGGCGACAGTGGATGCGCCGCTGCCGCCCCTTCTAGTGTCGCCAGGTCAGCGCCGGCAGATCTATGCCGAGTAGTTCGAGAGCGCGCGTAGAGCGTGACGGTGTTAGGGGTCAGGTTCAGCTCGCACGTGCCGCGTGCTGAGGGTCCGGTGGGCTAGAACGCCCCCACTTGGATCTGTTGTCGAACGCCTCGACCGGCCGCCTGGGAACGCCTGCGACACATTTATTCCACAATCTGGAAAAATACTTTCATTTTAATGCTGACTGATGGTAGATTGCTTTTATTCCCGGTCAAGAAAGGACCGCTCCAGATGATTCGCAATGACGCGCAAACCCTCGACGACCTCGTGAGCTCGCTACCACCAGGAAGTGTTATTACCGACCCGGCCAGCATGGATGCGTATCGTTGGGATCGAGCCAATGATCCCAATGCTGGTATCCCTCTCGCTGTCGTCCGTGTCACTTCGACCGAAGAAGTGCAGACCGTGGTGCGGTACGCCGCTGAAACGGGAACGCCTGTCGTCCCGCGCGGTGCCGGCTCGGGTCTCTCCGGAGGGAGCACCGCTGTCCAGGGAGGAATCGTCCTCTCTCTAGATCGCATGAAGAGCATTGAGATTGATCCGGTTACACGCACGGCCGTGGCCGGGCCAGGGGCGTTCAACGCTGAGGTGAAAGCCGCTGCGGCAGCTCACGGGCTGTGGTATCCGCCGGACCCGTCCTCGTACGAGATCTGCTCGATTGGCGGAAACGTCGCTACGAACGCCGGAGGCCTGTGCTGTGTAAAGTACGGGGTCACCACCGACTACGTACTCGGAATGACCGTCGTCCTCGGCGACGGCCGGGCTGTCCGGCTTGGCGGGGCGCGACTGAAGGATGTCGCCGGACTCTCTCTGACGAAGCTTTTCGTCGGGAGCGAGGGCACGCTCGGGGTAATCACGGAGGTTCTGTTGCGGCTCATCCCGGAGCAGAGACAGCCGACCACTCTAGTCGCCACGTTCCCGACCCTGGGCAGTGCGACCGACGCCGTTCTCGCGATCACGCGCTCGATGCGTCCCTCGATGCTCGAATTTATGGACCGCGTCACGATCAACGCCGTCGAGGACACCACTCGGATGGGACTCGACCGGGACGCGGCCGCGATGCTCATCGCTCAGTCTGACGAGCCTGCCGGACACGCCGCCGTGGAGATTGGCCTCATTGAGGACATCTGCAACCAGCACGGCGCAACCGAGTGCTACTCCACCGACGACCCTGATGAGGGCGAAGCGTTCATCGTGGCCAGGCGCATGGCGATCCCGGCCGTGGAGAAGCTCGGTGCACTGCTCCTGGAAGACGTCGGCGTACCGCTACCGCGCCTCGGCGACCTCGTCAGCGGAATCGAACAGATCAGCAAGAACCGTGACGTCACCATCGCCGTCATCGCACACGCCGGCGATGGCAACACGCACCCGTTGCTCCTGCTGGACCCGACGGACGACTTGCAACGGCAGCGCGCACACATCGCCTACGGCGAAGTGATGGATCTCGCTATCCAGCTGGGCGGCACGATCACCGGCGAACACGGCGTCGGTCGGCTGAAGCTCCCCTGGCTGGCCGAATACCTCGGTGAGGATGTCCTCGAACTCAACCACCGAATCAAGAAGGCGCTAGACCCTCAAGGCATCCTCAACCCGGGAGCCGTCTTCGAACACCGCGAGGCACGCTAATGACGCACCACCTCGAGATCCCGACGATCGCCTACGAGACGGCTGCACGCGCAGTCGCTCTCGCGATTGAGGAAGGTGCCAAGGTGGGCGTACGTGTCTCTGCGACCGTCGTCGATCCGAGCCTTGCCCTGGTGGCTTACGGGCGCGCTGACGGCACGACCCCGCACAGTGTTGAGACCAGCCGGCGCAAGGCGAACACCGGCGGCTCGACGCGCCGCCCGAGTGCGCTCCTGCCTCCCGAACTTGCGGTCGCGCTCGAGCACGGCAGCGGCGGCCTGCTGACGAACGTCGCCGGGGGAGTGCCCCTCGGCTTCGACGGGCTGCACACCGGCGGTCTCGGCGTCGCAGGAGGCGCACCGCACCAAGACGCCCAAATCGCGGCCGCCGTCCTCAAGGCGCTCGGCGCTGACCCTGTTCCGGTAGACGCGTAGTTGCCGGCGGTACCCCCGCCGCTATTGCCAGCAGCACGCACACACGCGCTGGCCCCCACGACACTTCAAGGTAGCAAGAGATGGGAGGGTCCAGAATGAAGATCGTAGTTCTGGTGAAAGAGGTGCCCGACACCTATGCGGAACGCCGGCTGAACCTGGAGACCGGGCTCGCTGATCGCGAGGCCAATGACCGTGTTCTCGACGAGATCGGCGAGCGCGCGGTCGAAGTCGCCGTCTCCTACGCCGAGTCCCACCCCGACACCGAAGTCACGGTCCTGACGATTGGGCCACAAGCCGTTCCGACTTCCCTCCGAAAGGCCCTCGCCATGGGAGCCACCAGCGGGTTCCACGTACTTGATGACGCATTGCGCGGTGCCGATTTGACGCTCACGGCGGAGGCCCTCGCGAAAGCGGCCGAACGCATCGGCTTCGATCTCATCATCGCAGGCGATGTATCCACGGACGGCAACGCTGGAGTGATTCCTGCCATGCTCGCAGAGCGCCTCGGCATTGCCCACGCCACAGCTCTGAATAGCCTTGAGATTTCTGAGACGGATATTGGCGGAGAACGAGAGACTAGCGGCGGAACGATCACCCTTACCGCCTCATTGCCGGCCATCGTTTCAATCACCGAGAGGCATCCCGACGCTCGTTTCCCGGGCTTCAAGGGCATCATGGCGTCGAAGAAGAAATCGATCGTCACCGTCGACCTCGCGGACCTCAATATCGACTCGGATGCCGATCTTCCCCGATCGATAGTAGTCGCCGTCTCGGCGAGGCCCGCCCGAAGCGCGGGCCTCAAGATCGTCGACGAAGGCAACGCGGGCCAGCAGCTCGCGGAGTACCTCGTCCAGAACCGGTTGGTGTGAAATGACTGAGCTTACTATTGACCCTATTCTCGTCCTTCTCGACGTATCGTCCACGGGTGAACTCGCCACCAGCGCGGCCGAACTGCTGGGTGCCGCCGCACGAATCGGCACCCCGGTCGCGGTCATCATCACTCGCCCCGGGCACGGCCAGGATGCCGCAATGGCAGCCGGTGTGCAGGGCGCCCAGCGAGTCTTGGTTGCCGAAACACCTGAGGTGGACTCGGTGTTGGCCGCTCACATTGTCGACGGACTTGTCTTAGCGTACGAACGCGTGAACCCGTCCGCGGTTCTGATCTCCAACTCGATCGAGGGTCGCGATGTCGCCGGCCGTTTTGCAGTCCGCACCCAGAACGCGCTTGCGGTGGACGCCGTCGGTGTCGACTGTGACGACGAGGGGATCATCGTCCACCATTCTGTCTACGGCGGAGCCTACGACGTGGACTCAGCGGTCACGTTCGGCACACCGGTGGTCACGATCAGGGAAGGCGGAGTCGAGGACCGCGCCGCTGCAGCGAACCCGATAATCGAATCTCTCGAGTACGTCGGAACCGGCCGCCGAGCGGCGACGATCGTGTCTTTCGCCCCGGAGCCGGCGAAATCGTCTCGCCCATCACTTCGTGGCGCAACCCGCGTGGTTGCCGGGGGCCGCGGTGTGGGTTCCGCCGAGGATTTCGCCCTGGTCGAACAACTTGCCGATGTCCTCGGGGCTGCCGTGGGAGCCTCCCGAGTTGCCGTCGATTCCGGGTACGTGCCGCATTCGTATCAGGTCGGTCAGACCGGCGTATCCGTCTCGCCGCAGCTTTACATCGCGCTGGGGATATCGGGCGCGATTCAACACCGTGCCGGAATGCAGACCGCGAAAACGATCGTCGCGATCAACAAGGATCCTGAAGCGCTGATCTTCGAGATCGCCGACTTCGGCGTGGTTGGTGACCTCTTCACCGTTGTGCCGCAGCTGGTTTCCGCCCTGATCGCGACAAAGGACTAAGGACCGTGGCTTCCCCCCAGACAGCGCGCCTCCAACGCCGAGGGCTGCCCCGAGTCAGTGGCGGGCAACCATGGCCACCCCTCCGCGCAGACCACGCTCCGCTCGATACCGCACAGGTCTCCGCTATCGGAGCCTCGGCCGCGACCGAAGCTGTCCCTTCGGGGGCGGATTCAGCCTGGGGTGCAGTCCGTCGCGTTCGCCGCGGACTGCCACGAGTCGCCGGTGGCGATCCGTGGCCCGACCAGTACGCGCCAATGCCCATAGCAACCGGCGCTGACACCTCCTGTGTGGAGGAGGCCGAGCCGCCCACGACCGTTGCCACGACCGTTGCCTCGACAGTGCCAGCAGTCGAGAACAGCATCGTGACGAGTAGTACGGTTGCTTCTGCCCGACCACCTGTATCGCCTCGGCCTGATCACGACGACGCTGATGTAGTGCTGCAGCGTCGCGGGCTGGCCAGGACTCCCGGAGGGGATCCCTGGCCACCGCGTCGAGCCGTTCCCACGATCACCCCCGCACCGGTGGCCGACGAACCGGCACCCACCATCACGGCAGCAGAGCCGATCGTCGCGCCCGAAACGAACGCGAAACCGGGGCCGCCTAGTCGCTCGTACCGTCTCCCACCCCGGGAACCACGTCGCGAGCGGCGCCGCTTCCGCGGCCGCACTCTCCCACAGTGGGCGGGCATCGCAGTCATGGGAGGAGGCAGCCTCCTTGGGCTCGGAGCGTTAGCCGTGCTGATCGTGCGGTGGCTGCTCACCACTGATCCCCTGCAGAGCTTCCTCACCGACTATCCAGGTGAATATCATCTGCCCGAGTGGGCGCCCGTGGGCATCCCGTGGTGGCTGAGCTGGGCGCACTTCTTCAACGTGTTCCTGCTGGTGCTCGTCATCCGCTCGGGCTTCCGGATCCGCACTGAGACGCGACCGACAGTCTTCTGGACGCCCAAATGGAACCCGGAGCGAAAGATAAGCCTGACGATCTGGTTCCACCAGTCCCTTGACCTGCTGTGGCTGCTCAACGGCGCCATCTTCGTGGTGCTGCTTCTCGCCACCGGGCAATGGGTACGGATCGTGCCGACCAGCTGGGAGGTGTTCCCAAACGCACTCTCAGCCGGGCTGCAGTACGTGTCGCTTGACTGGCCCACTGAGAACGGC
Organism: Cryobacterium sp.; assembly: GCF_026786305.1. Taxonomy (GTDB): domain Bacteria; phylum Actinomycetota; class Actinomycetes; order Actinomycetales; family Microbacteriaceae; genus Cryobacterium. The sequence goes on from NZ_JAJAYI010000096.1 coordinate 16,134, forward strand.
TGGGTCAACTACAACAGTCTGCAACAGCTGACCTACTTCGCTACAGTATTCCTCGCCGCACCCCTAGCGGCCGCGACGGGTGTTCGAATGTCGGGACTGTGGCCAAAAAACACTCCGCGGCTGAACAGGGTCTACACGATCGAGATGGCACGCGCGATCCACTTCCCGGTGATGCTCTACTTCGTGGTCTTCATCATCTTCCATGTCACCCTGGTCCTCGCCACCGGTGCGCTGCGGAACCTGAATCACATGTACGCCGGACAGGACGTCGTGAACTGGACGGGATTCTGGATTTTCGCCGCCTCGCTCCTCGTCATTGCCGGCAGCATTTTCGCCGCACGACCACTCGTCATCGCCCCCATCGCATCCTTGTTCGGTCGCGTCGGCCGCTAGAGGGCTCCTGATTAGTCTGGTGCACTCAGTCGCACCTGCGGCCGGTGTCGGGGTGGTGGTTTAGATTGGTGTCATACAGGGCCGTGAGGATGGTCAACGTCGGTTTGGGACGTCGAGTGGAGAGCGGGGCCCATGTGGCCGACTGGTTCGGCGTGCTGGTTTGCATTGGCGGGGGAGCCGTTTCTTCCGACGATCCTGACGTATTAGTGTCGCTACCTGGCGGCTGGCTCTGCGAACAGTGACGCGGCCCGCAGTATGGCCCTCTCTACCGCAAAGACGCGCATCGGCGTTCAGAAGGTCAAAGTTCTCGATGCTTCTGAACATGGCAACGCCGACCTCTCAGGTGGAGGCTGGCCCGACTTTGCGACGGCGTCGATTTCATGGCAGAATATGGGATTGTGCCGCTGCAGGACTCTGCCACAGGGGAGCCTGCACTTCGCGGCGCACATCCTCATACTGATTGCTTCGTTAGCGAAGCACCAAGCGTAGTCGACCTGTGGCGGGTACAGAGAGCGATACAATATGCACATTCTCGACGCGGTAGACGCCCCATCGCTGAAGCAGGGTCTTCCTGACTACCGGGCCGGCGACACCGTCAAGGTTCACGTCAACATCATTGAGGGAACCCGCGCTCGTATCCAGGTCTTTCAGGGAGTCGTCATCGGCCGCTCCGGCGAAGGCGTGCGCGAAACGTTCTGCGTTCGCAAGGTCAGCTTTCAGATCGGCGTCGAGCGTACCTTCCCGGTGCACTCCCCGGTCATCGACCACATCGAGATCGTGACCCGCGGCGATGTTCGTCGAGCGAAGCTGTACTACCTGCGCGAACTGCGTGGCAAGAAGGCCAAGATCAAGGAAAAGCGCTAACTTTCGCGCCAACCAAAGATCTAACCGGATTCTTCCCTGAGCTCCTCATCACCTAAACTGATGAGGAGCTCAGGCGGTTAAATGACAGATGACGTGCTCGCCTCCAGGTCCGATCGTCGGGTGTCAGAGTCGAAGAATTCCCGCAGCAGGAAGGCGCCCAGCAAAAAGCGCAGCGTCCTGCTGTTCAGTCGTGACCTTCTGATCATTTTTGTGGTCGCACTCCTCATCTCGTTCCTGATCAAGACGTTCCTGATCCGGTCGTTCTACATCCCCTCCGGGTCCATGGAGAACACCCTGCAGATCGACGACCGCATTATCGTGAACCAGCTCGAGCCCGAGCTGATCCCGATCACCCGCGGCGACGTCATTGTGTTCAAAGATCCCGGCGGATGGCTGCTTCCGCAGGCTGACATCGTGCAAAACCCGATCGTTGCCGGAGCCGACTGGCTTCTTTCGGTTGTGGGCCTGTCCGCGCCCGACAGCAACGACCACCTCATCAAACGTGTCATCGGGCTGCCCGGCGACCACGTCGTCTGCTGTAACGTTCTCGGCCAGATGAGTGTCAACGATATTCCGCTCGACGAATCCGCCTACGTGCTCTTGCCGGCTGGCGAGACGAAGGTCTCCGGCATCGACTTTGACGTGACCATCCCGGCCGAGTCGCTCTGGATGATGGGTGACAACCGCTACAACTCCAAGGATTCCCGCTTCAATGGTGAAACCGTCGGCAAGGGCTACGTTCCCATCGAGAACGTCGTCGGGCGTGCGCTCGTCGTAAGCTGGCCGCTGGCGCACTGGGCCTGGCTCGATGACTACCCCAACGTGTTCCGCGAGGTGGAACAAGCCGACAAGGGCGCCGAATAGTGGCGGTCTGCGACCCCACCCTCGAGGTGGAGCTCGATCTGCTCCGCACCGGTGCCAGCTTCGTGATCGGCTGTGACGAGGTGGGCCGCGGTGCCCTCGCCGGGCCGGTGGCCGTGGGATTCGCCGCGGTGAACGCATCCGTCCTGACCATGCCGGCGGGATTGCGCGACTCGAAAATGCTCAGTGAACCACGCCGGGAACTACTCGCACCGCTCGCCGTGTCCTGGGCGACCCACTCGGCCGTCGGGCTTGCCTCGGCCGCGGAAGTCGATGAGCTCGGCATCATCGCCTGCCTCGGGCTCGCCGGCAAGCGGGCGCTATCCGGGCTGTACGAGCAGGGCGTCGATGTCGCCGGCAGCATCGTGCTGCTGGACGGCAGCGACGACTGGCTGAACAAGGCGCTGGCCACCCCGCTGAACGTCGTGACCCGCATCAAAGCCGACCGGGATTGCGGGTCGGTGGCGGCGGCATCCGTCATTGCGAAGGTGCACCGTGACCGCCTCATGATCGCCGCACACGAGGAAGCGCCCGGCTATGGCTGGGCGTCGAACAAGGGCTACGGCAGCGCCGCGCACATGAGCGCGATCGACCTGCTCGGGCCGAGCCCTTTACACCGCAAATCCTGGCTCAAGATCTCAGCGTAAGATGAGATCACCATGGAAGAAGACGAATTCGAGGACTACGACCGCGAGGTCGAGTTGGCCCTGTACCGGGAATATCGAGACGTGGTTGGCCAGTTCCAGTACGTCGTAGAAACCGAACGACGCTTCTACCTCGCGAACGAGGTCGAACTGGTGCGCCGTGACACGGAACACGATTTCTACTTCGAACTGACCATGAAGGACGTCTGGGTCTGGGATGTCTACCGCTCCGACCGATTCGTGAAATCGGTCCGTGTACTGACGTTCAAAGACGTCAACGTGGAAGAACTCGCGTCGAAAGACTTCGAACTTCCCAAGGAACTTGCGCTCGACGAATAAGGAATGACTCCGGGGCCTCGGGTGGCCGGACCAACCGACGAAGGTTTAGGAAGGCAACCCTGTGATCCAGGACGCTGATCGTGCCCGTGCAACGTGGAGCAACCGCGAGGCTCTCGCCGAGGCGATGATTCCCCTGATCGGGCGCCTCTACCGCGACAACACCGTCGTGACGAGCGTCTACGGTCGCGGTCTGGTCAACAAATCGGTCGTCGGCCTGCTCAAGGCGCACCGATTTGCGCGCCACATAGCGGATGTCGAACTTCCGCTCGAGGAGACCCTCCCGATTCTGCAGGCCCTCGACGGGCTCAACCTTGGTGCCGCATCGATCGACCTGGCCCGCCTGGCCCTCGGCTTTCGCGAGCAGGACGACCGGGTCACCCTCGAGGAATACCTGCGCGCCGAACTCGCCGACGTCGTCGGCCAGCGCGGGCTCGACGGTCGCACGAGCACCGACGTCGTGCTGTACGGTTTCGGTCGCATCGGCCGGCTGCTCGCACGCATCCTGATCGAGCACGCCGGCGGCGGCCAGGGCCTGCGCCTGCGTGCGATTGTCGTGCGCCGCGGTTCCGCCAACGACCTCATGAAGCGTGCCAGCCTGTTGCGTCGCGACTCGGTGCACGGCCCGTTCGAGGGTACGATCACCATCGACGAGGACAACAACACCATCCTCGCCAACGGCACGCTCATTCAGGTGATCTATTCCGGTGACCCGGCCAGCGTCGATTACACGCAGTACGGCATCCACGACGCCATCGTCGTCGATAACACGGGTAAGTGGCGCGACGAAGAAGGTCTGTCTCAGCACCTGGAGTGCCCCGGTGTTGCCCGGGTACTGTTGACGGCGCCGGGCAAGGGCGCACTGAAGAACATCGTGCACGGCATCAACCACACCGACATTCTCGCCAGCGACCGCATCATCACCGCGGCATCCTGCACCACGAACGCGATCACCCCGGTGCTCAAAGCCATCAACGATCGCTACGGCATCATCGACGGTCACGTCGAAACGGTGCACTCGTTCACCAACGACCAGAACCTCATCGACAACTTTCACTCCGGCGACCGTCGAGGCCGCTCAGCCGCGCTCAACATGGTCATCACCGAGACCGGCGCGGCCAAAGCCGTGGCCAAGGCCCTGCCCGAGCTGGCCGGCAAGCTCACCGGCAACGCGATCCGCGTTCCCACGCCCGACGTGTCGATGGCCATTCTCAACCTCAACCTCGCCAGTGCGACCGACAAGGACGAGCTCAACACGTATCTGCGTACCATGTCGTTGCATTCCTCGCTGCACCGGCAGATTGACTTCATCGACTCGCCCGAGGTGGTCTCGAGCGACTTTCTCGGCTCGCGTCGCGCCGGCATCGTCGACGGCCTCGCCACCATCGTCACCGAACAGAAGGCCGTGCTCTACGTCTGGTACGACAACGAATACGGTTACAGCTGCCAGGTCATTCGGGTGCTCGAGGAGATGTCCGGCGTGCACGCACCGATCTTTCCTGCCATCCACGCCGAAAAACTCGCGCCGGTCGCGTAGCGGTCAATCTCGGGTGTCCGCTCACGCCGGCCCCATGTTCGGACCGCAGGCCCATGATCCAACCCGGGCCCATGATCCAACCCGGGCCCGGAACGTGTTGGTGCGCTACGTCAGCGCGGTGCCGACTCCGGGCGCGGCTCGCAGATGACCACCGGAATCTCGCGCTCGGTTTTGCCCTGGTAGGCGCCATATCCGGGGTAGGCGGCGACGATGCGCGGCCACAGCTCCGCTTTTTCGGCGGATGACGCAGACCGGGCTCGATACGGCCGCGTCACCCCGCGAATGCTCAGGTGCACGTCGGGCTGCGCCACGAGGTTGAGGTACCAGAACGGATGCCGGTCGTCACCTCCCTTGGACGCCACGAGCACATACCGGCCGTTCTCGTGAACGGGCGCCGTGAGCATCGTGGACCGGCGTTGCCCGCTACTGCGGCCGATCGTGTGCAGCTCGACGGCCTGCATGGTGCCGATGGTCCAGCCGAGGCGTCCGCGGGTCGCGGTCAGCAGCATCCGGTGTATGACGTTCATCGCGCGCATGCCGAGATCGGTCACCCGGTGCCGCAGAGTTTTACCGGAGTTCATACGCCCAGCGTACGTCGTGTGGGGCGTTAGGTTGGAAGAATGACTCCAGCAACGATGCTCAGTACGATTCTCCGCGATGCCGGCTCCTCGCGCCCCTATGCCGACAGCCGCCCGCTGGCGCTCGAGCAGGTTCCGGTGCCGGCTCCGCGCGCCGGCGAGGTGCTCGTGCGCATCGAACGCTCCAGTCTCTGCCACTCCGATCTCTCGGTCATCGATGGCTCTCGCATTCGCCCCCTGCCGATGGCGCTCGGACACGAGGCCGCCGGCACCGTGACCGCGCTCGGTGGCGGCGTCGACGATCTCGCCGTCGGCGACCGAGTCGTGCTGGTTTTCGTGCCGAGCTGCGGCGACTGCCGGGCCTGCCTGGCCGGGCGCCCCGCACTCTGCCACCGCGGCGCCGAGGCCAACGGAACCGGTGACCTGCTGCACGGCCCGGCCGTGCTGGCGAGCGATTCGGGGGAGCGTATCAACCATCATCTGGGGGTCTCGGCATTCTCGCAGTACGCGGTCGTCGCCCGCGAATCGGTCGTCGCGATCGACCAGGATGTTCCCTTCGACGTCGCTGCCATGTTCGGCTGCGCGGCCCTCACCGGCATCGGAGCCGTGCTCAACACCGGCGCACTCACGCCCGGCCAGTCCGTGATCGTGTTCGGGCTCGGCGCGGTCGGCCTGATGGCCGTCATGGCGGCCGCCCAGGTCGCCGGCACGACCGTCATCGCGATCGATCCGCTGCCGGAGAAGCGGGCGCTGGCCCTGCGTTGCGGCGCCCACCACGCCGGTTCGCCCGATCAGGCTGCCGAGCTCGTGCTCGAGCACGCGGGCGACGGGGTCGACCTCGCCATTGAGGCCGTCGGCAGCGCCCGGGTGATGGAGGCGAGCCTGGCGCTGCTCACCCGGGGCGGCGCCCTCGTCTCGGTCGGCCTGCCGCACCCCGACCAGGCCATCACGACGCCGGCGCTACAGTTCGCCGGACTGGGTCGGCGGCTGCTCGGCTCCTACATGGGCGACTCCGTGCCGAGCCGCGACATTCCCCGCTACCTGCAGCTGTGGCGCGACGGCGTGCTGCCGGTCGAGCTGCTGCACACCGATACCCGCCCGCTTGCCGACCTCAACGAGAGCCTCGACGCGCTCGTGGCCGGCGACGTCGTGCGCCGTCTGTTCGTGATGCACGCCGAGTAGCCTCCTCCACAGGAGCTCGCGCCCCGCCGCTGTCCACCAATGCGGCGGCGGCCCGGCCAGCGCTTGTGCGAGCGGGCAGTCTGGTGTTCGGAGGCACTCGTGGCGCGCAAAGACGAACTCGGCAAGCTCGGCGAAGAGCAGGCCGCGCGCTTTCTGGAGAATGCCGGTTACACGATTCTGACCCGCAACTGGCGGTGCGCCGAGGGGGAGATCGACCTCGTCGTGCAGAAGGGCGCGGCCGTCGTCTTCGTCGAGGTGAAGACGCGCAGCGGCCTGAGTTTTGGGCATCCGTTTGAAGCGATCACCATGAAAAAGCTCGCCCGGATGCGCCGCCTCGCCGCCGCCTGGTGTGTGCACGCCGACCGGTGGCCGCGCCAGATCCGGCTCGACGTCATCGCGGTGATCGCCCCGGCCGGCCGCGAACCGGTCATCGAACACCTCCAGGGCGTGTTCTGATGGGCATCGCCCGCACCCACGCCGTGGCCTTGCTCGGCCTGGCCGGCGCGCTCGTCGAGGTTGAGGCCGACATCTCGGCGCAACTGCCCGGCATGATTTTGATCGGCCTGCCCGATGCGGCCCTCGCGCAGGCGACCCAGCGGGTGCGTGCCGCGGCCGCCAACAGCGGATGCCCTCTCACCATTCACCGCCTCACGATCAATCTGTCGCCGGCGGCGTTGCCCAAGCACGGCGCCGGCTTCGACCTTGCGATCGCAGTGGCCTGCCTCGCCGCCGACAGCACCGTTTCGCCCGAATCGGTCGGGAAGGTTGTGCACTTCGGCGAGCTCGCTCTCGACGGCCGGCTGCGGCCGACCTCGGGTATTCTACCGGGGGTCATGACCGCCGCCCGCCTCGGTCACACGACGGTGATGGTACCGATCGGCAACGAGGCCGAAGCACGACTCGTGCCCGATATTCGGGTGATCGGTGTGGCGTCACTGCGCGAGGCGGCGATCTGGCACGGTGCCCGCCTCGCGCCCGTACCGGTCGACCCGATCATGGTGGCGGCCCCGCCGACGAGCCTGGCGGCCGAACCCGACCTGGCCGACGTGATCGGCAATGACGACGCCATTCTGGCCCTGCAGATCGCTGCGGCGGGTGGGCACCACGTGTTTCTGCTCGGCCCACCCGGCGCCGGCAAAACGATGCTGGCCGCACGGCTGCCCGGCCTGCTGCCCGACCTCGACCCGGCCAGCTCACTCGAGGTCAGCTCCCTCCGCTCGCTCAGTGGACTCGGACTGGGCGGAGCCCTGATCACCCGGCCGCCATGGGAAGCGCCACACCACACCGCGACCGCCGCGGCCATGGTCGGCGGTGGGGGCGGACAGATTCGGCCGGGGGCTGCGTCGCAGGCCTCGCACGGCGTTCTGTTTCTCGACGAGGCCCCCGAATTCGCCTCCCCGGTGCTCGATGCTCTGCGTCAGCCTCTCGAATCCGGCTGGATCAGTATCCACCGCGCCAACGCCGTCGCTCATTTTCCGGCCCGGTTTCAGCTGGTGATGGCGGCCAATCCGTGCCCCTGCGGGCAATACGGGGCGGACGATCTCAGTTGCACGTGCCCGCCGAACGCACGCCGCCGCTACCTCGCCCGCATCTCCGGTCCGCTGCTGGACCGCATCGACATTCAGCTCAACGTCAAGCGCATCACCTCCGCCCAGCTGCGCCTCGCCGCCACCACTCGGCGGATGACGAGCGTCACCGCCCGGCAGCGGGTGGTCGCCGCCCGTGCGGCGGCGGCCGAGCGGCTGGGCAGCACGCCCTGGACCCTGAACTCCCAGGTTCCGGGCCCGTGGCTGCGCGGCGCACCCGTGCGACTGGCGCCGAGCACCACTATGGGCCTCGATCGCGCGCTCGAACGTGGCGGAATCACCATGCGCGGCTACGACCGGGTGCTGCGCATCGCGTGGACCCTCGCCGACTACGACGGCCTCACCAGTCCCGGCTCCGACCAGGTCGGCCAAGCCCTCTACCTACGCAAAGGAATGACATCATGATGCTGTTCGGTCTCGACGAGACCCGGGTGAGCGAGCTCGCCGCGGGCGTGCGCGGTGGGATACCGGCCGACGACGACCCGGCCACCGCTGGTGAGGTGTTCGCCCGCGCCGCCTGGTCGGGCATCGCCGAACCCGGTGATGGTACGGCCGGCCTGCTCGTGGCGAGCCTCGGCGCGGGTGCGGCCCTGACCGCCATTCTCGAGTCGTGGAGCCCGGTGCGGCTCGGCGCGCTCGTGCGCGATGTGCTCGGTGGCGAGCGGGGCGGGCCCGATGTCGTCTTTGCGGCCAGTCCGAGCACCGATAACGCCGAAGCGGATGCCGAAACCAGCGCCGAGCTGGAACAGGCCCTCGACCTGGGGCTGCAACGCTGGCGGCCGCGGCTCAACTCGGGCCAGGTCATCCGTTCGCTGCAGCAAGCGGCCCGCATGCAGACCCGGTTACTCCTGGCGACGGATGCTCTCTGGCCGCCCTCGCTCGACGACCTCGAGCGGCATGCGCCGCTCGCATTGTGGTGGCGCGGCGTGCCCGGCGCCCTTGCCGCGCTGACCAACTCGATCGCGCTGGTCGGTGCCCGGGCAGCCACCGGGTATGGCGAACACATTGCCATGGAGGCTTCGGCCGGGCTGGTGGACCGCGGTTTCGCCGTCGTGTCCGGTGCCGCCTATGGTATCGACGGCATGGCCCACCGGGCCGCACTCGCCAGCGACGGCATCACCGTGGCCTTTCTCGCCGGCGGAGTCGACCGGTTCTACCCGAGCGGCCACGACTCCTTACTCACGCGCATCGCGGCCTCCGGGGCCGTTGTGTCGGAGCTGCCCTGCGGGGCAGCACCCACTAAGTGGCGTTTTTTGCAGAGAAACAGGTTGATTGCCGCAGCGAGTGCGGCGACGGTCGTGCTCGAAGCCGGCTGGCGGTCGGGCTCGCTCAACACGGCCGGTCACGCGTCGGCCCTGGGCCGGCCGCTCGGCGCCGTGCCGGGGCCGATCACGAGCCCCACCTCGGCCGGCTGTCACCGTCTTATTCGCGAATTCGCCGCGGTCTGCGTGACCAACCCGACCGAGATGGCCGAGCTCGTCGGCGAGCGGTCGATTCAGGTGCCACTGGATTTTCCCGACACCGATGCTGGGCCCGGTCCGATACCACGCACGAGCGACCAGGTGCGGGTGTTCGATGCACTGAGCGGTCGTTCTCCGCGCACGGTCACTGACCTGTCGCGGCGGGCCGGAATGTCGAGTGCAGCCGTGCGCGGCGCACTCGGCGGTCTCGATCTCGACGGGGCAGCCCAGGAGCGGGAGTCTGGCTGGGTGCGCCGGCTGTAGTAGCCCGGCTGGCATGCCCCGGATGTGTTAGCCAGGCTGCGCGGCTGACCGATGGTCCCGGTGGCCATACCCGGAGCCCACACCCGGAGCCCCCACCCGGAGCCCACACCCCGGAGCCCACACCCCGGGGTCAGTTCCGATCGTCTGTCGCCCGGTGTGAAGTGGTGGTGGTGGGCGGGGTCGTGCCCGCCGGTTGGTCGGCGTCTGCATCGGCGTCGGCGTCTGTGTCGGTGTCCGCGTCGGCGTCTGCATCGGCGTCTGCGGCCGCACAGGCCCGCGCCACCGCAGCAAGGGAGAGCGCGACGTCTGCGTCATCCGTCGACCAGTTGCTCACCGAGATGCGCAGAATATCCCGGTCGTGCCAGCGCGACCCTGACATCCACGCCGAACCCTCGGCAATCAGCTTCTGCGTGACCAGCCGGGTGCGATCATCGCTGCCGAAACTCACGCACACCTGCGTGAACACGACCTGGTTCAGCACCAGGGCGCCCGGCAGCGACCGCAGGCCGTCGGCCAGGGCCCGCGCATTCGCCGCGAGACCGTCGACCAGTGCGATGGTGCCGTCGCGGCCGAGCGATCGGAGCGCGGCCCACACCGGAACACCCCGGGCCCGGCGGGACAGCTCGGGCACCTTTTCGAACGGGTCACCGGGGCCCGAGTTGCCAGAAGTTTCGTCAGCTGCCACGAGGTAGCTCGCGTGTAGGCCGAACACCCGTCGCACCACCGCGGGCCGGGACACGATCGCGACCCCACAGTCGTAGGGCACGTTGAGGGTTTTGTGCGCATCCGTCGCCCAGGAATCAGCCCGGTCCAGACCAGCCAGCTGGTCACGGGAGCGCGGGCTGGCCGCCGCCCACAGGCCGAACGCTCCGTCCACGTGCACCCACGCTCCGTGCCGGCGCGCCACGTCGATCGCCGCGCCCATCGGGTCCGACGCCCCGGAATGCACGTTGCCGGCCTGCAGGCAGACGACGGCCGGGCCGGAGCCGGCGGCCATCAGCTCGGCCAGGGCGTCGGGCCGTAACCGACCATCGTCATCGACGGCCACCACGATCGGCGCACCAAGGCCGAGATAGCGCAGGACGACATCGATGACCTCGTGGCGCTCCGCCCCGACGAAGACCCGCACGCGGGGAGCGCCGGACAGCCCGTCCCGGTCGAGGTCCCACCCGGCCTGCTCAAGCACCCACTGCCGGCCGGCGGCGAGGCCGACGAAATTGGCCATGGTCGCGCCGGTCGTGAAGCCCACGTCGGCATCCGGCGGCAGCCCGAGCAGGTCGAGCAGCCAGCCCCCGGCAGTTTCCTCCAGCACCGCTGTGGTGGGAGTTGCGAAGCGCATGGCGGCATTCTGATCCCAGGCGCTCACCAACCAGTCCGCAGCGAGGGCGGCGGGCAGGGTGCCGCCAATCACCCAGCCGAAAAACCGCCCGGAGGGCATCGCCATGAGCCCGGGCTCCGCGAACGCGGCGAGTTCATCGATGACGTCGGCCGCGGCGGTGGGCGAGAAGGAAAGAGGGCCGGCCGACAGGGCGGCCAGAGTATCGGCGTCGACGCGGGGGCCGACCGGGCGGGAAGGTAACGACGCGAGCCAGGTCTGGGCGTGCACCATTGCACGCTCCAGAGCCGCGGTGTAGGCATCCGGCTGAGCAGACATGCCGCCATGGTAGTCCCGCGCGGTCAGGTCTGCCCCTTGTCGCCGGTTGCGTTCGGGGTTACTGTGACCCCAACATCGCCACCCGCCCCGCCCCCTTTTGATTGTCATTATTTTGCAGAGATGTGGATGTCATGAGCGCACAGGTACCCATCCGTCAACGAGGCCCAGGCTTCGCACTCACAGTTCTGACGGTCGCGGCGGCGGTGTTGGTTTCCGCACCGACGGCGCTCGCGGCTCCCGCGGCGAGCGCCCTGAGCCAAGCCGCCGCCAGCCCGATCGCCGCGAGCGCAGTCGCCGCCAGCCAGTTCACTGCGACCCCGGTACCGACGATCGCCGGTATACCCCAGGCCGGCCGGCGACTCACTGCCTCACCGGGTACCTGGAAACCGGCCCCGGTGGCGCTGTCCTACCGCTGGATGGTGGGTGGTGTGACGGTTCCCGGGGCGACCGCATCCGTTTTCACTCCCTCGAACACACACGTGGGAAAGCGCGTCACCGTTACCGTTACCGGCACGAAGGCCGGATATCAGACGGTCTCGAAGGCGAGCGCTCCGACCCGGCTCGTCGCCCCGGCCACCATTGCCGTCGGTGCCAGTCCCCGCAAACTGGTGGTGACAGCCGACGGCCGCTGGGCCTATGTCGCCAACTCCGGGGCGGGCACGGTATCGGTCATCAGCGCCGCGACGGGCAGAGTTGTCGCGACCGTTCCGGTGGGCGGCAACCCGATCGGGCTGGCGGTGTCGGCCAACCAGAAGCAGCTGTTCGTGAGCAGCTGCACCGATTTAAAGGTGTACGCAGTCAACATCGCCTCGAACACCGTCGCGTACTCCTTCAAGACCGGCACGTGCGGAGACCTCGTGGCCACCCCCGACGGCAAATCCCTGTACATCGGCAACTCCCCGACGCTGACGGAGATTACCGTGGTCACGATCGCCAGCCGCTCGCTCGCTGAGCCGATCTTCGCCTTCGCCTCGGTGAGTGAACTGACGCCGAGTGCCGACCAGACGAAGGTGTACGTCAGCAATGGCGACGACTACTCCATCCTCATCGTCGACACCGCGACCAATCGGCTGCTGACCAAGCGGTTCACCACCTCGCATCCGCCGGTCGCGTCGGCGCCGTCGCCCGACGGCAAGACGGTCTATGCGAGCCTTGGACGAGACCTTTTCACGGGGCCGTCCAATGCCGTCGAGGTCATTGATATCGCGACGAACCGGGTGCGGGCCAGCATCGCCATCAATGCACCGGGCGACCTCGAGGTGAGCCCCGATGGGTCCAAACTCTACGTTCTGTCCCGAGACGACAACACCATCGTGACGGTCAGCACCGCAACGAACCGGGTGCTCAGCCGCATCCCGGTCGGGCGTGCCCCGTCGAGTCTTGCCGTCACGCCGGACGGCAGAAAGGTCGGCATCGTTAATTCCGGCGACAACACGGTGTCGGTGCTCCCGGTGTTCTGAATCAGATTCTCGCGGTCTTTCGCTTCGTCGGTGCAGACAGCGGCGGAAACGGCCACGTCGACGGCGGCTGTAGTGGTGGGGGCTGTGTCCTGAGCGCGCTGTCGGTGGGGGCACGTAGTCTGAAGACCCGACGAGAGGTGAACCATGGCAGCCGTGCAGCTGGGCCAGTACGTACCCGCTGAGAAGATTCTCGTTCATCTGAGTGACACGCATTTTCTCGCGGATGGCCTGGCCCTCTACGGCGCCGTCGATACCGATCACACCGTGCACCGCGCCCTCGAGCATCTGCACCGCTCGGGCATCCGCCCTGATGCCCTCATTCTCACCGGTGACGTGACCGATCGCGGCGAAGCGGATGCCTACCGCCGCATTCGCGGCATTGTGGAGGCTGCCGCTGCCCAGTGGGAGGCGCGGATCATCTGGGTAATGGGCAACCATGACCAACGTGAATCGTTTCGTACCGTGCTCCTCCGCGAAGAACAGTCGGGTGTGCTCGATGCGCCCGTCGACCGGGTGCACGACCTCGACGGCCTGCGCATCATCGTCCTCGACACGAGCGTTCCCGGCTATCACCACGGCGAAGTTACCGACGATCAACTGCACTGGCTGACCGACGCGCTCAGACACCCCGCCCGCCACGGGTCGATTCTGGCCCTGCACCACCCACCGATTCCCACCCCGTTGCCGTTGATGAGCGTGCTTGAGCTGCAAGACCAGCCGCGACTGGCCGCCGTTCTGGCGGGCAGTGATGTGCGGGCCATTCTCGGCGGGCACCTGCACTATTCCACTCAGGGCCTGTTCGCCGGCATCCCGGTGTCAGTCGCGGCGGCCACCTGCTACACGATGGATCTGAGCGCTCCCGACCGTGAACTCACCGGGGTGAACGGCGGCCAGACGCTCAACCTCGTGCACGTCTACGCCGACCAGATCACCCACTCGCAGCTGCCGATCGGGGCGTTCGCGGCCGTCGCGCAGTTTCCAGCCGACTACGTCGATCAGCTGGCCGCCCTCTCTCCCGAGGACCGCCGGCAGGCCTTTTCGCGACAACAATGACGACGAGCGAGAGAAACTGAACCCGTGCACCTGAGCGATGACATCGACGAGTTTCTGCGTTACCTCAACGCCGAGCGCGGCTTCTCGGCGCACACCGTGCGGGCCTACCGCACCGACCTGCACCAGTTGGCCGGGTTTGCTGCCGACCGCGGCGCCACAACATCCGCTGATCTGAGCCTGGAACTCCTGCGGGAATGGCTGTGGGTCGCCACCCAGGCCGGCCTGGCCCGGGCCACCCTGGCCCGCCGGTCGGCGTCGGCGCGCAGCCTCACCGCCTGGCTCGCGCGCAGCCACGATGACAGCACCGACCCGGCGGCGCGCCTGCGCTCGCCGAAGCCGGGACGCACCCTGCCGCGCGTCATCACCCACACCCAAATGACCGACCTGCTCGACCTGCTGGCGGTCCGCGCCGCTGGGGGAGAGGCGCTCGCGCTGCGGGATCGAGCCATCGTGGAACTGCTCTACGCCTCGGCGCTACGCGTCTCCGAGCTTGTCGGCCTCGATCTCACCGACGTCGACCTTGACCGGTTGACCGTGCGGGTTACCGGCAAGGGCGCGAAGGAACGCGTGGTTCCCTTCGGGGTTCCGGCGCAGCGTGCTGTCGTTGACTACCTGCGCCAGGCCCGGCAGACACTCGCGGGTCAAGCGGCACCGTCGAGAGCCACAGCACCAAACTTGACAGCACCAAACTTGACAGCGGCGACCACTCCAGCAGGAAACACCACCGCGGTGTTCCTCGGTCGCCAGGGCCAGCGCCTCGGCGTGCGGGGGGTCTACCGCCTCGTCGCGACCCTGCTTGCCGCGATTCCCGGCACCGGTCCGGCCGGACCGCACGCCCTACGGCACACGGCTGCCACCCACCTGATCGATGGCGGGGCCGACCTGCGCGCGGTGCAAGAACTGCTGGGCCACGTCAGCCTCGGTACCACCCAGATCTACACTCACGTATCGGCGGAACGCCTCAAAGGCAGCTATGGGCTCGCCCACCCCCGCGCCTGACCCGGCCCAAGGGTGGCACAGTTCCGAGCAGAGCAGAGCAGAGCAGAGCAGAGCAGAGCAGAGCAGGGCAGAGCAGAGCCACCGGCATCAGAGCACAGCCATCTTCACGGCACAGCCGGTAGCAAGACCGCTCGGGGTAGATTCCCGAGAAAGAGCAGCGGCGACACATACCACCCGTGCAGGCGCACCCCGAGGTGCAGGCACCCGGGCGGGCAATGACCGCCGCTTGCCACGGTGCCGATCACCTGTCCCGCGCGTACCCGATCTCCCATCGTGACGAGGGCGTCTACGGGCTCCACCGTCGTGATCACATCACCCGGCTGCATGATTGACAGCACGGGTCGATCAACAACGTGCCCCGCGAACGACACCACGCCGTCGTGCGGAGCAAAAACTTCGTCGTTCGCGAGGGCCGCCAGGTCGATCCCGCGATGACCGCTCGCATAGCGTGACTCCGGCGCTACGAACGCCCGGATCATCACGTGCGGTTCCGACAGCGGCCAACGCCAGTCATCCGCTCTGGTCGGGGCGGCACCGGGCGGTGGCCCGGCCGGCGCGGCACCCGACGCCGATCCCGCACCAAGAACCACAATCACAATAATGAAAGCGCATGCCGCCAGCGCGCGTAGGTTCTGCATGACCCCACCTTGCCGCCCGGCCTCGGCCTCGGCGGGGGATCGAGCGGATCCGTGTTCATATCCACGGTGCCGGGCCTGTGGAGGAGAGTGCAGGAAAAGAGTGCAGGAGGAGGAGGCTGCAGGAGAAGGCTGCAGGAGGAGGCTGCAGGAGGAGGCTGCCGGAGGATATACCGGACGGCCAACCGGAGATCGAGCCGGTCGCACCAGCAGCCTCGGCGGTGATACGCTATTCCAAGCAGCGCTTCGTGCGCTGACTACGCGTGCCCATTTGGCCGCCATGTCCAATCGGTCCCGCCTCACGAGAAACTTCGTGACGCAGGGCGGACGTGTGCCGGGCACCAGGAGCGATGATCGACCGATCATTGCACAAACCGATTGGTGTGGCTTTCGAGCACGCACCAGAACAGGAGCACGGCACATGGCCGTCGTAACCATCCGCCAGCTGCTTGACAGCGGCGTGCACTTCGGGCACCAGACCCGCCGTTGGAACCCGAAGATGAAGCGTTTCATCTTCACCGAGCGGTCCGGTATCTACATCATCGACCTGCAGCAGTCGCTCGGGTTCGTCGACAAGGCCTATGACTTCGTCAAGGAGACGGTTGCCCACGGCGGCACCATCCTCTTCGTCGGCACGAAGAAGCAGGCTCAGGAATCCATCTCCGAGCAGGCGCAGCGCGTGGGGCAGCCTTACGTCAACCAGCGCTGGCTCGGTGGCCTCCTCACCAACTTCCAGACCGTTTCCAAGCGTCTGGCGCGCATGAAAGAACTCGAAGAGCTCGACTTCGACGACACCGCCAAGAGTGGTTTCACGAAGAAAGAAATGCTCATCAAGAAGCGCGAGCTCGTCAAGCTGCACAAGAGCCTCGGCGGAATCCGTAACCTCACGAAGACCCCGTCTGCCCTGTGGGTTGTGGACACCAATAAGGAGCACCTCGCCATTGACGAGGCTCGCAAGCTCGGCATCCCCGTTATCGCCATCCTCGACACCAACTGCGACCCCGACGACGTGCAGTACCCGATCCCGGGCAACGACGACGCCATCCGATCCGTTGGCCTGCTGACCCGCATCATCGCGGACGCCGCAGCCGAAGGCCTCATCCAGCGCCACGCCAAGCCGGAGGCCGAAGTTGAGCCCCTCGCCGCGTGGGAAGCTGAACTGCTGCAGGCATCCGACGCCGAGACCACCCCGGCGCAGTCCTCTGCCGAGACCGAAAAGATTGCCGACGCTACTGTCGTCGCCGACGAGGCCGTCGTTGCAGAGCCCACCATCGCCGACGCTGTCGCCGACACCGACGTTGCCGCCGTCCTGGCTGCCGTCTCCCCTACTGACACCGATGACGCGGCCGTTGTTGCCGACGAGACCAAGTAAGGAACCCGGTATGGCAAACTTCACACTTGAAAACGTCAAGGCTCTTCGCGAGAACCTCGGCACGGGCATGGTCGACACCAAGAATGCCCTCGTTGAAGCTGACGGCGACATGGACAAGGCCATCGAGATCCTTCGTCTCAAGGGTGCCAAGGGCAACGCCAAGCGCGCTGACCGTTCCACTTCTGAGGGACTGGTCGCTGCCAAGGAAATAGGCACAACTGCGTACATGATCGAGCTCGCCTGCGAGACCGACTTCGTCGCGAAGGGTGACAAGTTCGTCGTCCTGGCCGACAAGGTTCTCGACGCGATCGCCGCCGCCGGCGCGACCACCGTTCTGGCCGGACTGGCCGCTCCGGCCGGAACCCAGACCGTCGCGGAGCTCATCGACGGCGCAGCCGCCATTATCGGTGAGAAGTTCGAACTTCGCCGTGTTGCCGCCGTCACCGGCGAGTTGTTCTCGATCTATCTGCACAAGACCAGCAAGGACCTGCCCCCGCAGGTCGGCGTTGTTCTCGGCTTCTCCGGAGTCGACCTGGAGACCGCTCGCAGCGTGGCCCAGCACATTTCATTCGCGAACCCCGAGTACCTGGCGGCGAGCGATGTTCCTGCTGATCTCGTGGAGACTGAGCGCAAGATCGTCACCGAGATCTCGAAGAATGAGGGAAAGCCGGAAGCGGCACTGCCCAAGATCGTTGAGGGACGAGTCAAGGCCTACCTCAAGCAGGTCGCACTGCTCGAACAGGACTACGCCAAGGACAACAAATTGTCCGTCGCGAAGGTTCTCGACGACGCAAAACTGACCGTGTCGGGCTTTGCCCGGTTCAAGGTCGGCGCCTAACAAAAAATGACGGAGGTCGGATTGCGAAAGCGATCCGGCCTCCGTTTGTGTGTGTGCCCCGGGTGGGGTGCACTCGCGCACTTGGTAGTTTGGTAGCACCCCATCTCGGAAGGCCCCGCACGACATGACTGACACGGCCAGTACGTCCATGACCCACACCACCCCGCTGAACCCCGCCGCGGTCGTCAAGAAACGCCGGGTGCTTCTCAAACTGTCCGGCGAGGCCTTCGGCGGCGGCGCCGTCGGTGTGAATCCGGATGTCGTCAGCTCGCTGGCTCGGGAGATCGCCGAGGGCGCCAAGCAGGTCGAAGTGGCCATCGTCGTCGGCGGCGGAAACTTCTTTCGGGGCGCCGAGCTCTCCCAGCGCGGCATGGACCGCGGGCGTGCCGACTATATGGGCATGCTCGGCACCGTCATGAACGCCCTCGCCCTGCAGGACTTTCTCGAACAGGCTGGTGCCGAGACCCGAGTGCAGTCAGCCATCTCGATGACCCAGGTCGCTGAGCAGTACATTCCTCGGCGAGCTGAACGTCACCTCGAGAAGGGCCGCGTCGTCATCTTCGGTGCCGGAGCCGGACTGCCCTACTTCTCGACCGATACGGTCGCTGCGCAGCGCGCCCTCGAAATCGACGCCGACGTGGTGCTCGTCGCCAAGAACGGCGTGGACGGCGTCTATTCCGACGACCCCCGCACCAACCCCGATGCTCAGAAGATTCACCACATCACCTACCTGGAAGCCCTGCAGCGCGGCCTTAAAGTGGTCGACTCCACCGCGTTCAGCCTGTGCATGGACAACCACATGCCCATGCAGGTGTTTGGCATGGTCCCCGACGGCAATGTCACCGCTGCCATTCTCGGCACCGATCTGGGCACTCGCGTCTCCAACTAGAATTATTTCACCACCAATTAAGGAGTCACCGTGATCGCGGATGTTCTTTCCGACGCCACTGCGCGCATGAACCGGGCCCTCGAAGCCGCCAAAGACGATTTTGGCACCGTGCGTACGGGCCGCGCCAACCCGCAAATGTTCGCGAAAATTCTGGTGAGCTACTACGGCACGTTGACCCCTCTGGAACAGCTGGCGTCGCTGCAAAACCAAGAAGCGCGCACGATGCTCATCGGTCCCTACGACAAGGCAGCGCTGCGCGACATTGAGATCGCCATCCGCGACACCCCGAATCTGGGCGCCAACGTCGGCAACGACGGCACTACTATTCGGGCCACCCTCCCTGAACTCACCACGGAACGCCGTAAGGAATTCGTGAAGATCGTCAAGGCCAAGGCAGAGGATGCCCGCATCTCGGTGCGCAACATTCGCCGCAAGGCCAAGGATGAGCTCGACGCGCTCAAGAGCGAGGTCGGCGACGACGAGGTCGGTCGTGCCGAGAAAGAGCTCGAGCTGATCACCAAGAGCCACGTGGACGGCATTGACGACGCCTTCAAGCGCAAGGAAGCCGAACTCCTCGAGATCTAGGGAACGATCAGATGACCGAGAAACCGGGGAACGACCAGCCGCCCAAACGCGGTCGCGGTGTCAGTCGTGCCGAGTTCCGGGCGCAGGTAAAAACCACGCGCGCTGACTTTGAACGTCAGGTGCAGACCACCAAGGCGGATTTCGAGCGCCAGGTGCAGGCCACGCGCGCCCAACTCGATGCAACAAACGAGCGCATCGAAGCGCGCACCGGGCGCAACCTCATTCTGGCCATTCTGATCGGGCTCGTGCTCGGCGGCTCCATGCTGGTCAGCCTCATCATCATCAAAGAGCTCTTCATGATCTTTGCGGTCGTGATTGTTGGATTCTGCGCCTTCGAGCTCGCCCAAGCCCTGCGGCATGCTGGGCGCAACGTGCCACGCATCCCCGTGATCATCTCCGCGGTCGCGATCGTTCCGGCCGCCTTCTACGGCGGGGCGACCGGCCAATGGCTGGTCATGCTCGGCGGCATCGTATTGGTCGGCCTGTGGCGCCTGGCCCTGCTCGTGATTCCGTCGCATCGCGCCTCGGTTCGTTCCATCGTCGGTGACGTGGGCGGCGGCATTCTGATTCAGGTTTACGTCGTCTTTCTCGCGAGCTTTGCCGTGCTGCTCGTGGCTCAGGCACACGGACAGTGGTGGACCCTCGCTTTTCTGATCCTGGTGATCTCGGCTGATACCGGTGCATACGTCAGCGGACTCAACTTCGGCAAGCACCCGATGGCCCCGTCGATCAGCCCGAAGAAAACGTGGGAGGGCTTCATCGGAGCTGGACTGATCTGCATTATCGCCGGCGTTTTGCTGTCGATTTTCATGCTCGATCAGGAGTGGTGGTTCGGATTGGTCTTCGGATCGGTCATTCTGCTCACGGCCACCTTCGGTGATCTGGCCGAATCTCTCATCAAACGTGACCTCGGCATCAAAGATATGAGCTCGTGGCTGCCCGGACATGGCGGATTTCTCGACCGAATCGACTCGATTCTGCCCTCGGCCGCTGCCGCTTACGCGCTGTATTTGGTGTTTGCGTGAGCCCGCTCGATTCTTTCCCCACGAAACCCGTACGAGACAATGAGGCTATGAGCACCATATTTCCCCGAGTGGGCAAGAAGTCGCTCGGCTATAACGTCACCCAGGTCGAAGCGTTCCTGGCAGCGGCCCGCCGCGCGTACGACCAGCCCGACCACCCCGATGCACGCCACGACGAGATCGACGGCGATACCGGTGCCGTCGAGTCGGTCGATGGGATTGCCGCCGGTGACGAGATCGACGCTGAAACGCTCGGGGCGCCGCCACGTGCAGCCGACGGCACCGAGGCCATCCACGCCTCAGTCGCGCACAAGGACGAGGGGGAAGCGACCCGCACCGGTTTAACGTTGACGGCTGAAGGCATCCGTCATACCGCCTTTTCGATGCACAAGGACGGCTACTCTCCCGAGCTCGTCGATGCGGCGTTGGAACGACTCGAAGACGCCTTTGCGGCCCGGGAACGCGATCAGGCGACCCGGGCCGGGGGAGAGCAGGCGTGGATGATTGAGGCCGAAGGCACGGCCGCCGTGCTCGTCGCTCGACTCAGCCGCGCGCCCGGGCACCGTTTCACACGCACGAGCGTGCTAGCGGTCGGCTATAGGCGAGTGGATGTCGACCGCCTCGCGAACAAATTGGTCAGGTATTTTCAAGACGGTCGGGAGCTCACCGTCGACGACGTGCGAACGGCCGTCTTTCGCCCGGAACGGGGAGGATACCGCGAAGCGCAGGTCGACCTCGTTCTGGATAGCGTCGTCGATGTCATGCTCGCGGTCCGTTGATTTGATCACTGTTACGCGGCTGGTATCAAATTTGTGGGCTAGGGTCGATTACTAATGGGTAGGCATTTGAAAGCAATCGACACCGTCCCGGCCACAGCCCGGCCGCTTGTTCGTCGCACCCGACGTCGGGTGAAGCCGGCGCACTTTTTGTTTGGCTTCTCTGCCGCTTTCGCTTTCGTGCTTGTCACCGTGGTTGATCCCTACTCGGGCGCCACGGCGTCACCGTACTTTCAAATCGCCGGCAGCACGACCGATGGCGGCCCGGCTCAGGCTGTGCTTGTGGCCGGCAGCTACACCAACACCATCACCCGAGACGGCTATGCCGTCACCGACAAGCCCAAACCGGTTCCCGTTGTCATCCCTGCCCCGAAGAAGACCCAGAGCTTCATCGCACCGTCGGCTGCCGTGCCCGATCCGGGCTCGGCACAGGCCTACGCCTACGACGCCGTGGCTGCTCGCGGTTGGGGCGAAGACCAATACAACTGCCTGGTCTCGCTCTGGCAGAAAGAGTCGGGTTGGCGCGTCAACGCCCAGAACGGTTCGAGCGGAGCCTACGGAATTCCGCAGGCCCTCCCCGGCTCCAAAATGGCGACCGCGGGCGAGGACTGGGCGACGAACGCCGGAACCCAGATTGAATGGGGCCTCGGCTATATCACCGGCCGCTACGGCACACCGTGCGGCGCGTGGGCGAAGTCCCAGGCTTCCGGTTGGTACTAGGTACGCGCTGGCTCTCAGCCGGGTGTTAGTCCACCGACCGGCACTTTAGACTGGAACCATGGCGCGCAGCAATCGACCCCGAGGCCGCAGAGCCCAGCAGCAGGGCGGCGGCGACGAGACCGTCGATCTGAATCACCTGCTCGCGGGGTGGCGGCGCAGCGAGGTACGGCGTGACGGCCTGTGGCACGTGCAGCCGGTTCCCGCCAAGCAGGCGGTCAAAACCTATCTGTGCCCCGGTTGTACCCTCGACATCGTGCCGGGAACAGCGCATATCGTCACCTGGCGCGGCGACGGGGTGCTGGGCGACGCCGCCGACCTGTCGAACCGGCGGCACTGGCATACCCACTGTTGGAAGATCAAGTGACCCGGGACAGCTGCCTCCGCGAGCACACCCCCGCAACCGAAGGAGCACCAGTGACCCCGCCGATCGAGATCCGTGGCGGCATCGAACTGCCCGCCATCACCGAGCACATCGAATTGCAGACCAGCGACGGACTCACTCTGGTGGGCGAACTGGCCACCCCGGTCGGTCGTGCGCCGATCGCGACGCTCGTGACGTTGCATCCGCTACCCACCGCCGGGGGCTTCATGGACTCGCACATACTGCGCAAGGCGGCCAACCGCCTGCCCGCCCTGGCCGATCTGGCCGTGCTGCGATTCAACACTCGAGGCACATCGTCGCCGCGCGGCACGAGCGACGGTGATTTCGGCCATGGGCTGACCGAACGCGCCGATGTCGCCGCGGCGATGGCCTTTGTCGCCGAGCGCTATCTGCCCAACCCGTGGTTGGTCGGTTGGTCGTTCGGCACCGAGCTCGCCCTCAAGTACGGTCTGGAGCATCCAATCCGCGGGGCCATCCTGCTGTCACCACCGCTGCACAGCACGTCCAACGACGAACTGGCGGCGTGGGCGGGCAATGAACGCGCCCTGGTGGCCGTGATCCCCGAGTTCGACGACTACCTGCGACCGGATGCTGCCCGTCTACGGTTCGCGAGTGTGCCCGACCTGCGACTCGTCGCGGTCGAGGGCGGCAAACACCTGTGGGTTGGCGAAAACCTCAGCCGCCGGGTGCTCACCGAGATCGTCGCCACCGTCAACCCGGGCGCGTTGCCGCTGCCGACCGAGTGGGCGACGCCGCCGCCCGTCGCTTCCTGAGCGTGAGTCGCGGCACGTGCAACGCTCAATCGACGGCTAGAGCTCGTTCTGGCGGGGGATGACGACCTGTTTGACGATCATGATGACCGAGGCGGCCACCGGGATAGCGATCAGGGCGCCGAGAATACCCAGCAGGTTGCCGCCGGCCAGGGCGGCGATCACGACGACCGCGCCCGGCACGGACACGGCGCGGTTCATGATGTTCGGGCTGAGCACGTAGGCCTCGACCTGCATGTAGATGAGATAGTAGATCGCCGCAGCGAGGGCTGTTTGCGGTGAACTGCCGATCTCAGGGATCAGGCAGGTCAGCACGATGATGACCGAGCCCGAAATCGTACCGACGAGCGGAATCAACGACAGCAGGAAGGCGATGAACGCGAGCAACGCCGGAAACGGCGCCCCGATGATCGACAGAAAGATAAAGCTCAGCACACCGTTGCACGATGCCAGCGCGGCTTGACCCACAATGTACCGACCGACCGCCGTGGTGATCTGCTCGCTGATACTGGTAAAGCGCTCACGCTTGGACGCGGGAACCAGCTGGTAGGTGGCGCGCTTCATGTTGTTCAGGGAGGCCGTGAAGTAGAGCGTGAGAATGAGAATGATGAGGCCACCGAACAGGCCGTTGACAAAGGCCAGCCCCGACTGAACGACAGTGGCCGTGATATTGGTGAGGTTTCCGCCGAGAAAGTCGGTGATCGTCTTGGTGAGCTCCGCGATATCGAGGCCGGGGAACTGCTTCTGGAGGTCGCTCAGAAAGGTGGAGGTGTTCACCGCCCGCACGAGTTCCGGAATGAGCTTGGACAGTTTGGACACCTGGTCGACAATGATCGGAACGATCGCAAAAATGACCGCCGTGAGCACTCCGAGTACGGCCGTGACCACGTTGAGAATCGCCGCCCACCGCGTAAATTTCTTCTTCTCCAGCCAGGACACGGCCGGGTCGAGGCCGAGCGCAATAAACAGCGCGGCCCCGACATAGATGATGATCGTCTGCAGGGTGATCACCGAGGTGATGATCAGTAAGCCCAGCCCAACGCCCAGGGTTCCGACGAGTCCAAACCGGAAGGCATTAAGAATTTTCACGTGTCGACTCCAGGAGTAGGGAATTACTCGGCTGCGACCCGTTCTGCCTGGGTCAAAACGCTGCGCAGGCTTTCGAAGTAACCGGCCACGGCGTCGCGTTCAATCCTAATCTGCGACAACCGGTCTTCGGCGTCTGCCACGAGGGCGCGGGAGCGTGTCGTGGCGTCGGTGACGAGGGCGGTGGCGCTGGTGTGGGCGTCGCGGAGAATGCGCGCGGACGTCTCTTCGGCGAGGTCCTTGTTGGCCTTGGCCTCGTCACGGGCTCCGGCATCAAGCTGCTCGTTGAGGGTACGCAGTTCTGCGGTGCGCGCCGTCGTCTCGGTGAGCTGCTTGGCGGCATCCACCTGGAATTTCTGCGTCTGGGCCACGGCTTCCTGGTGGCGTGAAAGATGTTCCTGTTCGGCTTCGTCGCGGCGCGCCTTCAGCTCGACGTCGAAGTCGGCTCGGGCCTGGTCGATCTCCCGGACCAAGCGGCTCGCCTCGTGCTCGCCCTTCTTGCGTGTGGCGGTGAGCTGGTTCTGCAGGTCGATTCGAGCCTGCTCGGCCTCGGCCTCGGCGTCGATTCGGGCCTGCTGGTTTTCGCGTGCCAGGGCGGCGCCGGCCTGCTCGTTCGCAAAGGCGAGGGCGGCACGGGCCTGCTCGACCTCACGGGCCAGGCCGGTGCGCTTGCGATCGAGCTCGCGAGCGAGGTCAGTCCGCGCCTGCTCGCGTTCGATCTCAGTCACCGCGTGAGCCTGTTCGATCTCGCGGGCCAGATCGATTCGACCCTGTTCGACCTCGGCGGCGAGCACGGTGCGTGCCTGGTCAGCCTCGTGGGCGCCGGTCAGCCGCGCTTGCTCGGTCTCCCGGGCCAGATCGACGCGGGCCTGCTCGGTCTCGGCGGCGAGATCGACGCGAGACTGCTCGGTCTCGCGCTGCAGGTCGGCGCGCTGCTGATCGAGTTCCAAGGCCACTTCGGCACGGGTGAGCTCGGTCTCGCGGGTCAGTCCAGCCGCGATTTCGCGGGCCTCGGTGGCCTCCCGCTGGGCGACAACGCGTACTTCAGCGGCTTCGCGATCGGCCTCCGAGCGGATGGCAGCGACCTCGCGCTTGACCGTGGCTCGCGCTTCTGCGGCCTCGGTGGCGACCGCGCCGCGAATCAGCGACGCGTCGCGAATCGCGTCCTCGGTGATCTGGGCCTGCTCGTCCTGGGCGCGGGCGCGCACGTCGTCCGCCTCGACGCGCACGTCATCGAGCACCCGACGCGCCTTGACGGTGGAATCGGACAGGGTGCGTTCGGCTTGCTCGACCGCACTCTGGCGCAGCAGCTGTACCTCGTCGTTGGTCGCGGCGCGCAGCTTCTCAGCGTCGATATCGGCCTGGGCGATGACGCGGGTGGACTGCTCCTCGGCGACGCGAAGTGTGTTCTCCAATTTGGTGCCGAGACCGGAGAATGTGGGGCTCCCGACCTCTTCGATTTCCGCGTTGAGATCGTCGATGCGGCCGTTCAGCCGTTTGACTTCGCGGCCGGACTCAGCGTTTTGGGTGTTGGCCTGAATAAGTTCGCGTCGCAGCGACTGGATGGCCTTGGTGACCTCATCCTTGTCATAGCCGCGAAATACTTGGGTGAAATCAGCTTCGTCGTCAGACACGTTTACTCCTTACAGATGGGCCCCGGCCCTCGATGGATCATGCATGACGGGGAACACCTCGATTTTAGTGTGCTGGCACCCCGCCTCCTACGCGCCAGTAGGCTGCTGGCGTCTCGGGCATTATTAGGCTGCTTTCAGGAGAACGCAGTAAAGTAGGAGGTCCGTGTCTGAGGACCTTCAGGCACGCGAGTCAGCCAAAGTGACTGAACAGTACCAACCAGCAAAAATGCTGAAGGGTGATACGTGCGTTTTGTTCTTGCCATCGTGGCCTTCGTTCTGGCTGCCGTGATGATCGTTCTTGGCATCGCACAGCGCACGATCCTGCTCGAGCCCGCTTTCACGTCCCTGAGCTCGACCGTCACCGGAGACACGAAATACACCGTGATCGATCCGAGCGCTCTGTCGGCATCATCGGGAAGCCAGACGATCAACGTGCGCGGAGACGGACTCATTTTCCTCACGTACGGGCGGTCCGATGACGTGGCCGCCTGGATCGGAGACGACGCGTACGCCACCGTTGCCCTCAGCAAGAAAACCGGTCAACTCACCTCCACGGTCACCGAGGCCGCCGTTCCCGTCACCGCCGACGCAGCGTCGGGCGAGACAGCCACACCGGATGCTGCCTCCGCCACGATCGTGAATCCGGCCGGGTCAGACCTGTGGCTCGACGAATACAGCGGCACGGACTCTGTGACGACCACGTTGACCCTGCCCGAGGGTATTTCGGTGCTCGTCGCTTCGGACGGGGTCGCACCGGCGCCCGCCAGCATCCGTCTTTCCTGGGCTTCGGATAATTCGACCCCCTGGGCCGGACCGCTGCTCGCCGGCGGGGCATTGCTGCTGTTGGCCGGCCTTGTGCTGTACCTGCTGGCGCTGCTTCACCTGCGTCGCTCTCGTCGGCCGCGCCGCAATCTTCCGCGCGGTCCACGCATGCCCCGGTTGCCGCGGGCCCCGCGTCCGAAAGCCATCAAGGCCAGTCAGATCACCGCCTCGCGGCGGGGAATCAACCGCCGGGTGGCCATTGTGCCCATGATCCTGGTCTCCGGCCTTGCGCTGAGCGGCTGTTCGGCCGATCTCTGGCCCGATTTCAGCCCGACCAACACCAGCACCAGCACCGGCACCGGCGCTGCCACTGCGACGCCGACGCCCCAGTCCACCGGTTCCGTCGAAGCGGCCGCCGAGCTGCCGCCGCCCGCTGTGACCGTCTCCCAGTTGGAAACGATCATGAGCGAAATCTCCGCGATCAGCGCGGATGCCGATACCAACCTCAATACCGAGACCATCGCGACGCGATTTACCGGGCCGGCCCTGGAACAACGCCTGGCCAACTACAAGATTCGCGCCGTCGACCCTGCCGTTGCCCCGCTCTCTGCTCTGCCGGGCGCCCCGCTCACGTTCACGCTGCCGCAGCAGACCAACTCCTGGCCGCGGGTGGTCATGACCGTCATTCAGGACGAAAACGATCCCAGCATTCCGACGATGGCGGTCATCCTGAAGCAGGAATCGCCTCGCGCCAACTATCTGGTGGACTACCTGTTCGCCCTGGAGCAGTCGGCGCACGTACCGAAGGTGGCCCCGGCCATTGTCGGCGCTCCCGCCATCGCCCCGGACAACAAGCTGCTGTTGATGCCGCCAAACCAGTTGGCTGCCGCCTACGCCGATATTTTGGTGAAGGGCGAAGCCAGCCCGTCGTACGGCCTGTTCGAGAGCGACGGGGACAACTTCCGCATCCAGGTCGCTGACCTCAATGCCGCCAAGATCGCCGCGCTGCCGTCGACCGCCTCGATCGACTTCGCCGCCGCCGCTGGCAGTGACGAGGCCGTCGCCCTGGCTACCAACGACTCCGGCAGCATCGTGGCCGTCAGCATGACGGAGACTGAAACGGTCAAGCCCGTCGATGCCGGGGCCACCGTGGGGCCGGCGGCCGATGCCCTCGCGACCAAGGCGCTCTCCGGCATCACGACCACGGCCAAGGGCTTTCAAAACACCTACCGGGACCAGCTGCTGTTCTACGTGCCCACGGCCGGTTCAAGCGACAAAATCGTGCTCCTGGGCTTCGCCCAGGGCCTCATCACATCGGCGGAACTTCCATGACAAATATGCCCCCTTACGGATCGAACCTGCGCGGAGCAGTCGATCTCTCCTCGCTCGTGAACCGGGCCCCGTCCGGCGCAGCATCGGTCGCCACCAACGGTCCACCCGTGACCGGTGCCCCCGTGGGTGGAGCTGCTGCGCCGACCGGTGCCGTCACGGTTCCGAGCGTCGTACTGGACGGCACGGATGCCAACTTCGGAGAGCTGCTCGAACTGTCCTCCCGGGTTCCGGTGATCGTCGCACTGTGGGCATCCTGGAGCGATCCCTCCACGCAACTCATGGCAGTGTTGGAGAAGCTAATCACCGGCTTCGGCGGTCGGTTCGTGCTGGCGCGCGTCGAGATCGACCCGAACCCGCAGCTCGCGCAGGCGTTCCAGGCCCAGTCGGTACCCACGGTTGCCGCCGTCATCAGCGGTCAGCCGGTGCAGCTCTTCAACGGCCCGCTCGCCGAGGAGCAGATCATCGAGGTGCTTGGTCGCGTGCTCGAGCTCGCCGCGCAGCAGGGTGTGACCGGTACAGCCGAGGCATCCAACTCCGACGCCGACGCCGAGCCGGCCGCCGTGGTCGACGAACCCCTGCCGCCTCACCACCTGGCGGCCTATACGGCGATCGAAGCCGGCGACTACGACACCGCGCAGAGTGAATACCGCACGGCGCTGGCCCAGAACCCGAACGACACGATGGCCGTAGCCGGTCTGGCCCAGGTCAGCCTGCTCGCGCGGTTGCAGGGCAAGACCATCGACCAGATTCGAAACGGGGCGGCATCCGCTCCCGACGACCTCGACGCGCAGCTCCTGGTCGCCGACCTGGACCTCTCCGGTGGCCACATCGAAGACGCCTTCGATCGCATATTGAGTCTCTTTCCGGCACAGCCCGCCGCAGGGCGCAACACGATCCGGGAGCGCATCCTTGAACTGTTCGAGGTCATCGGCACCGACGACCCCCGCGTGGCCCCGACTCGCTCGCGCCTGGCCGCCCTGCTCTACTAGTTTCCCGATCTCGCGAGAACGCACACGCGCCCGTATGACTGAGGTCAACGGGCACGTGTGCGCTGTTGGGGTAACAGTCTTTAGCCGCGCAGGCGCAACCAGAGTCCGGCCAGCGGTGGCAGGGTCAGGGTGGCGGATGCTGGTCGCCCGGCCCACGGCTCGTTGAATGCTTCGACCGCGCCCAGGTTTCCCACGCCGGACCCGCCGAAATCAGCGGCATCCGTGTTGAGGATCTCGTCCCAGTGCCCGGCGAACGGCAGGCCGACCCGGTAGTCGGTGTGCGGCTGACCGGCGAAGTTGAAGAAGCACGCGACCGGAACACCGTGGTTATCCCAGCGCAAGAAGGACACGACGTTCTGGCTCGCGGCACCGCCATCGAGCAGTTCGAAGCCGCCCGGGTCGTTGTCGCGGCTCCACAGGCTCGCGTTGTCCCGATAGACCCGGTTCAGCTGGCCGACCAGGTTGAACAGCCCGCGGTGCGCCGGCTGGTCGAGCATCCACCAGTCCAGTCCGCGCTCCTCGCTCCACTCCGAGCGCTGGCCGAACTCGCTACCCATGAACAAAAGTTGCTTGCCCGGGTGGGCCCACATGAAGGCGAGATAGGCGCGCACGTTGGCCAGCTGCTGCCAGGAATCGCCGGGCATTTTCGACACCAGCGCACCCTTGCCGTGCACGACCTCGTCGTGGCTGATCGGCAGAAGAAAGTTCTCGCTGCAGGCGTAGATGAACGAGAACGTGATGTCGTTGTGGTGGTATGACCGGTACATGGGGTCGACCTGCATGTACTCGAGCGAGTCGTGCATCCAGCCCATGTTCCACTTGAAGCCGAAGCCGAGCCCGCCGCCGCTGGTCGGCGCCGTCACCCCACCCCAGTTCGTGGATTCCTCGGCGATCATGATCGTGCCCGGATTGCGCTTGTACGCGGTCGCGGTGATCTCCTGCAGCAGGCTGATCGCCTCGAGGTTCTCGTTGCCGCCGTACTGGTTTGGCTCCCACTGGCCGTCTTCGCGCGAGTAGTCGAGGTAGAGCATGGAGGCGACGGCGTCGACGCGCAGCGCATCGATGTGAAATTCTTCGAGCCAGTACAGCGCATTCGCAACGAGGAAGTTGCGCACCTGCATCTGACCGAAGTTGAAGATGTACGTGCCCCAGTCCATCTGTTCGCCGCGACGCGGGTCGGGGTGCTCGTAGAGCGCCTGACCGTCGAAACGGGCCAGAGCGAAGTCGTCCTTGGGAAAGTGGCCGGGCACCCAGTCCATGATCACGCCGATGCCGGCCTGGTGCAGCCGGTCAATTAGGTAGCGCAGGTCGTCGGGGGAGCCGAACCGGCTCGTCGGGGCGTAGTATCCGCTCACCTGGTAGCCCCAGGAACCGCCAAACGGATGCTCTGCGAGGGGCATGAATTCCACGTGGGTGAAGCTGAGCTCCTGCAGATACCCGACCAGCTCCTCGGCGAGGTCACGGTAGCCGAGGCCGGGGCGCCAGGACCCGACGTGCATCTCGTACACGCTCATGGCCTGGTTGTGCGGATCGTTGGCCCGGCGATTCGCCAGCCACGCGGCATCCGCCCACTCGTAGTGCGATTCGGTGACGACCGACGCGGTCTGCGGCGGTACTTCAGCGAGCCGGGCGAGTGGGTCGGCCTTCTCCACCCAGACACCGGACTGCGTGAGCAGCTGGAACTTGTAGTTGGTGCCGGGATCGAGGCCCGGAATGAACAGCTCCCAGACGCCGGTGCTGCCCATGTTTCGCATGGCGTGGGTGACGCCGTTCCAGCCGTTGAAGTCCCCGATCACGCGGGCAGCACGGGCGTGCGGCGCCCAGACCGCGAAGGAGGTGCCGGTCGAGGCCGCCGTGACACCCTGGTGCTGGCGGTGGTGCGCCCCCAGCACGTCCCACAGCCGCTCGTGGCGTCCTTCGCCGAGCAGGTGCAGGTCCAGTTCGCCGAGCGTGGGGACGAACCGGTACGGGTCATCACAGATCCAGGCCGGTGCGTTCTGGTAGCGCGCCTCGATCGTGTAATCGCAGAGGCCGAGGGTGCTTTCGCCCTGCCAGATGCCGTATGCGAGGTGGGAGAGCTCGACGTGCGCGCCACTGGCGAGAATAGCGAACACCTCGGTGGCCAGCGGTCGCAACGCACGGATGATGACGAGCGGGTCGGAAACGCCGGCCTTGTGGGCAAGGTGCTGGCCGAGAACCTCATGGGGGTTGAAGTGGCTGCCGGCGGCGACGGCTGCCAGAACGTGGTCGCCAATCGCGGCCGGCTCGGCGGCGGCCACGTGCTTCTTCGTCTTGGCGGACTGTGTCTTGGGGGACTGTGTCTTGGGGGACTGTCTGTTCGGGGACTGAGCCTTCTGATCGTCGATGTTCTTTCCCTGACCCTTCTTGTTCGTGGGCTTGCTCGAGTTCTTTTTCTTGTGTTTCTCTTCGCCGCCACTCATGCGCGGCCCTGGCCCGGATCGTGGGGCGTGACGTGCAGAATATGCACCGGCTCGGTGAACGCGTCAAGGCGCACGAAGTTATCGGCCGACCAGGTATAGGTTGCGCCTGACACGAGGTCGTGCACGTCGAAGCTGTCGCCGCCGGCAATGCCGAACCGGGTCACATCGAGGTGCACAACCGTTTGGCGCACCGAGTGCGGGTCGACGTTGGCAACGATGATGAGGGCATCCGCTTGGCCCGTGCCGGTGAACGCCGCGTCGAGGTACTTGCTGTAAACGAGAATTGAATCGTCGTCACTGGAGTGGATGTCGAGGTTGCGCAGTTGCCCCAGCGCCGGATGCTCGGCCCGAATGCGGTTCAGCAGCGTGAGGTACGGCGCGAGCGACTTGCCCAGCTCTTCGGCCTTGCTCCAGTCGCGCGGCCGGTACTCGTACTTCTCGTTGTCGATGCTCTCTTCGGCACCCGGCCGGGCGACGTTCTCAAACAGGTCGAAACCGGCGTAGACACCCCAGCTCGGCGCCGCCGTAGCAGCAAGCGCCGCCCGAATCTTGAACGCCGCCGGGCCGCCGAATTGCAGGTATTCGGTGAGAATGTCGGGGGTGTTCACGAACAGGTTCGGGCGCAGAAAGTCAGCCGTGTCGGTGGCGAGACCGTCGAAGAACTCCTCGAGCTCGGTCTTCGTGTTACGCCAGGTGAAGTACGTATACGACTGCTGAAAGCCGACCTGGCCGAGCGCCTGCATCACAGCCGGGCGGGTGAAGGCTTCGGCGAGAAAGACCACGTCGGGGTCGGCCTGGTTGACCTCCGCGATGAGCCATTCCCAGAAGTCGAGTGGCTTGGTGTGCGGGTTGTCCACCCGAAAGATGCGCACGCCGAGGCTGATCCAGTAGCGCAGTAGACGCAGCGCTTCCAGCCGAATGCCGACAGGATCGTTGTCGAAGTTGATCGGGTAGATGTCCTGGTATTTTTTCGGCGGGTTTTCGGCGTAGGCGATGGTGCCGTCGGGCAGGGTCGTGAACCATTCCGGGTGCTCGTGAACCCAGGGATGGTCGGGGGAAGCCTGCAGCGCGAAGTCGAGGGCGATCTCAATGCCGAGAGAGGCGGCCTTTTTCAGAAAGAACGTGAAGTCGGTCACCGTGCCGAGGTCGGGGTGGATCGCGTCGTGACCGCCGTGTTTCGAGCCAATCGCCCACGGCGAACCCGGGTCACCCGGGGCGACCTCGAGCGAATTGTTCGGGCCCTTGCGGAAGGCGTGCCCGATCGGGTGGATCGGCGGCAGATAGAGCACGTCGAAGCCCATGGCCGCCACGGCGGGCAGACGTTTCGCCGCGGTGCGGAAGGTCCCGCTCTGCCAGCTGCCGTCGGCGCGCCGCACGGCGCCCTCCGAGCGCGGAAAGAACTCGTACCACGAGCCGACCCCGGCCCGGGTGCGTTCGACGATGATGGTGCGTTCGGCCGAGAGCGATTCCAGCCCGGCGAGTGGGCGGGCCGCGATGGCCTGCCGCAGCGCGGCGTCCCCTACGGCCAGTAAACGCTCGGCTGTTGGCTTGCCGGCGTCGGCGAGCGTCGTCGCGGCGGCCTGAAACAGGCGGCGAGCGGCGAGTGGGCGCGCCTTGTCAATTCCGGCCTGGGCGAGAAGCGCACCGCCGATGGTGAACATGAGTTCCACGTCGATTCCGGCCGGAATCTTGATCAGGGCGTTGTGTTCCCAGGTGGCGAAATCGTCGGCGTAGGCGCGTACCCGAAACTGCCAGGTGCCCAGGGCGCCGAGCTGCGCCTCGGTGCCGTACCGATCGGTGCCGTCGGCCTGCAGAACCATCGGATGCCGCGATGTGCTGCCGTCCGGCGCGGTGAGCTGCAGGTCGACGCCGATGAGATCGTGTCCCTCGCGAAAAGCGGTCGCACCGAACGGGATGACCTCGCCGACGAAGGCTCGAGCCGGCCAAAGATTGTCCCTCAGTTGGGGAGAGAGATCGAAAACGGGGATACGACCAACGGATGCGGCGGCGCTTCTGCTCGCCGGGGCGCCCGTGGACACGCCCGCCCCGGCGCTGCTCGGCGCTGTCGGCACGGTCGTCTTCTTAGCTGCTGTCTTTGCCACACCACGACCGTAGCGTGAAAGCATGGCAATGGCGCCCGTCTGCTGCGCGGCTCGCCCACACGACGTGAAATTCCGTTGTTACGCGTTGGACACGTGACACCCCTAAGGTGGACCTCGTGAAGGCCATCCGCAAATTTACCGTCCGTGCCGTTCTCCCCGAGCCGCTTGCGGCACTCGAGGAGCTTGCTGGCAATCTCCGCTGGTCGTGGCATGAGCCGACCAGACAACTATTCGAGCGCATCGCCCCCGAGCTGTGGCGCGAGATCGGCACCGACCCGGTCGCCCTGCTCGGTGCCGTTGACTCGCGTCGCCTCGACGAGCTCGCGCAGGACCACGACTATGTTGCCGAGGTGAACAGCACGCGCGACGGTCTGCGCGACTACCTTGACCAGCCACGCTGGTACCAGGGGCTGGAGGGCGAGAAACCCGCCGCGATCGCGTACTTCTCACCGGAATTCGGCATCGCCGCCGCCCTGCCGCAGTACTCCGGCGGCCTGGGCATTCTGGCCGGGGACCACCTCAAGAGCGCCTCCGACCTCGGGCTGCCGCTCGTCGGCGTCGGGTTGTTCTACCGCGCCGGCTACTTCAGCCAGGCCATCTCGCCCGACGGCTGGCAGATGGAAAGCTACCCGCTGCTCGACCCCGACGGACTGCCCCTCGCCGTGCTGCGCCGGGCCGACGGTTCGGCAGTTCAGGTCTCCCTCGCGCTGCCCGATGACCGCACCCTGCATGCCCGGGTTTGGCAGGCCAAGGTGGGCCGGGTGCGCCTGCTCCTGCTCGACGCCGACATTCCCGAAAACGCCGACGACCTGCGGCTGGTCACCGACCGCCTCTACGGCGGCGGCGGCGAACACCGACTGCTGCAGGAACTGCTGCTGGGCATCGGCGGCGCCCGCGCCGTGAGACTGTGGAGCTCGCTGCACGGACTGCCCGAACCCGAGGTGTTCCACACCAACGAGGGCCACGCCGGCTTCCTCGGCCTCGAGCGCATCTCCAGCCTGATCGGCGAGGGTCTGAGTTTTCAGGAAGCCCTGCAGGTGGCCCGCGCCGGAACCGTCTTCACCACGCACACCCCGGTCGCCGCCGGCATCGATCGCTTCGAGCGGTCGCTCGTGCGTCGGTACTTCGGCACCGATCTGCTGCCCGGCGTCGACGTGGAGGACCTGCTCGCGCTCGGCGCGGAAAGTTACGCCGGCGGCTCCTCCGACGTGTTCAACATGGCCATCATGGGGTTGCGCCTCGGCCAGCATGCCAACGGCGTCTCGACCCTGCACGGCGAGGTCAGTCGCCGCATGTTCAACGGCCTGTGGCCGGGTTTTGATTCAGCGGATGTGCCGATCACGTCGATCACGAACGGTGTACACGCCCAGAGCTGGACTGACCCCGCGCTGAAGAGCCTCGCCCACAGCAGGCTCGGCACGAGTGACACGTCGACGGCCAACTGGGCCTCCAACGATGTCTCCGACCAGGATCTCTGGTCGGTGCGCGGGCAGATGCGCCTGCAATTCGTCGAGGATGCCCGTCGCCGTCTGCTCAACGCCTGGCGCGACCAAAACCCGGGCGGCATGCCCCCCGCCTGGATCGGGCGGGTGTTCGACCCGAACGTGCTGACCATCGGGTTCGCCCGCCGCGTTCCCACTTACAAGCGCCTGACCCTGATGCTGCACGACCCGGAACGTTTGCGTGCTCTCCTGCTGCACCCGGAGCATCCGATTCAGATCGTTATCGCCGGCAAGTCACACCCCGCTGACGAAGAGGGAAAACGGCTGATCCAGAAGATTGTGCAGTTCGCCGCTGATCCTGTCCTGCGCACCCGCATCGCTTTTCTGCCCGACTACAACATTGCGATGGCCCAGCTGATGTATCCGGGAACGGATGTCTGGCTCAACAATCCGCTCCGCCCGCTTGAGGCCTGCGGTACGAGCGGTATGAAAGCGGCACTCAACGGCGTGCTCAACCTGTCCATCCTCGACGGCTGGTGGCCGGAGTACTACGACGGCAAGAACGGCTGGGCGATTCCGTCGGCCGATTCGGCCGGTGACTCTGCCGAACGCGATCGGCTCGAAGCCGAGGCGCTCTACGACCTGATCGAACACCAGGTAGCACCGACGTTCTACGAACGCAACGGCGATGACGTCCCCGAACGTTGGGTGTCCAACATCCGGCACACCCTGGCCACCCTGTCGCCGCAATTGTCCGCTGACCGCATGGTGCGCGAGTACGTGCAGCGACTGTACCGCCCGGCCGGGCACTATGACGCGCTGATGTCGGCGAACAACTACCGCGCGGCCCGCGAACTGGCCGCGTGGAAGGGCAAAATCGTCTCGGCCTGGCCGCAGGTCGCGGTGACCCACGTCGAATCGGGCGGGGTGTCATCGGTGCCCGAAGTGGGCGACGACCTGCACCTGCGCGCGCACGTACAGCTGGGCGGACTCTCCGCCGCGGACGTGACCGTTGAGGTCGTCTACGGTAAGAGCCTCGGCACCGACGAACTGCGTGATGTGGCCATTCAGGCGCTCGAACCGGCACCGCCAAAAGAAGCCCCAACCGGCGGGGCCACCCTGTTCACTGGCACGGTCGAACTCGACCGGGCCGGAGCCTTTGGCTACACCGTGCGCGTCGTTCCGCGGAATGACCTGCTGATCAGCCCGGCCGAAATGGGGCTGGTCGCCGTCGCGAACTAGCACGGACGGCGCCCGTCGGTTTCGAAAGCGCCGGCCGGGCCTACGTGCGTGACGTGCGGCGCGGCACGAAGGGGCCCTGCGCGCGCATAAGCTTCATCGAGGCGCCGGACACGAACAGGGGAGCCCCGGGCGCGTGCTCGATGACCGAATCGCGCACGTCGTCGTGACCGGAATCCCAGAGCAACGTGTAGGCATTCACTCCCTCGTGCGCGGGCAGGGTGACCGTTTCGTCCTGCTCCCGTGCGTTCACCACGAGCAGGATGCGGTTGAAGGCTTCGTGCTCGGGGGTGGACGCCGCCACGTACTGCAGGGTGCGCTCGGTCGGCGAATACCAGGCCTCGCCAGTGAGCGCCTCACCGGCGGTGTTGTACCAGTCCAGCTGGCTGGCGCTCGGCGTCGTCTCGCCGAATCGACCGAAGTGCACCGGCCGCAACGCCGGGTTTTCCCGGCGCAACTGCAACAGTCGGCGGGTGACCCGATGCAGGTCCTGCTGCCAGTCGTCGAAGTCCCAGTTGAGCCAGTTCAGCTCGCTGTCCTGGCAGTAGGCGTTGTTGTTGCCGCGCTGGCTTCGCCCGAACTCGTCGCCGGCGGTCAGCATGGGAATACCGGCCGACAGCAGCAGTGTGCCGAGCAGGTTGCGCATGGCCTTGCGCCGCGTGGCCAGAATGGCCACGTCGCGGGTGGGGCCCTCAACGCCGTGATTGTAGGAGTTGTTGTTGTCGGTGCCGTCGCGGTTCGACTCGCCGTTGCCCAGATTGTGCTTCGTGTCGTAGGCGGTCAGGTCGGCGAGGGTGAACCCATCGTGCGCGGTGATGAAGTTGAGCGAGGCGAGCGGGCCGCGCTGCTGAGAGAAGGTGTTCGACGAACCCGCGACACGGGTTGCGAACCGTCCGATGCCGCTGCCGGCCGAGCCGGTCAGGCGCAGGCTCTTCATGTCGGAGAGCCAGAAGTCCCGCATGCGGTCGCGGTACCGATCGTTCCACTCGGTCCATCCGGGCGGAAAGTTGCCGGTCTGCCAGCCACCCTGGCCGACATCCCACGGTTCCGCGATGAGCTTCACGCCGGCGAGTTCCGTGTCGTCGCGAATCTCGGTGAGCAGCGGATGCTCCGGGTCGTAGACCACGCCGGCGTCCCGGCCGAGCGTCGTGGCGAGATCGAATCGAAACCCGTCGATCTGCAGGTCGTTTGCCCAGTAGCGCAACGAATCGAGCACGAGTCGCCGGGGCACGTCGTGGCTGAAGTCGACCGTGTTGCCACAGCCAGTCACGTCGATGTACGCGCCGGACTCGTCCTGTCGGTAGTAGGCGGCGTTGTCGATGCCGCGCAAGCTGGTGACCGGGCCGTTGCGACCCTCCTCGGCGGTGTGGTTGTACACGACGTCGAGGATGACCTCGAGGCCCGCCTCGTGCAGCAGCTTGACCATGCCCTTGAACTCGCGCAGCACGG
This sequence comes from Cryobacterium sp., assembly GCF_026786305.1. Taxonomy (GTDB): domain Bacteria; phylum Actinomycetota; class Actinomycetes; order Actinomycetales; family Microbacteriaceae; genus Cryobacterium. The sequence continues at coordinate 53,470 of NZ_JAJAYI010000096.1, forward strand.
CTTCCGGCCCGGCGGACTGGGCCGCCTGGGTGGCGTAGTCGGCGTGCGGCGAAAAGAAGTTGAGAGTGTTGTAACCCCAGTAGTTGATCAGGCCCTGTTTGATCAGGCGCTGCTCCGACACGAACGCCTGCACCGGCAACAATTCGACCGCGGTCACGCCGAGGTCTTTCAGATAGGCGATGGTTGATTCGTGTGCGAGACCGGCGTAGGTTCCGCGCAGGGCAGCCGGAACGAGCGGGTTGAGCCGGCTGATGCCGCGCACGTGCGCCTCGTACACGACGGTGTGATCGAGGGCAATACCCGGTTTCGTCGCGCCGTTCCAGTCGAAGTAGTCATCGACGACCGACGACTGCCACAAACCGGCCCCGACCCGAACCAGACCACGAGAATACGGCTCGATGAGGGTTTTCTCCGGGTGAAAGGAGTTCTTCGGGCTCGCCCGCCCAGAAACGCGGATGCCGTAGCGGCGCCCCGGAGACAGTGTGCGCGACTTGCCGGACCACACGCCGTGCACATCCTTTGTCATCGGCACGCTCTTGATGATCCAGTTCGGGTCTGTTTGATCGAACAGGCACAGGTCCATGGCGTCGGCGTGTTCGGCCCAGACGCGTAGCTCACCGCCGGCGCTGGTTAGTCGCACACCGAGATTGCGCAGGGGGTCGGTGGGACTCATGGGTTCAAGAGTAATGAGTGTCAGGGAGCGTGACGACCACCGGCATTCGAAGCCCGGCTAAAATAGTCGGATGGTTGTCTATTTGGACCATGCGGCGACCACGCCCATGCTTCCCACCGCGATCCGTTCCTACGCCGAGGCGATGGGCGTTGTCGGTAACCCCGCATCGGTGCACAGCCAGGGCCAAAATGCGAAACGGATGCTCGAAGAGTCGCGCGAAATCGTATCCGAGAGCCTCGCCTGCGATCCGATCGAGGTGGTCTTCACCGGCAGCGGCACCGAGGCGATCAACCTCGGCATCAAGGGTGTGTATTGGGCACGCGCCCCGCGCCGGCGCATTCTGGTGCCCGGCGGGGAACACCACGCGACCCTCGACACGGTCGAGTGGCTGGTGCACCACGAGAAAGCGATCGTCGAGTGGATTCCGCTCGATGTCCAGGGCCGCATCAATCTCGGCGCGCTCGAGGCCGCCATTGCCCGTGACCCCCTCGATGTTGCCCTGGTCAGCCTGCTCATGGCCAACAATGAGGTCGGCACCATCGAACCCGTCGCCGCTGTCGCGGCGCTCGCCGCAGCCCACGGCATTCCGGTGCACGTCGACGCCGTCGCGGCCTACGGCTACATTCCGGTCGACTTTCGTGCGCTTGCCGCCGCGGGGGTGTCGGCGCTGAGCGTCTCAGCGCACAAGGTCGGCGGCCCCGTTGGCATTGGCGCGCTCGTGCTCGGACGGGCGACCACCGTCGAGCCGCTCATTCACGGGGGCGGTCAGCAGCGCAAGGTGCGCAGCGGCACCCAGGATGTCGCGGCGGCGGTCTCGTTCGCGGTGGCGGCATCCGCTGTCACGGCGCAGCAGTTGGCACCGTACCCGCGCGGGGCCGCACGCGGCGTTGAAGCCGCACGCCTGGCTGCCCTTCGCGACCGGGTGATCAGCGGTGTCGCCCTGGTCGCGCCGACCGCGATGCTCAACGGCGACCCGGAGCGCCGGCTGCCCGGCAACGCTCACTTCAGCTTTCCCGGCTGCGAGGGCGACTCGCTGTTGTTTCTGCTCGACGCGGCCGGGGTGTCGGTGTCGACCGGCTCGGCATGCCAGGCCGGGGTGCCCGAACCCTCGCACGTGTTGCGGGCCATGGGCCGCAGCGAGAGCGAATCCCGCGGCGCTCTGCGCATCACCCTCGGTCATACCTCCACCGACGCCGACGTCGACGCTCTGCTCAAGGCGTTGCCGGCCGCACACGCTCAGGCGCTCGCCGCCGGCATGGCCGATCGGGTGCCCGGGCACTGAACCGCGCTGACTCTCGGTTGGCTCTGCGTTGGCTCTGCGTTGGCTCGATCCGGCACTCCGCGTACACTCAACGGGTGAAGGTTTTAGCAGCAATGAGTGGCGGTGTAGATTCCGCCGTCGCAGCCGCGCGTGCGGTCGAAGCGGGGCACGAGGTGGTCGGCGTGCATCTGGCGCTGAGCCGAATGCCGGGAACGCTGCGCACCGGTAGCCGCGGCTGTTGCACCGTGGAAGATTCCATGGATGCCCAGCGGGCCGCCAATATCATGGGCATTCCGTACTATGTCTGGGATTTCTCCGAACGATTCAAGCTGGACGTCGTCGACGACTTCATCGCCGAGTACGCCGCCGGCCGCACCCCGAACCCGTGCATGCGCTGCAATGAGAAGATCAAGTTCGCCGCTCTGCTCGAAAAGGCCATGGCCCTCGGTTTTGACGCCGTCTGCACCGGCCACTACGCAAGCATTCTGACGGATGCCGACGGCAACAAGGAGCTGCACCGTGCGGCCGCCTGGGCCAAGGACCAGTCCTACGTGCTCGGCGTACTGACCGCCGACCAGATCAACCACTCCATGTTTCCGCTCGGCGCCACGCCGACCAAGGCCGAGGTTCGGGCCGAAGCGGCCGAACGTGGCTTCTCGGTTGCGAACAAGCCCGACTCCTATGACATTTGTTTCATTCCCGACGGCGACACCAAGGGCTGGCTCGGCGAACGCGTCGCCCCGGTCACCGGCGATATTCTCGACCGGGAGGGCAACACGCTCGGCCAGCACGACGGCGCCGTCGCGTTCACCGTCGGCCAGCGCAAGGGCCTGTCGATCGGTACCCCGGCCGCCGACGGCAAGCCGCGCTTTGTACTCGAGGTACGCCCGATCACGAACACGGTCATTGTCGGCCCGAAAGAGGCGCTCGCCATCAAGGAGATCGCCGGCAACACGTACACCTGGGCCGGGCTCGCCCCGGAACACCCCGAGGTGGAATTTGCCTGCCACGTACAGATTCGCGCCCACGCCGACCCGGTTCCAGCACGAGCCCAGGTTGTGTCGACGAGGGCCGTCACAGGCCGTGACGGCACCGTCGAACTGCGCATCATTCCGAACGAGCCGCTCGCCGGCGTCGCCCCCGGGCAGACCGCCGTCGTCTATGTCGGTACCCGCGTGCTCGGCCAGTGCACCATCGACCGCACGGTCAGCGCGGTTCCCGTGACCGCACCCTCCCTCATCCCCTCCGCGTCGGCCAGCCCCGCCACGGTCAATGCCTGAGTCCGTCGCCGACACTACCCCCGCGGGCCTGAGCGAGGCGGCCGCGGAAGCTGCCGAGATCACCACCCGCGTGCTGGCCGCCCGGGACGCCTACTACGATCGGGACACGGTCGTCATCTCCGACGCCGAGTACGACCTGCTCGTGCAGCGCCTCGGTGCACTCGAACGCCTGCACCCCGAGCTGCAGAGCCAGGACAGCCCCACCCAGACGGTCGGCGGCCGCGCCGCAACGACCCTGTTCGACCCGGTGACGCACGCCGAACGCATGCTCAGCCTCGACAACGTCTTCTCCCTCGGGGAATTCGAGACCTGGGCTCGGAAGGCCGGCGAGAACTCGGGCCGTGCAGTGCACTACCTGTGCGAGCTCAAGATCGACGGCCTCGCCATCAACCTGCGGTACGCCAACGGCGTGCTCGTCTCCGCCGCCACCCGCGGTGACGGCGTCGTCGGCGAAGACGTCACCGAGAACATTGATCTTGTCCCCGGCATCCCGTCCCGCCTGGCCGGCACCGGGCATCCACCGCTCATGGAGGTGCGCGGCGAGGTGTTCTTTCCCGTGGCCGCGTTCGACGAGCTGAATGCGGCGCAGTCCGCCGCGGGGGAACGGGTGTTCGCGAATGCCCGCAACGCGGCGGCCGGGTCGCTGCGGCAGAAAGCCGCGGGAAAGAACACCGACCAGCTGCGCCTCATGACAGCCCGCCTGAGCCGGCTGCGCATGCTGGTGCACGGCATCGGCGCCTGGGAGAACCCGCCCGTGCAGACCCAGTCCGAGGTGTACGGCCTGCTCGATGGTTGGGGCCTGCCGACCAGTACGTACTTTCGGGTGGTCACCACGGTTGCCGAGGCGGCCGAGTTCATCGAATACTACGGGGCACATCGCGGCAGCGTCGTGCACGAACTCGACGGCATCGTGATCAAGATCGACGAGCTCGCCCTGCACGCCGAGCTCGGCGCCACCAACCGGGCGCCGCGCTGGGCCATCGCCTACAAGTACCCGCCGGAGCAGGTCAACACGAAACTGCTCGACATCGTCGTGAGCGTTGGCCGCACCGGCCGAGCCACCCCCTTCGCCGTCATGCAGAAGGTGCTCGTGGCCGGCAGCGAGGTACGTCAGGCGACCCTGCACAATCAGGATGTTGTCAAGGCCAAGGGCGTGCTGATCGGCGACACGATCGTGCTGCGCAAGGCCGGCGACGTCATTCCCGAGGTGCTCGGCCCGGTCGTTGAGATGCGCGACGGCACTGAACGCGAATTCGTCATGCCCCGCAACTGCCCGGAATGCGGCACCCCGCTGGGCGCAGCCAAGGAGGGCGACATCGACCTGCGCTGCCCGAACGCGCGCAGCTGCCCCGCCCAGGTGCGCGGCCGGGTCGAACACATCGGCAGCCGCGGCGGCCTCGACATCGAGGTGCTCGGCGAGGTCGCGGCCTCCGCGCTCACCCAGCCGACCGTGCCGGTCGATCCGCCATTGCCGACCGAGGCCGGCCTGTTCGACCTCGAACTTGGCGACCTGCTGCCGATCCAGGTGATCGTGCGCGACGCCGAAACCGGGCTACCGAAAGAAGACGACGACGGCACCGTTCGGCAGCGGATGCCGTTCCAGCGCAATCCAACCGCCGCCGAAAAGAAGCAGGGTCTGACGGCCCCGCAGCCGTCCTCGAGTGCGCTCAAGCTGCTCGTCGAGATCGATAAGGCCAAGACCAAGCCGCTGTGGCGAATACTGGTGAGCCTGAACATCCGTCACGTCGGTCCGGTCGCCGCCCGCGCCCTGGCCAACCACTTCGGCTCACTCGACGCCATTCGTGGCGCCACCCGCGGCCAACTCGCCGAGGTAGACGGTGTCGGCGGCATCATCGCCGATGCGGTGCTCGACTGGTTCCTGGTGGACTGGCACCTCGATATCGTGACCCAGTGGGCCGCGGCCGGAGTGCAGTTCGCCACCCCGGGGCACCCCGGACCGGGCGCCGCCGAGGCCGCCGGGGGAGTGCTGGCCGGGGTCACCGTCGTCGCCACCGGCTCGCTCGAAGGCTTCACCCGCGAGGGTGCCCAGGAGGCGATCATCGCCGCCGGCGGCAAGAGCGCGTCCAGCGTGTCGAAGAACACCGACTTCGTCGCCGCCGGGCCGGGCGCCGGCTCCAAGCTCGGTAAGGCCGAAACCCTTCGCATTCGCATTCTCGACGCCGACGAGTTTCGCCTTCTGCTCGCTGAGGGGCCAGCCGGGCTTTCGAGCGCCCCCGAGTCCTTCGCCCCGCCGCCGGACTGACCTCTTCCTTGACGTGCCGCGAAACTCCATCGGCTGTGCGTCCTCTGACCCGTTACACCTGAATGATCCGGCGTCAGCGCGGTCAACGACCACCACGATGAATGCTCCGCGGACGTCGTCCGACGGAGCATTTGTGCACCACGCAGTCAGCACAGAACCTACGCTGCCATCGCTGGCAAGCGCGACGCAATTGACCCCTCGGTGCCCGTGACGGTTGCGCTTCTGGAAATTGACTTACTCGAGAACGTCGAATTCGCCGCCTCAACGGTCGAGTCCGGGCGGTGATTGCGCCGCGGCGAATTCGTGCGGCATTGGCCTACTCGGGCTTGAGGATGACCTTGGTCCAACCGTTGGTGCGGTCGTCGAAGTTCTTGTAGGCGTCCGCGGCTTTGCTGAGTGGGATCTCATGGGAAACGATCCATGATGGCTTGGCCTTGCCCACGGCAATCAAATCGCGCAATTGCCGATTGTATTTTTTCACTGGGCACTGGCCGCTGCCCATGCTCTGGCCCTTGAGCCACTGCAGACCATAGTCAATTGCAATCTTGCCCTGCTTGGCGTTCTCGTCGAAGCCGCCGGGATCTGCCGGCAGGAAGACACCGACAACGCCGATTCCCCCGGTGAAGCGTACGGACTGAATCAGCTGATTCAGAGTCGCGGCGGGATCTTCGGTGCCCTGGGGGTCGTGGGCCTGATAGCCCACGCATTCACAACCCCGGTCCGCGCCCACACCCTGTGTCTGGTCCAGCACGAACTGAACCGGGTCCGTCTTCGAATCATCAATCGGAATGACACCGATGTGCTCGGCGAGGCGCAGCCTGTCGGGCCGTCGATCCACGATCATGACCGTACTCGCGCCCTTGATCGTGGCCGACAGGGCGGCCATGAGCCCGACCGGACCTGCACCGTAAATCACCACCGAGTCTCCGGGGAGCACGCCGGCCATCTCGGTAGCGTGGTAGCCGGTAGGAAAGATATCCGAAAGCATGACGTAGTCGTTTTGCTTTTCGATTGCGTCTTCACCCAAGCGCAGGCAATTGTTGTCGCCGTAGGGTACCCGCAGCATTTGGGCCTGTCCGCCGGGATACGGACCCATGCCAGCGAAGCCGTAGGCGGCACCCGCGGCGGCCGGGTTCGGTTGAGTGGTCAGGCAATAGCTGGTAAAACCGCGCTCACAATTCTTGCAGAACCCGCAGGAAATATTGAACGGCAGCACCACCCGATCACCGACCTTAACCGCGTCGACGCCGTTACCGACCTCGATGACCTCGCCCATGTTCTCGTGACCAAACGTGCGTCCCACCTCGAAATCGGTGCGTCCCTCGTACATGTGCAAATCTGAACCGCAAATATTTGTCGCGGTAATGCGTACAAGAACGTCAGTGGGACGTTCGATCTTGGCATCCGGAACGTCTTCAACGCTGACCGAGTTGGGGCCCTTATAAACGACTGCCTTCATTTCTCTTCACTCCCTGAATTTTATAACAGTGAACGACGGAAGATCCGTATCCACTTGCGGAGATTTACTGAGGATGAATATCCGGACAGTCTCGGGCTGTGCGGAAAATGTGAATAGTTCAGGTTTATCACGATCGAACTCGACCTGGCCAGAGGTGCCCTTCATAAAGGGCAGACGACGTCGCAGAATATCGAGCGGGTGCTTGTTGCGAGGCGCCGTCGCCACCCATTACGGCGGTGTCGATTACGGTACGGAGCGGGTCGGTGGCCCGGTCCGTTCGAACGGAAGCAATAACGAGCCCAGCGCCCAGGTATCTTGCCAGCTGTACGCACTGAAGCCCCAACGAGGAGGCAGCCGCATGAATGAGCACCGTTTCGCCCGGCTTGAGGTCACTTCCCAGTAAATGAATGATCCGGGAAGACTCCACTCTCACTATCGGCGGCGCCACGTTTCCCTCGACCAGGGCGAAAGGGTCCCACCGCTGCCGGCTCCTGTGCTGGGTAATGGACACTGACTGCAACCGTGGCTTGAGGCGGTGGGTGCGAAGGGGGCGGCAGTCAGGCGGATCTGGTTCTCGGCGGCTGGCGAATAGGATTGAACAGTCCACCCCAATGCGTATCGGAGCACCATGTCTGAAATCACGGCCGAGCAGGTTGCCCATTTGGCATACCTCGCCCGGATCGACCTCAGCCCCCTCGAGATCACCAATCTCACCCACGACCTCGGCCAGATCGTCGATTCGATCGCCAAAGTCTCCGAGGTAGCCACCGCTGACACCCCGGCCACGAGCCACCCGATGCCGCTGACCAACGTCTTCCGTGAGGACGTCGTCGTTCCGTCGCTGACGGTCGAGCAGGCACTGTCCGGCGCGCCCGACCGCGCCGGCGACAAATTCCGGGTGCCCGCCATTTTGGACGAGGAGTGACCATGACCTATCTCACCAAACTCTCCGCCGCCGCCCTGAGCGAACTGCTGGTTGCCAAAGAGGTCAGCGCGGTCGAAGCGACCCGCGCCCACCTCGACCACATCACGGCCGTCGACACCGATCTGCACGCTTTTCTGCACGTCGCCGGCGACGCCGCCCTCCAGGCCGCCGCCCGGATCGACGCCCGCCGTGCTGCGGGCGAAACGCTCAACCCGCTCGCCGGTGTTCCGATCGCGATCAAAGACGTGCTCGCCACCCACGACATGCCCACCACCGCCGGTTCGAAAATTCTCGAAGGCTGGGTTCCGCCGTATGACGCGACCGTCGTTGCCCGCCTGCGTTCGGCCGGCCTCGTGCCGCTCGGCAAGACCAACATGGACGAATTCGCCATGGGCTCGTCGACCGAGCACTCCGCCTACGGCGTCACCCGCAACCCCTGGGACCGCGGCCGTATCCCCGGCGGCTCCGGCGGCGGCGCGGCCGCGGCCGTCGCCTCCTTTCAGGCGCCGCTCGCCCTCGGCAGTGATACCGGCGGGTCTATCCGCCAGCCCGCCGCCGTCACTGGATCGGTCGGCGTCAAGCCCACCTACGGCGGAGTCTCCCGCTACGGTGCCATCGCCCTCGCCTCGAGCCTCGATCAGGTCGGCCCGGTCTCTCGCACGGTCTACGACGCCGCTTTGCTGCACGACGTCATCGGCGGTCACGACCCGCTCGACTCCACGTCGCTGACCGACAGCTGGCCCTCGATGGCCGCCGCCGCGCAGGCCGGGCTCACCGACGGCGCCCTCAAGGGCGTGCGCGTCGGCGTCATCAAGGAACTCTCCGGCGACGGATTCCAGGCCGGCGTCACCCAACGCTTCACGGAGACCCTCGCCCTGCTCGTCGCCGCCGGCGCCGAGATCACCGAGGTCTCCGCCCCGAACTTCGAGTACGCCGTCGCGGCCTACTACCTGATTCTGCCAGCGGAAGCGTCGAGTAACCTGGCGCGCTTCGACTCGGTGCGGTTCGGCATCCGGGTGAACCCGGAGAGCGGCTCGCTCACGAGCGAGCACGTGATGAGCGCCACGCGCGAGGCCGGTTTCGGCGCCGAGGTCAAGCGCCGCATCATCCTCGGCACGTACGCCCTGAGCGCCGGCTACTACGACGCCTACTACGGCAGCGCCCAGAAGGTGCGCACACTCATTCAGCGCGACTTCGCCACCGCGTTCAGCCAAGTCGACGTACTCGTCTCACCGAGCGCACCGACCACCGCGTTCAAATTCGGTGAGAAGCTCGCCGACCCGATGGCCATGTACATCAACGACGTGACCACCATTCCGGCGAACCTCGCCGGAGTGCCCGGCATGAGCATCCCGATCGGATTGGCGCCCGAAGACGGACTGCCGGTCGGCCTGCAGATCATGGCCCCCGCCAAAGCGGATGCCCGCCTGTACACCGTCGGCGCCGCCATCGAGCAGCTGCTCGAAGCGAGGTGGGGGCACACCATGCTCAGCCAGGCCCCAGCACTGACACCGACCGAAATGTTTGCCAGCGAAGAGGGAGCCGTCTGATGGCCAGGGCCGAATTGATGGACTTCGACGAAGCACTCGAACTGTTCGAGCCGGTGCTCGGTTTCGAGGTGCACGTCGAGCTCAACACCAAAACCAAAATGTTCTGCGGCTGCGCCAACGAGTTCGGCTCCGGCGCCAACACGAACACCTGCCCGACCTGCCTTGGTCTGCCCGGCGGTCTGCCGCAGGTGAACAAGAAGGCGATCGAATCCAGCATCCGCTTGGGGCTGGCTTTGGGCTGTGAAATCGCGGAACACTCGCGATTCGCCCGCAAGAACTACTTCTACCCCGACACGGCGAAGAACTTTCAGACCAGCCAGTACGACGACCCGATCTGCCACGACGGTTCGATCACGATCGAACTCGAAAGCGGCCGTCTGGTCACCGTTGAGATTGAACGCGCCCACATGGAAGACGACGCTGGAAAGCTCACTCACATGGGTGGCGCCACCGGACGCATCCAGGGCGCCGACTACTCACTCGTCGACTACAACCGCGGCGGTGTGCCGTTGGTCGAGATCGTCACCCAGATGATCGAGGGCGCCGAACACGACGCCCCCGAGATCGGCAAGACCTACGTCGCGGCCATTCGCGAGATCGCCAAGGCGCTCGGCGTCTCCAACGCCCGCATGGAAGAGGGCAACGTGCGCTGCGACGCCAACGTCTCCCTGCGTGTGCGCGGGTCGAACGTGCTCGGCACCCGCACCGAGACCAAGAACGTGAACTCCCTGCGCTCGGTGGAGCGTGCGGTGCGCTACGAGATCCAGCGTCAGGCGGCCGTGCTGCACGCCGGTGGCACCATCACGCAGGAGACGCGGCACTGGCACGAAGACACCGGCATGACCAGTGCCGGTCGACCCAAGAGCGACGCCGACGACTACCGCTACTTTCCTGAGCCCGACCTGCTGCCCATGGCGCCGTCGCGCGAATGGGTCGACGAGCTGCGCCTGACCCTACCCGAGGCGCCCGCGGCTCGCCGCAAACGCCTGCAGGCGGTGTGGGGATTTGTGAACCTCGAGTTCCAGGACGTCGTGAATTCCGACCTGCTCGACGCCGTCGAAGCGACCGTCGCCGCCGGGGCATCCGCCCAGGCCGCGCGCAAATGGTGGACCGGCGAAATCGCCCGGCTCGCCAACGCGGCCGGCGTTGTCGCCGACTCGCTCGTGACACCGGTGCAGCTCGCCGCGCTGATCGAACTGGTCGAGGCCGGAACCCTCACCGACCGCCTGGCCCGCCAGGTGCTCGAGGGCGTCATAGCCGGCGAGGGCACCCCCGCCGAAGTCGTCGACAGCCGGGGCCTTGCCGTGGTCTCCGACGACGGCGCGCTCATCGCGGCCATTGACGCCGCGCTGCTCGGCCAGCCCGACGTGCTCGCCAAGATTCGCGACGGCAAGGTGCAAGCCGCCGGAGCCGTCATCGGCGCGGTCATGAAAGCCATGCGCGGGCAAGCGGATGCTGCGCGCGTGCGCGAACTCGTGCTCGAACGTGCCGCGACGATCGAGTAGCGCAGTGACAACTCAGGGCGCAGCATTCGGGGTGGGCGTGCAGGTGATCGTGCACCTCGACCGCACCCGTTTTCCCCAGTCGCTGATCGATGACCCGATCGGCGTGATCGTGGCGGCGGGCGAGTCGGAGGGGGCGGGGCTCTACGCGCCGACCGCGGTGCGGCAGAAGTTCTGGATCGTTCGGTTCGAGGAACCGTTTTTAGGTCTCGACGGATCCGGCCCGCACGACTCCGCCCGTATTCCGCAAAGCTTTCTGGAAGCGGCGCCGGAGGCGTGAACGCGATCACTCCGGAGCGCGACGGGCGCGCCCCGTCGACGCGCGACATCCGTCGGTGGCGGCAGTACCTGGCCGACGAACAGGCCGAAGCCGCGGTGTATCGCGATCTCGCGAATCGTCGTGCCGGTGAAGAGCGCCAGATCTTGCTCGCCCTCGCCGACGCCGAAGGCCGTCACGAAGAACACTGGCGCCAACTGCTGGGCAGCGACATCGGCGCAGCCAGACGCGGCGCCCTGCGCACCCGATTTCTTGGACTGCTCGCCCGCCGCTTCGGTTCGGTGTTCGTGCTCGCCCTCGCCCAGCGGGCTGAGGGGCGCTCGCCCTACGACGGGGATGCCGACGCGACCAACGCCATGGCCGCCGACGAAACCGTGCACGAAGAGGTCGTGCGCGGCCTCGCAGCGCGCGGCCGCAAACGCTTGTCCGGCACCTTTCGGGCCGCCGTGTTCGGTGTCAACGACGGGCTCGTGAGCAATCTCGCCCTCGTACTCGGGATCGGCGCGACCGGGGTGCCGGCCGCGACGATTCTGTTCACCGGCATCGCCGGGCTGCTGGCCGGAGCGCTCTCCATGGGCGCCGGAGAATACGTCTCGGTGCGCTCCCAGCGCGAACTACTCGAAGCCTCCACGCCAGCTGCCCCGGCCAAGAGCGTGCTCTCGCACCTCGACCTCGCCGCCAACGAATTGACCCTGGTCTATCGGGCCCGCGGCATGTCCGAAGCCGAGGCAGAGACCTACGCCCGCGGGGTACTGGCCACCGCCTACGCGGCGACCGGACCGATCTTCGCGGTCAGCAAGCAGGCTCCGGAGCCCGACGAGCACGAGGCCATCGGCACCGGAACCGGCGCCGCACTGTCGAGCTTCTGCTTCTTCGCGTCGGGCGCGCTGCTGCCGGTGCTGCCCTACCTGTTCGGTATGAGCGGCTATGCGGCCATCATCGTTGCAACCGTTCTGGTGGGTGTCGCGCTGCTCGCCACCGGTGCTGTCGTGGGCCTGCTCTCCGGAGGCCCACCGCTGAAGCGCGCCGTGCGGCAACTTGTTATCGGTCTTGGCGCGGCCGCAGTCACCTACCTGCTCGGGCTGGTCTTCGGTACCACGATCGGCTAGTCGCCCGTTGGAGACAGTCCGGCGACGACGGCGAGACCGGTCTGGCCGCACCACTGGAACGTGTGTGCCCCATTGACCAGCAGGACCGGCGCGGATGTCGCGACCTCGCTCAGGCGCTCGGACAAACCGGGCAGGCGGAGCAGCGCGCCGGTCGCGAGGTGGGTGTCGGTCGAGACGACCACCCGACCACTGGCGTTGATGATCGTCACTGGAACACCGCCGGCGCACAGGCGTGGCACGAGGCCCCGTTCGATCTCATCGACCGAGAGGTCGATTCCGACGACCCCGATCAGGTCGGTACCGTCTCGATACACCGGCAGGGTGAGCGTCAGCGTGTACTCATCGGTGCACAAGTAGTCGACGTAGGGGCCGGTAATGTGCCGGCGCCCGGTCTGTACGGGAACCCGCCACCATTCCAGAGCCGTGTAATCGCGAAAACTCTCATCGCGGGGGTCTTCGACCGTTTCCAGATGACGGATGCCGGTCGCCGGCAGCTCCGACGACGCCGGGTTCTGCCCACTCAGCCACCAGGCCAGATGCCAGCCCAGAAAGTGCGGCGCGGACACAAAACCGGCCCCGATGACCATGCCAGTGGAGTCGGCGAACTGGCGGCGCACCTCCGTTTCCACCACGGAATCGAGTTCGGCGCGGTCGGCGACGCTGTTGGGACGCGCGGCGTAGCGTTCCACCAGATCTGCGCAGCGTTCTAAACGAGTGAAGACCGGGTCGAAGACAGCGGCAATGGACAGGGCGCAGGCGTTGGTGGGGGGTATCTTCTGATCGGGAGTGATCGTCTCCGGGCTCATGCGTGCGCGCCCGTGGGTAGCGGCGCGATGATGTTCGCTGTCGTCGTGATGCCTGTCATCGTTGACATGCCCTTCTGTTCCAAAAGTGATTTCGCTTCGATGAGCCACTCGATGGACTCGGTGATCTGCGTGACGGTGAGTTGGCGAGCCCGGGCGCCGTCCTCGGCGGCCAGCGCGGCGACCGTCTCGCGCTGTACCGCCCGGCAGCGTTCCCGTCGAAGCGGTTCGCGCAGGCTGAGCCACAGCAGGGAACCGAATTCGGCCTGCAATCGCAACTCTTCGCGCACGAGTCGGGCAGACTGGCTGAGCGCGGCCACTTCGAGACGAAAGGTGCCCTGTCCGCGGCGCGCGGCAGCCGCTGTGGCGGCGTCGGTGCGGTCGAGGATGCGCTCGAGATTATCCATGTCCGCCGCACTGGCCCGGTCGGCGGCAAGTTCGGCGGCCAGGCCGGCGATCGCGGAATAATGAACGCCCAGATCGCGCACCTGCACCCGGGACCAGGCCAACAGGCGTTCGTCCTGCAGGTCGTTCACGCCCCGGCCGGCGAAGGTGACAAAACTGCCGCCATCGCGCCCGCGCTTGGTGTGCACGAGCTTGTTACGGCGCAGAATCTCGAGGGCTTCACGCGCGGTAACGGTGGCAACGCCGAGCTGACGGGCCAGTTCGGCCTCGCTCGGCAGCCGTTCGCCATCGTGCAGCACCCCGAGCACGATCGCGTCGGTCAGGCGCTGCAATACCAGTTCGGCGCGGCCCACACCGTCGAGTGGAGCGAAAATAGCCGCGCGCGTTCCCGATCCGACGCGGATGGACTGCGGCATGGGCGGCTCTTTTCAGGTTGTGACACGACCGTAACATCTCGGCATACCTTCATGACATCTAACTCCATATGATTAGCCTGTGAGTGAGCAGGGAGCCTGTGAGTGAGCAGGGAGCCGTTGAATGAGCAGGGAGCCGTTGAATGAGCAGGCCAGCCCAATGAGCAGGGAGAGATTGTGACCGGTGCGCAGCCCGCCATCCGTTTGACCGGCCTGACCAAGAGTTTCGGCAACGTCAATGCCGTCGATGGCGTCGACCTCGACATTGTCGAGGGGGAGTTCTTCTCCATGCTCGGCCCGTCCGGATCGGGCAAGACCACGGTGTTGCGCCTGATCGCCGGCTTCGAGAAACCAACCAGCGGAACGATTTCGCTGCTCGGCCAGGACGTCACCGACCGGGCGCCGTTCGACCGCGACGTCAACACCGTGTTTCAGGACTACGCCCTGTTTCCGCACATGAGTGTGCTCGACAACGTTGCCTACGGGCTGCGGGTGCGCGGCGTCTCCAAACGGGCCAGGTACGAACAAGCTCGGCAAGCCCTCGACACCGTGCGCCTGGGCAGTTTCGTCGATCGCAAGCCGAGCCAGCTCTCCGGCGGTCAACGCCAGCGGGTCGCCCTGGCCCGCGCCACGGTCGTGCAACCCAAGGTATTGCTGCTCGATGAACCGCTCGGCGCCCTCGACCTCAAGCTGCGCGAACAGATGCAGGTCGAACTCAAAGAACTGCAGCGCAATCTCGGCATCACGTTCATCTTCGTCACCCACGACCAGCAGGAAGCCCTCACCCTCAGTGACCGTATCGCGGTCTTCAACGAGGGAAAGATCGAACAGCTCGGCACCCCGGCTGAAATCTACGAACGACCCTCCTCACCGTTCGTGGCCGCGTTCGTGGGCACCTCCAACATCTTCGACGACACCGTGTCGCACGCACTCCTCGGCCGGGCTGGCACCCACTCGGTACGTCCCGAAAAGGTCAGCGTCACCACCGAGAACCGGCCCCTCGCCGCTGATTGCACCGCGGCCGGCACGCTCGCCGAGGTCATCTACGTCGGCAGCAGTACCCAGCTCATCGTCGATCTGGATGCCGGAACACGCGTCGTGGTGCTCGAACAGAACGATGCGCACCGCGTGGCGACCACCGAACGCGGCGTGCGCGTCACTATCGGCTGGAACAACTCCGACATCGTCACCCTGTCCGCACCCGCACCCGCACCCGCAATCTTGGCTCCGCACCCCTGACCGATTTCACGAATGGAGAAAGTCATGAAACGTATTTCTGCACGCCCAACATCCGTCGCCCTCACCGGCGTCGCGATCGCGTCGGTTGCCCTCCTGCTCACCGCCTGCGGCACCAGCCAGGGCGGCGGCACGGCTGCACCGACGACGGCGCAGACCGAACTGGGCGATATGGAAGGCAGCGTCTCGCTGCTGGCCTGGCCCGGCTACGTCGAAGACGGCAGCAATGACCCCACCGTGGACTGGGTCAGCGCCTTCGAAGAGCAGACGGGCTGCACCGTCACCAGCAAGACCTACGGCACCTCCGACGAAGCATTCAGTCTGATGAAGACCGGTGATTACGACGTTGTCGCTGCCTCCGGCGACGCCTCGCTGCGGCTCGTCGCCGCCGGTGACGTGGCCCCGGTCAACACCGACCTCATTCCCAACTACGACGGCATCTTCGACTTTCTGAAGATGCAGTCCTGGAACAGCGTCGACGGTGTCTCCTACGGAATTCCGCACGGCTACGGTGCCAACCTGCTCATGTACAACACGGAGGTCGTCACCCCGGCACCCACGTCGTGGAATGTTGTCTTCGATAAGTCGTCCGACTACAAGGGCGCGGTGACCGCCTACGATTCGCCGATTTCGATAGCGGATGCGGCGGTGTATCTCATGGCGCACCAGCCCGAGTTGGGTATCACGAACCCGTATGCGCTCGACAAAACGCAACTGGCGGCATCCGTCGACCTGTTCAAGAACCAGCGGATCAACATCGGCGAGTACTGGTCGGACTACCTCAAGGCGGTGCAGGCCTTCGAAACCGGCGACACCGTCGTCGGCACCACCTGGCAGGTCATCCGCAACAGCCTCGCCGAGGGCACCCCGGCCGAGGTCGTCCTGCCCGACGAGGGTGCGACCGGCTGGTCGGACACCTGGATGATCGCCGCCAACGCGAAGAGCCCCAACTGCGCCTACGCCTGGCTGGACTACATCGCGAGCCCCGAGGCCAACGCCCAAGCCACCGAGTACTTCGGTGAGGCGCCCTCCAACGCCGGAGCCTGCGACTTCACGGTCAACCCTGACCACTGTGCCAGCTTCCACGCCGGCGACGCCGACTACGCGGCCCAGATCTGGTACTGGTCGACACCGATCGCGAAGTGCCTCGACGGTCGCACCGATGTCACGTGCACCGACTACTCCGACTGGACCACGGCCTGGCAGGAGATCAAGGGCTGAACCGCCTGCTCGAGTCAGGCAGAAGGATAAAACATGATGGTTGACGCGTCTGCGCCACCCACTCGCCGGGCGGTGGTGCCTCTACGGCAGGGCACCATCGCCCGGCGGGGCTCGGTTTTTCTCAGCCGGCACCCGCGCCTGCGGCTGTCGCTGCTGCTTGGCGCACCTCTGTTTTGGCTGGGCCTGGTCTATATCGCAGCCCTCGCCGCGCTGCTGATCACCGCCCTGTGGACGGTCGACTCGTTCACCGGGCAGATTTCGCAGACCTGGACCGTCGACAACATCGTGGCGGTGTTGACGGGTTCGCTCTACCAAACCGTGACGCTGCGTACGCTGGGCGTCGCGCTTCTGGTCACCATCATCGACATCGTGATTGCCCTGCCGATCGCGTTCTACATGGCGAAGGTTGCCAGCCCGCGGGCCCAGCGCATACTCGTCATCGCGATTCTGATGCCGCTCTGGGCGAGCTATCTCGTCAAGGCGTACGCCTGGCGCTCGGTGCTCTCCCAGGGCGGAATCTTTGAATGGCTCGTGTCACCGTTCGGCGGTCACAGTCCCGGCTACGGCCTGCCGGCAACGATCATCACGCTGTCATACCTGTGGTTACCGTATGTCATTCTGCCGATCTACGCGGGACTGGAGCGGGTGCCGGATTCGTTGCTGGAGGCATCCGGTGATCTTGGTGGTGGCACCTGGTCGACCCTGCGCCTGGTGGTGTTGCCGATGATCTGGCCGGCCATCATCGCCGGGTCGATCTTCAGCTTCTCGCTCTCCCTTGGCGACTACATCACCGTCAATATCGTCGGCGGGGCCAACCAGATGCTCGGCAACCTCGTTTATACCAATGTCGGGGCGGCGAACAACCTGCCACTCGCGGCCGCGATTGCGCTTGTTCCCATTCTGATCATCTTCGCCTACCTCGCCGCCGTGCGGCGCACGGGCGCGCTCAACAACCTGTAGGAGTCTGTTATGCGTTTGAGTCGCTCGGCCCGAGGCCTGCTCGCGGCGATCACGGCCGTGGTGTTGGCCCTGATCTACCTGCCGCTGCTCGTGGTGTTCGTGAACTCGTTCAGCACCAGCCAGAACCTCACCTGGCCGCCACCGGGCTTCACCCTCGGATGGTGGGCGAAGGCGTTCCAGAGCGACGGAGCCCTCGACGCGGTGCTAACCAGCCTGCAGGTGGCGCTCGCGTCGACGGCGGTGGCGCTCGTTCTCGGCACCCTCATCTCGCTCGGGCTGCAACGCTTCGAATTCTTCGGGCGGGATGCCATCAGCCTGCTGGTCATTCTGCCGATCGCGTTGCCCGGCATTGTGACCGGCATCGCCCTGAACAACGCCTTTCGCACCGGTCTCGGCGTGCAGCTGTCGATTCTGACACTCATCATCGCCCACGCGACGTTCTGCATCGTGACCGTGTTCAACAACGTGATCGCCCGGCTGCGGCGGCTCGGTACGAGTCTCGAAGATGCCTCCTCCGACCTCGGCGCCGGCATCTGGACAACGTTTCGCCTGGTGACCTTTCCGCAATTGCGGTCGGCGCTGTTCGCCGGCGGCCTGCTCGCCTTCGCCCTGAGCTTCGACGAGATCATCGTGACGACGTTCACGGCTGGGTCGAGCGTGAAGACGCTGCCGCTGTGGATTCTGGACAACCTGTTCCGGCCCAACCAGGCGCCGGTCGTCAACGTCATCGCCGTTGTGCTTGTGCTCGTCTCGATCATTCCCATCTACTTCGCGCAGCGCATCGCCGGCGCAGAAAAAGTCGTGCGCTAGCTTTTCGTAACTGCGGTAGTGCCCAGGCGTGGGATCGGGTTAGGGTTTTTCGGTGGGCAGACAGGACGGCAGCGGGCGGCAGATCTCGGCGGATGACGTCGATGACCGTTCGGCGACCGTGCTGCACGTCGACCTCGACGCATTCTTCGTGTCGGTCGAGTTGCTGTCCCACCCCGAATTCGTCGACCAGCCGGTGATCGTCGGCCACCGTGGTGGCCGTTCGGTTGTGACGGCGGCCAACTACATCGCCCGGCGCTACGGCGTGAACTCAGCCATGCCGATGGCACTCGCGCTGAGGCAGTGCCCGAACGCGATCGTGCTCGAGCCACACATGGGGCTGTATCGCGACTTTTCTGCGCGGGTCATG
Source organism: Cryobacterium sp. (assembly GCF_026786305.1). Classification (GTDB taxonomy): domain Bacteria; phylum Actinomycetota; class Actinomycetes; order Actinomycetales; family Microbacteriaceae; genus Cryobacterium. The sequence goes on from NZ_JAJAYI010000096.1 coordinate 71,984, forward strand.
AGCATCTTCGACGACGTCACTCCGCTCGTCGAACGGCTCGGCATCGACGAGGCCTTCCTTGACGTGGCTGGCGCGACGCATCTGTTTGGTTCACCGGCCGTGATCGGGGAGCTCATTCGCGCACGGGTGTTCGCCGAAACCGGGCTGGTCTGCTCGGTCGGCGCGGCGTCCACCAAGTTCATCGCCAAACTTGCCTCGGGCCTGGCCAAACCCAACGGTCTGCTCGTCGTTCCGGCCGAGGAGACGATCGCGTTTCTGCATCCGCTGCCCGTGACCGCCCTCTGGGGCGTGGGAGCGGCCACCGAGCAGGCGCTGACCCGCCTGGGCTTGAAGCTCATCGGCGATATTGCGCACACCCCGCTCATGGTGTTGCAGAAGACGCTGGGGGAGGCATCCGGTCAGAAGCTGCTGGAGCTGTCGTGGGGGCGTGACCCGCGCGCGGTGACCCTCGAGCGCCAGGAGAAGAGCGTTGGCCACGAGGTGACCTTTGAACACGATGTGACCGATATCGACCAGCTGCGCAGCGAATTGTTGCGGCAATGCGACCTCGTGGCCGCGCGGCTGCGGCGGAGCGATCTCGTGGCGCGTCGCGTGGCCCTCAAACTGCGTTACACCGACTTCAGTACGGTCACCCGGTCGCGCACTCTCGCCGAACCCAGCAACGTTGGCCGCCGAATTTACGAGGAAGCGGTCGTCGCCTTCGACCTGCTGGCCGCCTCGGGCATTCGCGTGCGCCTGATCGGGGTGCGCGCCGAGCAACTCGGGACGGCGTCGGGATCGGTGGGACTGTGGGATCCGGACGAAGACTGGCGGAGTGCCGAGCTGGCGGTTGATTCCGTGACCGAACGATTCGGGGCGGGAACCGTGCGGCCGGCCTCGTTCTTCAAGCCCTGGGCGCGCTAACCTGTTGGAATGACCAGCCTCCCGGAAAAACTCGCAGAAACGTTTCGTGCCGCCGGTGTGAAATCGGCCTACGGTGACCCCGTGCAAATCGACGGCGTCACCCTCGTTCCCGTGGCGCTTGCCTACTACGGCTTCGGTGGCGGCGACGCCGGTGAAGATGGTGCCGGTTCGGGCGGTGGCGGCGGCGGAGTGACCGTGCCGATCGGTGCGTACGTGAAGTCTGGCGGAACCGCCCGCTTCGAGCCCAACGTCATCGCGCTGCTCGCCGTCGGCGTACCGTTCCTGATCGTGGCCGGTCGCGCCCTCGCGCGAGTGATCCGAGCCCTCAAGAAGTAGCTCTTCTCTGCACCGGGCCCTTCGCTGTTTCCGGGCCCGGCCCGGAACGTGGGCCCATGAGAGAACCTGGGCCCGCCTTCCTAAGGTGGGCCCAGACGAGTACGGCGCGGCCTGCGCTCGCGCCGGATGCGCAGCGGCCAGCGCGGGCGGCGCGCGAAACGACGCCGCAACCAGTGCGGCACGCGCGGCCGCAACCAGGCCGGCCAGTGCCACGGGCCGTTCACGGGCAAGCCCTGCGCGATTCGACGGCGCCGCAGAATGAACCGGCGCATGAGCACAAGATACAGGGCCGCCAACACGAGCAAAATACCGACGCTCATAGTGTGCTCCCCATTCCGTCAGTCTAGGCGGGGCACTAGTATTGAAGCGATCACGGGAGTCCGGTATACCGGGCTGAGAGGAAGCTGCATAGGCTTCGACCGTCGAACCTGATCTGGATCATGCCAGCGCAGGGAGGCTTCTCAATCCCGTGCCCTGTATTCACCTACGGAAAGGGCACGAACAGTGCACGCTACAACCACACATCTGGGCCAGCCCACGTCTGAGCGCACGCCGCGCAACTTTCGCTGGCGCGTCGTCGACATCGTCGTCGCGAGCGTCATCGGCGTCGCGAGCGGTGTCATCTTCTGGGCCTGGGGCCTCGCCTGGTCGCCGCTCAGCGCGATCCTCGCGTTCACGCCCGGACTGGAAGGCCTGCTGGCCGGCGGCTGGCTGTTTGCCGGAGTGCTCGGCGGCCTCATCATTCGCAAGCCCGGCGCAGCGCTCTACACCGAGGTCATCGCGGCCGTTGTGTCGATGCTGATCGGCACCCAGTGGGGGTTCTCCACACTCATCTGGGGCATCGTGGAGGGTCTCGGCGCGGAGATCGTGCTGGCCCTGTTCCTGTACGCCAACTGGCGCCTGGGCGTAGCCCTGCTCGCGGGCGCCGGAGCGGGCGTGGCCGTTGGACTGCTCGACACGACCTTCACGAGCTATGCGGCGCTGGACTTTGGCTACAAGGCCGTCTATTTCGTATCCGCTGTGGTGTCGGGCACCGTTCTGGCCGGGTTGCTGTCCTGGCTCACCGTGCGCGGCCTGGCCCGCACCGGCGCACTCGGCCGGTTCGCCTCCGGGCGGGAAGGTTCGCCAGCGCCCTCCAACGCGCTCAGCTAGCGGATGCCTCCCCCCTCTTCGTTCACGCCCGCTCGCCGCCCGCAGATCCGAGCCGTGCAGATCCGCGCCCGCAACTGGGGCTGGCGCCACGCCGGGCGCCATAACCAGGCGGTATCGAGGCTCGACCTGCAGATTGAGCCCGGCGAGCGGGTACTGCTGCTCGGGGCCAGCGGTGCCGGAAAGAGCACCCTGGTACACGCGCTGGCCGGGGTGCTCGGCGACGCTGAAGACGGGGACGAGACGGGTTGTCTACTCGTTGACGGGCGACGCGCCGCCGAGGCACGTGGGCGGGTCGGTTTGGTGCTGCAAGACCCGGATTCTCAGGTTGTGCTCGCCCGGGTCGGAGACGACGTGGCGTTCGGCTGCGAGAACCTCGCCGTACCGCGTGCCGAGATCTGGCCGCGCGTGCGACGCGCCTTGGCCGAGGTGGGCCTGAACCTGCCGCTCGACCATCCCACCTCGGGCCTGAGCGGCGGCCAGAAACAGCGCCTGGCCCTCGCCGGCGTGCTCGCTATGCAGCCGGGGCTGCTGCTGCTCGACGAACCAACGGCCAACCTCGACCCGGGCGGCGTCATCGATGTGCGCGACGCCGTCGTGCGTTCCCTCGACCACTCCGGGGCAACGTTTGTGGTCATCGAGCACCGAGTCGAGGTCTGGCAAGACGTCGTGGATCGCGTCATCGTGCTCGATCCGGCTGGCGGCGTACTGGCTGACGGTGCGACCCGCGAAATCCTGTCCAGCCAGGGTGAACGCTTGGCGCAGGCCGGTGTCTGGGTGCCGGCGCTGCCGCCACGGTTTCCGACGCGCCACCCGATCAGTCATCGGCAGGCGCTGCTCTCGGCCGAGGCGCTCGCGGTCGGCCGTGTTCCGTTCGGCCGGCGCACGGCATCCGTTGTCGCCGAGGGCATCACCCTCGACGTGTGCGCCGGCACGGCCACCGTCGTGACCGGGCCAAACGGAGCCGGCAAATCCACCCTCGCTCTGACGCTGGCGGGGTTGCTCGCCCCGGCCGGGGGAACACTGCGCGCGAGCGACAGCTTTGCGGCGGGCATCAAACCCGCGCCGCACCGGTGGCGTTCGAAGCAGTTGCTCACCCGAATTGGAACCGTCTTTCAGGACCCGGAACACCAATTCCTGGCCGCTAGCGTGCGCGACGACCTGCTCATCGGCCCGCGCGCCCTCGGTCTGAGTGTCGCGGAGCAGAACATCCGCGTCGATGAGCTGATGCACCGGCTGCGACTGGATCATCTCGCCGACGCCAACCCGTTCACCCTGTCGGGTGGGGAGAAACGACGGATGTCCGTAGCCACCGTGCTCGCAACCCGCCCCCGCCTGCTCGTGCTCGACGAGCCGACCTTCGGACAGGATTCCCGCACCTGGCAGGAACTCGTGACTTTTCTGGCCGAGCTCCTCGACGAGGGAACCGCCCTCGTCGCGGTGACCCACGACGCCCAGTTCGTCAGCGCCCTCGCCGACGAGGAATACCGACTCGGCACGCCCGACCCGATCAGGCTCGAGGCGGGAGCACTGTGAGCCTCCTGACCCCGACGATCCGCCCGAGCGTCGTCGGCCGCCTCAACCCGGTGGCCAAGCTCGCCGTTGCCCTCATCGTGAGTTGCGCGCTGCTGCTCTCGATCGACTGGGTGTCGGCGGGCGTCGCCCTGCTGCTCGAGGCCGTGCTACTGCTCTGGTGCGGCCTGAGCGCCCGACAGTTCTGGCTGCGCACCGCACCGGTCTGGATCGCCGCACCGATGGCATCGATCACAACGATCCTGTACGGCGAAGACTCCGGCACCTTGCTCTGGCAATTCGGATTCATCAGTGTCACCGAAGGTTCAGTCCAGCTGGGTCTGGCTATCGGGCTGCGGGTGCTCGCCATCGGCCTGCCTGGCATCGTGCTACTTGCCACGACCGATCCGACCGACCTCGCCGACGGCCTCGCCCAGGTGCTCCGCCTGCCGAGTAGGTTCGTGCTCGGCGGCCTGGCCGGGCTGCGGCTCGTGGGCATGTTCATCGAAGACTGGCATTCGCTCACCCTCGCACGACGAGCCCGAGGGGTCGGCGATGGTGGCGGGGTGCGCGGTGCCACGCGGCGGTTCTTTGGCCCGGCCTTCTCCCTGCTCGTGATCTCGGTGCGTCGAGGCAGCAAACTCGCCACGGCCATGGAAGCGCGTGGCTTCGGCAGCGAGGAACCGCGCACCTGGGCCCGGCCGTCCCGGGTTCGAGCGGCCGATGCCGTTCTCGTCGGCATCGGATTCTTGATTGCCGGCACTGCCATCGGCGTCGCAGTGTGGGCCGAGACCTGGAGATTCATTCTTGCCTAATAGCAACCTGCAGCAGCGAGTCGTGCCGAACCCCGATGCAGGGCCAGCACCACACGTCACGGTCCTGCTGACACCCGTGCTGCAGGAGGTAGTTGCTGCCGGACCGAATGCGGTGGTACTCATCGACGGCCCGAGCGGTGCCGGCAAGAGTACGCTTGCTGACGAGCTCGTCGCCACCTGGCCGGGCCCGCAGCGCCCGACGCTGGTGCGCCTCGACGACATCTACCCGGGCTGGCAGGGGTTGGATGCCGCCATCGAGCAGGTGCACGCCCGGCTGCTGGTGCCGCGTCACGCCGGCCAACCCGGGCAGTGGCAGCGCTACGACTGGGCCCGCGGGGAGTCGGCCGAGTGGAACCGGGTCGAGCCGGAGCGTCCGCTCATCGTGGAAGGCTGCGGCGCGCTGGCTTCCGCCCATGAGGCCGTGAGTGATGTGCGCGTGTGGATCGACGCCGACGACACGCTCCGCAAACGCCGTGCCCTCGACCGGGATGGCGAAATGTATCGACCGCACTGGGACGAATGGCAGGAGCAGTGGAAGGCCTATGTCGTGCGGGAGACCCCCCGCCGATGGGCAACCATTCTCCTCACCGCGTGACCGAGCTGGACGCTATCACCTGGAGGGTCACGAAAGGTTGACGCTTTAGCACCGCAATTCATACCACACAGGGCAAAGGTCAGTGCTTTGTTAATCTTGTTCTGAACCAGTAGATCGACCACCCTGCGCCTATGACGAGTGCCAATATTCCTAGGACCAAATTCTTGCCCAAGAATCCAGCGGCGGCGACCAGTATGAACAAAGCAATACTGATAATCCAGATCCATACATTTTCCTGTTTCATTAGACGGCACCTTTTATTGACGCAGCAGCTGAAAATCTAAAATACCACCGCTAAGGCGCTAATCAAACCCACAATCAGAATCGGATTGAAAAATCTAGAGCGTCATTCTCGGCCGATTGTCGTGGTCATTGCGATCACCGTAAGAAAGAGGGTCGCGAGTCCCACGAATGCCACTACTTCCAGAGCACGCGTCAATTGCACCAGCGCTGTCCGTAATCCCCGTGGCAGCCAAGTCTTGTTGGGTCCAAGCTCCCCGTGGCTGGGTTATACCAGCGTGTCCCGGCCGAATCACTTTCGTCCGATAAACCCTAACTGGAGAGTTGCTATCCCTAATACAAACAGGATAATTCCAAATGCGCTCAGAACATTAAGATTTGTCTCGCGTCTTCGATGTCTCTGTCCAATCAAAAACATCACGGTTCCCGCAAGCATCACTACAAATCCAATACTTGAAAGTCCCAGATTCATGAGCACGTCCCATCGTAGAAGTCGAGCGCGTAGTAGTACTTCGACCCGCCCGCGAATCGTGTGCTGACCGCGTCGCCGTCGCCATCAGGCCTTTGGAGTATTATTCTTTGCCCTTCTCCGGGCCTGGACAAGTTGAACCGAATAGAGCAGAGTACTAATACCCCCGATGATCGCGATGACGTAACCGTAGCGGATGTTTCCAGCGTCCGATGATGTGATGCCGATAAATAGGCCCAAGAGTGACATGGCCGCAGACACCGCCACGGACAAGATCTTCCAAATCATCCTCATCCTCCTACAAAGTTCGGTTTAGGGCCACGCGCTATCCCCCCTACTGTCCGACGCATTCATGGGTTCGCATCCGGCGGCGGTGAGTAGGTGGTCGGTGCCGGTGGATCGGGCTTCACCGTGTGAGGAGTAGGAGATCGCGCTCATCAAATTTGCCATCCGTCCCGAATAAATTGTCACCACTTTGACGGTCGGTTTCGGATGATTATCACCGCAGCCAGTAAGACCACCGCAGCCCCGAGCACGAGTGACCAGTCGGCCCCCGGCTGCTGAAACCCGCGAATCCTGCGCAGGAGGGATGAAATGAAAACTGCAAAGACGACACCACCGAGGGCAATGAAATAGAAGAACAGTTGCCTCCGAGGCATGCTTCACCTTCTCCTGCCCCTAGGGGCATAGGTTGCTGATCAGTAGCGCAGGCGCCCCCGCGGCAAAAGCCACTACCCCTGCTGCTCCGAAGATTCCGGCCGCGAGACTGGCCCCTCCCGTAAAGGCGGTAGCGACCCCTCCGGCAACGAGTCCCATACCACCCGCTACATACGCGATGTTCCCAAAGACGGCCCCGCGGCCAGAGCATTGTCAGCGCAGGCTAGCCCGGACGGATCTTTGGCGTTGATGGGGTAGCAGCCGGCGTAGGCGTAGGGGTTGGCTTCTTGTCCGGAGGGGTCGTATTGGGTGAATCGGCCGATGCTGGGGTCGTAGTAGCGGGCTCCGAGTTTGTAGAGTCCTGATCCGGTGTCGTCGTAGCCGCTGATGTAGCGGAGATGGTTGGTGGTCAGGGCGCTTCCGGTGCTGACGGCTCGGGTTTCTCCGTAGGGGCTGTCGGAGTAGCCGCCGAGATACACGCCGGTTCTGTCGAACACGCCCACGACCGAGCCGAGGCTGTCCTGGGCGTAATAGTATCGGGACCCGCCGCTGAGCCGGGTGCTGAGGGCTTGCCCATCCGGGGTGCGGGTGAAGGCCCGGCTGGGGCCACCCACGTTCTCACCAATCAGTTCCAGTGGAAAGTTCTGGAATGTGCCGGAACTGCTGCGTTGGCCCGGCATTCTTCTGAGACTCACGATGCAAGATCCCTAGCCCATAAGACTTGCAAGTACAGGCACCGTCGCGACAACCAAGCACACCAGCAAGAGCACTCGCCACCGTTCCGGTCTGCGCCCCTTTTTCTTAGGAAATTGCTTCGATAAGTCGACGCCAAGAAATACGATGAGGACGAATAGGATAAGGGGGCCGAGGCTGGCTATGATCTCCGTGACGGTCATCCGTTACCCGGCCTACAGGCCTCGGCCGCACTCGACAGTCAGCGCGACCGCAACAGCTGTGGACAAGACAAAGATCATGTTGCGTCGTTGCATCACACGCCGATCGATGGCGAGCACGGAAGAGCTCGGTGGCCCCACTATGGCGCAATAAATACCAAGAAGCCAGATCCGGTTCTGGAGTCAGTGAGACGAACGCGAGTCGGCCGAGTGGAACCGGGTCGAGCCGGAGGGTCCGCTCATCGTGGAAGGCTGCGGCGCGCTGGCTTCCGCCCATGAGGCCATGAGTGATGTGAGCGTCTGGATCGACGCCGACGACACGCTGCGTAAACGTCGTGCCCTCGACCGGGACGGCGAAATGTATCGACCGCACTGGGACGAATGGCAGGAGCAGTGGAAGGCCTATGTCGTGCGGGAGACCCCCAGACAGTGGACAACCATTCACCTGGGGGCCGATCCGGCGCTTACTTGACGACCAGCGTGACGGCCGGGCTGGTAGAGGGTTTCGAGTTGAAACCACCGGAGTATTCTGCGGTCACTCGATGTGGACCAGGGGCGAGTAGGGGTAGCAGGATAGAGGGTTTGGTACCCCCGATCACGAACGACTTGGTGCCGACCGCTCGACCATCGACCTTGAACGTGACTTCGGCCAATGGGACTTCTGGCGCAATGGGAACCGTGGTGACCACGGTGGCCGTGGCCCTGACCCGCTGGGTCGAAAGCGCGACGCTGCTGCTGAGGTTCACGCGCGTCGTCGTGTTCACGCCGGTCGACGTGATCTTGACCGTCGTGCGCCACTCGGACGCGATGGTGCGCTCGGGAGTCGTTAACGAGCCTGGCGAGGTTCGGTCGGCCGACACCCGGACCAGCACATCTTCACCGTCGTAGAACAGCGCGCCGAGGTCGGTCGGAATGACGAAGCTCAGTGACGAACCGTTCGACGATACCGTCGCCGAGCCGACGAACGCGGAATCGGCGCGCAGATCGCTGCTGGTGAGACTGACGAAGGAGACAACGGTTTCTGACCCGCTCGGAACCGGCCACGTTCCCGGCGCACCGATCACACGAAAGCGCAGTCCAGCCTGCACGGTGGTCCCCGCACTTTCATCAGCATCGTAGAGACGAGTGACGGTCGCGGCCACGAGCGTCCGGTCGGCGTTGCTCACCCGAACAGTCGGGGGGGCACCGGCTGTCGCCGTGAACGACCATTCCGCACGCCCATACGTCGACTCGACCGAGCCAGAGTTGCAGACCAAGTAGTAGGGTGCCCCAGAAGACATGCTCACTGATCCGGCCGCAAACGTGAGGGAGCGTGTTCCGGATGCTGACCACTGTGCCGGTGTCCAGGTGCGTCGGGCGAGTGAGCTTCCGTCTGCACGGAAACTGCAGGTGACGTTCGCGGGGGGCATCTGTGCCACCGAGATTTCAATCTTCGTAGTCGTCGGCCCGACGGGAATCTGGCGCTGGGCCGAGTCACCGGACCTGGTGGACAGCTGCCGCACAAAACCGGTGTTGGCCGTGAAATCAGGGTTGGACGTCACAGCGCTGTGCGCGCTGCTCGGCGGAGGCGCAGCCGAGGCCACGCCAGCAGTGCCAGCGAGAGACGCGACGACGAGTGCGGCGGTGCTCGCAGCAACGACGAGCGATCGCAGCCGTGGTGGGCGAGACGCTCCTGCGGGTACTGAGAAGTGCGAGAGCATCAGTGATCTCCAATTTGTTTGCCGACATCGCGGCAGCCGGGATACTGCCCGCAGACGGAGCCATCGTGGCCCGTCAGCGCGGGTTCGTCAATGTGCCGCGGCCCTATTGCGTTCCGCACCTGCCGTGAAAAGGCGTGGGAGAGGACTAGGTTTGTTGGCATGACAAGTGCAGACCAGACCGGGGCCGACTCGGCAAACGAGACATATATTGCCGAGTTCATTGACGGACCCCTGGAGGGTCAGATCGATTCCCGGGTGCTCGTGGGCGGAAAACACGCGCCCCGCATTAGTATGGTGGCGGCCGTCGCCGGTCTGGAATCAGTCTTCTGGTACGACGAGGTAGACCAACGAGACATGAACGGGCAACGCCGCGTGCGCTACGCCTTCGACCAGGGTGAGAGCGACCCGATCGACACCGAGGTCGAGCCGCTGTAGTCGGAGTTACTGCCTGAACAGGGCTGTGATCATGACAATCGGATGCAACAGTCGCCAGCCCGGGCCAGGGTCGGCGATGCCCCCGTCAAGTTTCAGTGCGGCCGAGAGCTTCTCGCCAGTGACGGTGAGCTGCACCTGGCCGACGTTTGCGCCCTTGCGGGCCGTGGTGAAACTCTTCAGTGTCACCGTCGCGGCCTCCGGGGCGGCGGCCTGCCAACCATAACGAGTGCGCGACACTCCGACAACGGCCGTAGCCTCATCACCCCACGCTGATTTAAAGGTCGCGTAGGCATCGCCGGCAGCGAGCACCGGAAGCGGGCCGACCCCGGCCCGCGCGCTTGCCATGAGGGCGGTCAGGTCGGCCGTGAGCGCGTCGTAGGTCGGTTCACCGATAAAGGCGCCAGAGAACGTGAAGCTCGAGGCGCCGTCACTGACCTCCGCGGTGAACAGAAAACAGATACCGGCGGCATCCGTGTAACTGCGCGAAATGCCCGTGACGCCTTCCTCCGGCAGATACGAGGTGGTGTTCTCGACGCCACGACGGTCTGCCAAAGCGGATGCGGGACTGCTCAGCATCGCAGACACGACCGGGTTGGTCGCGGCGAGGCCCGCGAGGTGAGCCAGGTCCGTTGCAGTGCCGGCGCTCGCATCGTGGAGCCCGGTGGCGTCAACGACAGCGGTGCCGGTCAGCCCGTTGTCGGCCAGCCAGGCGTTGGCGGCGACAACGTAGGCGTCGACCGAGCCAAACGCCCAACGGGCCACACTGTCGGCGTGATTGTTGCTCGACCCGAGCAATAGCGCCTGCAACAGCTCCAGCTCAGTCCACTGCTCGTCGGCAAAGACCGCAACCGAGCGGGCACCGACCTTGTCATAGTCGAGATAGCTCTGAAAATCGGCCGCAGTGAGGGTGACAATCGGGCCGGTCTCGCCCGCCACAATTGGTTTCGCATCGAGGACAACGAGTGCGGTCACGACCTTGGCAATGGATGCCATCGGCAGCGCCTCGGCGGTGCCAGCCACCGCGATCGGCGCCGGAACCGCGGTGCTGGTTGAATCCGTGCTGGCTGAAGACGAGCCGGTCGTGCCGTTTGAGGTCGTGCCGGAAGCATCGCTCGTCGTGACAGCGAGTACGGCGATGGCGCTCGCGCCATGTGCCGAGAGCGCCGGGGGAGTGGGTGCGGCGGCACTCGCGGCGGGAGTGACCGTCGTGGTGGTGACGGCAGGCAGGGGCCCCAGCAATGTCGCGGGGCCGTACACGCCGATTCCGAGAATCACCACGGTTCCGACCAGGATGCCGACGAAACGGCCGGGACGGAAGGAACTCATGCTCCAAGGCTAGACCGCTCGAGGTCAGCTCCAGCCGAGTTCGTGCAGCCTGTCGTCATCAATGCCGTAGAAATGGGCGATTTCATGAACCAGGGTGATGTGAATTTCATCGTGCAGGTCGTCGAGACTAGTACAGATGGCCAGTAGCGGCTCCCGATACAGCACAATGCGATCGGGCATCTCGCCAAAGCCGTATTGACCGCGCTCGGTGAGTGCGACGCCGTCATACAGGCCCAGAATATCGAGGGTGCCGTCGTCGGGACGGTCTTCGACCACGAAGATCACATTGTCGAGCCCGTCGACCATGTCATCGGGCAGCAGATCCAGCTCGCCCACGACGAGTCGCTCAAATTCGGATGCGTCCAGGTCTAACATCGCGGCCTACTCTCGACGACCCGACGGCGGCCGGAGCCGGACACGCGGACTGTCATTGGGGTGAGTAACGGGGATTGAACCCGCGACCTCCTGGACCACAACCAGGCGCTCTGCCAACTGAGCTATACCCACCATGCATCCCCGCGTCTACAATGCGGGGCAACTTGGCAATCCTATTACACCTCGGAGGTGAATAAGTGCACGACTTCCGCGGCGTGCGACTTGGCTTCGTCGCTGGTCGGCCCGGGGTCCGCCACGAAGACGGTCTGTCGGTAGTACGCGAGCTCGCGGATCGACTCGAGAATGTCGGCCAGGGCACGGTGTCCACCGTCTTTGGCCGGAGCGTTGAAGTATACCCGTGGGTACCAGCGTCGGGCGAGCTCTTTGATCGATGACACGTCGACGTTGCGGTAGTGCAGCTGGTTGTCGAGGCGCGGCATGTAGCGGGTGAGGAAGGCACGATCGGTGCCAATGGAGTTGCCGGCGAGCGGGGCTTTCTGCTCGGCTGGAATGAACTTCAGTACGTATTCGAGAGCCTGAAACTCTGCCTCGGCGGCGCTGACGCCGTTCGGGATCTCGGTGATCAGACCCGAGGACGTGTGCATATTGCGTACGAATTCGCCCATATTCTCGAGGGCCGAGTCGTTGGGCTTAATGATGATGTCCAGGCCGGGATCGAGCACATTGAGATCGTAGTCGGTGATGACGACAGCGATCTCGACGAGCTCGTCGCGGTCCAGGTCGAGCCCGGTCATTTCGCAGTCGATCCAGACCAGGCGGTCGGGACTCTTCGACGTCGCGGAGATCGTGGGGGCGGTCGTGGGAGCGGTCGTCGGTGCTGTACCAGTCGTGCTGTTCGTCATACGTTGAGTCTACCGGTGGCCTCCCACACGGCCTGTAAACTTGAGGGAGACCATTTTCAACGCACGACCTGTGAGGCTTTGATGGAATTCACACTGTATTCTTCGGCATTCTGCGAACCGTGCATGCAGACGCGAGCGGTCCTCTCCGAGGCGAAACGGTTAGTCCCCGGCGCGACGGTGCGCGAAATCGACGTTGCCGGCGAACCCGAGCAGGCCGAGGCGCTGCTCATCCGCAACACCCCAACGGTCATCATTACCAACGGTGCCGGCACCGAAGTGTTTCGTGCGGCCGGCGTTCCCACTTTAACGCAGGTGCTCGTCGCCGCCGCCAAAGCGCTCTGAACCGGGGTTTACGACAGAGCCACGTCGTCAGCGGCACCCAGCGCAGCCCGGTTCTTCAGCGACATGATGTCGCCGTAGTACTCGATGACGAAGGACCGGGCCAACCGTCCGGCGGTTGGTCCGTCGCCCGCCGAGATCGCGCCCAGGATCTCGCGATCGTGGGCCAGAGACAGTTCCATCTTGGCCTGGGAGTTGGGCGCACGATCGAGTTCCTCGGCGACCATGTCGATGAGGGCGCCGCGGGCCGCCTCGCCGCAGATCTGAATGAGTTGATTGTGGCTGGCCTCCCACACACTCACGTGAAAGGCGACATCCGCTCGGCTAAACGCGATCGGTCCGTGCTTCACTTCAGCCCGCATCGCGTCAACGGCGGCACGCATCGTCTGCAGCTGGTCCTCGGTGCGGTGCTGCGCGGCCAGGGTGCAGGCGGCGCCCTCCAACATGATGCGAAACTCCACAAGCTCTTCCAGGGCGATGGTTTCCAGGCGCACGAGACGGTTGACGGTTTTGGTCAGGATGGCCGGCGAGGCTTGCAGAACTTCGGGTCCGCGCGGATCTCCAGGGCGCGAGCGTACCAGTCCGGTGCTCTCGAGAACGCGCAAGGCCTCACGAATGGTCGACCGGCTCACCTCGAAAGTCAGCATCAGTTCGCGCTCGCTCGGCAGGCGATCGCCGGGGCGCAGTTCCCGCGTGCTGATGGCGCCTTCGATCTGCTCGACGACGCGTTCGTAGGCTTTCACGGTTTTGACGGCGGTAAATGCGGCTTTGTGGGTCATCTGCACTTCCTCGAGGTTGCGACCCAGTGTCAATATCGGGGTCGATCTTGACGATCTGAGATCTGCATGTAAAGCTGACATTGGTACAGAGTGTACTGGTCTGACCATATATTTCATCGGTGTGGACAGTACATTTCCGCAGTATTTCTCACACACTTTCTGACAGCATTTCTGGCCGATCTTCGTCGGGCCAGCCGAACCAGAGGGGCACGTTCCTATGAGGGCACGCACCCGGCGAAGAATGATCGCCAGCTTCGCCACGGTCATGGTTGCATCCATGGCCCTGGTCGGCTGTTCCACCGGGTCAACAAACGTCGAGGGAGAACCCGACACCTCGTTGACCGTGGGCCTGCTGGCTACTCCCGGCAACCTCGACTACACCACGACCGCCGGTGCCGCGATCCCGCAGGCGCTCCTCTACAACGTCTACGAGGGGCTGGTGAAACTCGACAACGACGGTACGGTCATTCCCCTGCTCGCCAAGTCGTGGACGGTCAGCGACGACGGGCTGGTCTACGACTTTCAACTCAACGCGGGCGTGACCTTCTCCGACGGGTCACCGTTCACCGCCGACAGCGTCAAGTTCAGTCTCGAACGTGTCAAGGATAACTGGACCGCCAACGGTCCCGCCTACCTCGACCCGATTGCCGCTATCGAGGCCGTCAGTGACACCGAGGCTCGCATTACCCTGTCGAAGCCGAGCAACAGCTGGCTGTTCAACATGAGCGGTCCGGTCGGCACCATGTTCACCGAATCCGGTATCGCCGACCTCGCCACCGCTGCGGTCGGTACCGGACCGTATACGGTCAGCTCCTTCAAAACCGGAGAAAGCCTCGTTCTCTCAGCCAACGCCGACTACTGGGGCGAGGCCCCGTATATGACGGATGTGACGCTGCGCTACTTCACCGATGCGACCGCGCAGACCAACGCCCTGCTCAGCGGCGATATCAACCTCATCTCGGGTATCTCGCAGTTCCAGCTTGTCGACCAGTTCAAGTCCAACGCCGACTTCCAGGTGCTGGAGGGCGCCAGCACCGGTGAGGTCACCTTGTCGATGAACAACGCCAGCGATGCGTTCAGCGACGTTCGTGTGCGGCAGGCCGTCATGTACGCGATCGACCGTCAGGCCGTGATGGACACGGCGAACAGCGGCTACGGTCTGCTGATCGGCTCCATGGTGGCGCCGACCGACCCCTGGTACGACGCCAGCCTGGCCGATCTCTACCCGCACGACCCCGACAAGGCCACCGAGCTTCTCGACGCGGCCGGCGTCAGCGACCTGACCGTGTCGTTCAAAATACCCAACCTTCCCTACGCCGTGGCCGGCGCTCAGGTCGTCAAGGACCAGTTATCCAAGGTGGGCATCACCGCCAACGTGACGGCCCTCGAATTTCCAGCTGTCTGGCTCGATGAGGTCTTCTCCAACCACGACTACGACATGTCGCTCATCATGCACAGCGAGCCGCGCGACGTGACGGCTTTCGCCGCGCCCACCTACTACGCGGGTTACGACTCTCCCGAGGTGATGGCGACGTTCGCTGAAGCGGATGCCGCCGACCCGACCGCTTACATCGAACTGATGAAGGAGGCCACGACCACCATGGCCGATGAAGCCGCCGCCGATTGGCTCTACCTTCAGCCGGCCATCTCCCTTGCCGACGCCGACCTGCTCGGCGTTCCCAAGAACACCCCGAGCCTCGCGCTGGATCTGTCGACCATCGCACGATAGGGAAGTCGGAGCCGGCGCGCGTACGGTTGTTGTTGTTCAAGCGGTTGGCGCGCCAGTGTCGAGCGTCGTACCAACCGTAAATCAGTCAGAGGAAAGTCCCGTTATGGCGCTTGTGGTTCTACGACGCATCGGCGTGTTCGCCACCACGGTCGTCGTGGCCTCGATCGTGACATTCCTGATGCTGTCGATCCTGCCCGGCAACGCTGCACGCATCGCCCTGGGGGTTCAGGCCACTGAAGCGGATGTTGCCGAGCAGGCCACGGCCATGGGACTCGACCGACCCGCGGTCGTGCGCTATCTGGACTGGTTTGGGCACGTACTCGTCGGTGACTTCGGTACCTCCACCGTGTCGCGTCAGGCGATCGGCCCCGACATAGCGGATGCCCTCGGCATCACGGTGATTCTCGTGCTGACCAGCGTCGTGCTGGCCCTGCTCTTCGCGATCCCGTTCGGAATCCTGACCGCGGTCAGGCATCGAAAGCCCGACGGCGTGATTTTGTCGGGCATCAGCCAGATCGGTGTTGCCGTGCCCGGCTTTTTGGCCGGTATGCTGCTCGTCACCGTCTTCGCCGTGACGCTGCGCTGGCTCCCGGCGGGCGGCTGGGTCGACCCGGGTGACGACTTCGGGGGATTCCTTGAGCACCTCATCCTGCCCGCAATCGCCCTCGGCAGCGTGCAGGGCGCCGTACTCAGCCGCTACGTGCGATCGTCAGTCCTGGAAGTCATGCGGGAAGACTTCATCCGCACCGCCCGGGCCAAGGGCCTCGGCGCGGGACGGGCGCTGTTCCGGCACGGACTGCGGAACGCTGCCGTTCCGGTGATGACCGTGCTCGGTCTGCAGATCGCCACCCTCCTGGTCGGCGCCGTCGTGATCGAGCGGGTGTTCAGCATTCCCGGCCTCGGCAGCCTGCTGCTCGACAAGGTCGCCCTGCGTGACCTGCCCGCCGTGCAGGGCATCGTGCTCGTGCTCGTCGTGTTCGTGCTGGTGCTGAACTTTCTCGTCGATCTCGCCTTCACGCTGATCGATCCCCGGCTTCGGAGTGCCTCATGAGCGCTATCGATCCCCAGGCTCTCGCCGCGACCGGGCCACGGCCTCGCCGAACGGCCAGCCGCGGGAATGGCAGGGCAACGCTGGGGGCCGGCCTCGTACTCATCGGCCTCGTCGTGCTGGCTGCCGTCGTCTCGCTGTGGTGGACGCCGTTCGACCCGGAGGGGGTCTTCTCAGATTCCATCCTGCGGCCACCCGGCTCGGAACACCTCCTGGGCACCGACAGCTTCGGGCGAGACGTGTTCAGTTCCATCCTGCGCGGTGCCCAAATCTCGCTGCTCGTGGGAACCGTCGCGGTCGGCATCGCGGCCGTGCTTGGTGTGCCCTTCGGCATCGTCGCCGGCATGAACCCGGGCCGACGGGACCAGTTCATGATGCGCGGCAACGACATATCACTCGCCTTTCCCGCCCTGCTGCTCGCGATCATCTTCGGCGCCATCTTCGGGGCCGGCACGGTCACCGCGATGGTGGCACTCGGAATCGGAACGGCACCCGCATTCGCGCTCATCGCCCGCAGCGGAACCATGCAGATCATGAGCCGTGAATTCGTGCAGGCGGCCCGCGCCTCGGGCAAGAGCGGCGTGTTCATCGGAGTGCGGCACATTCTGCCCAACATCAGCGGCATGCTCATCGTGCAGGCCTCGGTCTCGTTCGGCATCGCGGTCCTGGCCGAGGCCGCCCTCTCATACTTGGGTCTCGGCACGCCACCCCCCACACCGTCCTGGGGGCGCATGCTGCAGGATGCCCAGGGCTACTTGTTCATCGAGCCGCTGCTGATCGTGTGGCCGGGAATCGCCATTGCCATCGCGGTGCTCGGCTTCAACCTGCTCGGTGACGGCCTCCGCGATCGCTTCGACCCCAAAATGCAGGTGAAACGATGACCTCGATCACACCAACATCGACTCTCAGCGTGCGAGACCTGCGGGTCGGTTCGCCCTTCGTCGAGCTGCTGCACGGCATCAGTTTCGACATCGCGGCCGGCGAACGCGTCGGCCTGATCGGGGAATCAGGCTCGGGAAAGTCGCTCACCGCGATATCCGTCATGGGGCTGCTGCCGGAAACTCTCAGGGCCACCGGCACCGTGCGCCTGAACGGTCTCGATACCGATCTGCTCACCGCGGCCGAGCGTCGCCTGAATCAGTTACGTGGCAGCACCATGGCGATGGTGTTTCAAGAGCCGATGACCGCCCTGAATCCGCTCATGCGGGTCGGAGCCCAGGTGGCCGAAATTATGATGGTGCACCGCACCGAGAAGGGTCGGCGCCAGGCCCGGGAACGCGCCGTCGACCTGCTGGCGCAGGTCAAACTGCCCAACCCCACCGAGGCGGCCCTCGCGTTTCCGCACCAGCTCTCCGGCGGGCAACGCCAGCGTGTCATGCTCGCCATGGCGATGGCCAACGACCCCCAGCTGTTGCTCTGCGACGAACCGACCACGGCGCTCGACGTCACCGTGCAGGCCGGGGTACTAAAACTGATCGGAAACCTCGTGGCCGACCGCGGCACCGCGCTCATGTTGATCACCCACGACATCGCGGTGGTCGCGGAGGTATGCCAGCGGGTGCTGGTCATGTACCAGGGCAACATTGTCGAGGATGGACCGGTCGGACGCGTGTTGACCGCGCCGCAGCATCCGTATACCAAAAACCTCATCGCGGCGTCCGATCTCTCCTGGGTCGACGACCGTGGCCGGCTTCACACCGTGTCGATGCCCGTCGTCGCGACCCCGTTCGTACCCGCCGCCGCAGCGGCACCCCGCCGGGTCGAAGCGGATGCGCCGCCGCCGATGCTGCCGGCTCACCGGGCCGCACACCAGCGGCTCGAACCCGGCGGCCCGCCGGTGATTTTTAACGAGGTGGCCGGTGCACCCGTCATTCGCGTGCGCGACCTGAGCCGGCAGTACCGTCGGCGCGGCGGCGGCCTGTTCTCCCCAGCACCGATCGTGCACGGCCTGCGCGACGTGTCCTTCGATGTGGCCGAGGGGCAACGGTTCGGCGTCGTGGGCGAATCCGGTTCCGGTAAATCCACGCTCATGCGCATCCTCTGCGCCCTGGACCAGCCGAGTTCCGGCACGATCGACGTACTCGGTCAACGAATCGATATCGCCGCGGAACGGCAATTGCGTGATTTTCGCAGTCAGGTGCAGATCGTGTTTCAGGACCCGATGGGGTCACTGGACCCGCGCATGACGGTGCGCGACATCGTCGCCGAACCCTTGCGTCACGTCAGTCGGGCCGAGGCCCGAGCCCGGGTTGAAGCGCAGCTGGCCGCCGTCGGGCTCGACGCCGACGTGATGGACCGGCATCCGCACCAGTTCTCCGGCGGCCAACGGCAACGCATCTCGATTGCGCGGGCGCTCATCACCCGGCCGCGAGTTCTGGTGGCGGACGAAGCGGTCAGCGCCCTCGACGTGTCGGTGCGGGCACAGGTGCTGAACGTGCTCGCCGACCTGGTCGACGAATATCAGCTCACGCTCGTGTTTGTCTCCCATGACCTCGGAGTCATTCGTCACCTGTGCGACACCGTGGCCGTCATCTCCGACGGACGCATTGTCGAATGCGGACCCACCGACAACGTCTACGACCACCCCCTGCACCCGTATACGCGCCAGCTGGTCAGCGCGACGCCGTCACTGGACGAGCTGGCCCGTCGCGTCACCGCCTGATGCCGCCCGCCCCACCGCACCCGCCCCATTGGACTTGCCGCCATGACCGAGACCGTGCCCATCGAATACCTGCCGGCGACGGAGCTCGTTGCACGCTACGCCAGTGGTGACCTCTCCCCGGTGGATGTAACGGCCGCGGTCCTCGACAAGGCCGAGCAACTGCAGCCCGAGCTGAACTGTTTCTGGGGCCTCGACCGGATTGGAGCGCTCGAAGCGGCCGCAGCCAGCGAACGCCGCTGGACCGCCGGAACTCCGCTTGGGACGATCGACGGCGTGCCGACCAGCATCAAGGAAAACGTGGCTGTTCGTGGCTTCGGCCAACCCTCCGGCACCGCCGCCAAATTCGACGCGCCCGTCGCGCCCACCGACGGGCCGAGCGCTGCCCGCATTCGGGAGGCTGGCGGCGTCATCTTCGGTGTCACGGTCATGCCGGACTATGGCATGCTCTCCTCCGGCGTGTCGAGCCTGCACGGAATCACCCGCAGCCCGTGGAACCCGGCGTGGACGGTCGGCGGGTCGAGCGCCGGGGCGGGCGCTGCTGCCGCCGCCGGAATCGGCCCGCTGCACATCGGCTCCGACATCGGTGGGTCCCTGCGGCTGCCGGCCACCTGGCTCGGGCTCGTTACGCTCAAACCGAGTTTCGGCCGCATCGCCGTCGACCCGCCCTACATGGGCCGAGTGGCCGGGCCACTCACCAGAACAGTGGATGACGCGGCCCTGCTCATGGGTGTGCTCACCCGGCCAGATCTGCGCGACTACACCAGCCTGGGAGAGCAGAACCTGGACTGGACCGACGTGCACTACGCCGGAGCCGGTGTGGTCGGACTGCGCGTGGGGTTTCATCTGGCCGGCGGCGCCGGGATGGTGACCGATCCGGAGATCGCGGCATCCGTTCTGCAGGCGGTGCAACTCTTCGAGGCGGCCGGCGCGATCGTCGAAGAGATCGCTCCATTGATGACGGAGAAATACCTGGCCGATCTCGATCTGTTTCTGCGGGTGCGCTCCCTCGCCGACTATGAGCAGCTCGAACCGGCCCGGCAGGCGATGGTGCTCGACTTCATTCGGGACTGGGTACTGGCCGGTTCAGGGGTGTCGGGTACCGAGGTGGTGCGCTGCTATCAGAGCATCCAGGACCTCCGCGCGAGGACCGTCGCGGTCACCGCACCCTACGACCTGGTCCTCTCACCCGTATCGCCGGTCGCCGCGTTTCCGGCGGAATGGCCGATGCCGACCGATGACGCGGCCACCTCGCTCGATCACATCGCGTTCACCGCGCCGTACAACTTCTCTGAGCAGCCGGCCAGCTCGGTGAACTGTGGGTTCACCGCCGACGGGCGCCCTATCGGGCTGCACATCGCCGGGCGCCGCTTCGAGGATCTGGCGGTACTGCGGGCCACGCACTGGTACGAGCAGACGCGGCCGGCGGCGGCCGAACCGGTCTGGCCCTTTCACCGGTGCACGAGCCGGCCCACTGACCGCACGACGCCCTGACGGGCTCGACTGGCACCAGACCGAATCGGCTGAGGCACCAACCGACTCGTGCGCTAGGTGTTTGGCGGGTTGAAGCGGCCGTCGACGGCTGTCCAGCCGCCGTCGACGGTGAGCACCGATCCGGTGACGAACCGCGACGCGTCCGAGGCGAGGTAGACCACGGCACCGGCCAGTTCGCTCGGTGTCGACCAGCGGCCCAGTGCACTCTTGGCTGCGTAGGCGTTGTACCACTCGGGGTCGTTCTTGATCTGGGCCGTCAGCGGGGTTTCCACCACGCCGGGGGAGATCGCGTTCACCCGAACCCCGGCCGGCCCGTTTTCGGCGGCGGCCGTGCGCAGCAACTGCACCAGACCGGCCTTGGTCGCGGCGTAGACCCCCTGGCCGGGTTCGACCGTGACCGCGCGAATCGAGGCGAAGCCGATGATGCTGCCGCCGCCGTTGGCCGTCATGGTTGGCGCAAAGGCCTGAATGAGCACGAAGGCCGCCCGCAGGTTGAGGTTCACGACGCGATCGAACTCGTCGAGGGTGTAGTCCGCGATGCGCTTGCTCACGTTAGTGGCGGCGGTGAAGACGAGGGCGGCCAAATCATCGAGGTCGCGGGCGGCGGCCCGCACGGCTTCCGGGTCGAGTACGTCGAGCTGCAGCGAGCTGGCTCCGGCGCCGAGCTGAGCGGCGGTGGCTGCAGCGCTGTTCGCGTCTCGGTCGGCGCAGATGACCGTGGCGCCGTGGGCGTGTAGGGCGAGGGCGCTCTCCCGGCCGATGCCGCTGCCGGCGCCCATCACGAGTACACGGCGACTTGAAAACTGGAACAGTTGGGTATAGTCCACGATGTTTCTTTCTCTGCCAGCTACGGGCGGGTCATAGCCATGCGGGTCACGGTGAACTCTTCGATGGCGAACCGGGGCCCTTCCCGGCCCTTGCCGGAGTGCTTGACGCCGCCGTAGGGCATGATGTCGGAGCGAAAACCGGGAATCTCGTTGACCACGACGCCGCCGACATCCAGCTCGTTGATGGAGCGAAACGCTCGTTGCAGGGAACCCGAGAAGATTGCGGCCTGCAGGCCGTAGCGCGATCGATTGACCAGCTCGATCGCCGAAGCCAGGTCTAAGACGCGCTGCAACACGACAACCGGTCCAAAGATTTCCTCGCACCAGACCAGGGCGTCGTGTGGAACATCCGTCAGCACGGTCGGGGCGATGCTGCGGTCGACCAGATGGCCGCCGGTGAGAACTCGGGCCCCGCTGGCCGGGCGGCGGTGATCCACGCCAGGATGCGCGCCGTCGACGCCTCAGTGATGAGAGGGGCCACCCGGGTGCTGTCGTGGCGGGGATCACCGACCAGCACCTCGGGGAGGCGAGCGAGCAGCATGTGCTCGAATTCATCGGCAATCGCATCGTGCACCAGAATGCGCTGAACCGAGATACAGGCCTGGCCGTTGGCATAGAAAGCGCCGCGAATCACCGCGTCGACGGCCGATTCAACGTCGGCGTCGCTTCCGACGATCAGGGCGGTATTGGCGCCGAGTTCGAGCACCACCTTGCGCGGTGCCGCGTCGCGGGCAATCTGGTGTCCGACGGCTGCGGAACCGGTGAAGGAGACCACGGCCACGCGCGGATCGCGCACCAGGGCCTCGCCGACCGCGTTGTCTCCCGTGACGAGCTGAACGGTATAGGGCGACACTCCGTGTTCGCGCAGCACCTCGCGAATCAGGTCGACCGCCCACAGCGTTGTGAGTGGAGTGTTCGGTGCTGGCTTGATGATGATCGGGCACCCCGCCGCAAGAGCGGGGGCGAGCTTGTGGCTGGCCAGCAGTAGGGGGTAGTTGAAGCCGGTGATGCCGACGACGATTCCGGCTGGCCGCCGCGTCCAATACCCGATCATTCCCACGCCGGATTACTGCAGGTCGAGCGGAACGGTTTCGCCGTGCTGGTGGGCGACTTCCTCAGCGCTCGCCGACCAGGTCGTGAGGGCGCGGGCGACTTCGGTGCGGCAGTCGACGAGCGGCTTGCCAGTCTCCAGCACCAGGAGCTGTTCGAATTGGGCGGTTCGCTCGAAGAGGGCATCGTGGATGCCGACGAGCAGGGTACGGCGGATGCCCGTGCTCAGCCCGGCGAGGTCCGCGCGTACCGAGGCGGCCGCATCCACTGCGAGTATGGCGTGCGCCACCGAGCCGACCGGGGACATCGCAACGGGGAGCCGTCGAAGGGAAACAGTATCTCCTGCTGCTCCGAGCAGTCCAGCCAGCGCTCGCCGACGGGAAGCCCGGCCGGGTAAGGAATCGGGAACGCAACCACGGTGACCGCTTTCTGTCCTGGGCACTGAATGAAATACTCTTGTTTTTACTGGTCTGACCAGTATCCTATCTAGAATCTCGAGTGGCGATCGTGAGGTCAATGACCTGCCGCGACGCTCATCCGACCACCAGGGAGAGCGCCATGACGAGTACCGTGAGAGTCCACCGGCTGGCCGTGATCCGCGGCGACGGAATCGGTCCCGAAGTGATCGATGCCCCCATCGAGGTGCTGGCTGCGGCGGAGTCGGCGTTCGGCTTCAGCACCGAACTCACCGAGATTTCGGCCGGTGCCCAGCACTACCTGGCCACCGGCGAACTCTGGACGCCCGCACTGCAGGAACGGCTCCGCTGCCACGACGCGATTCTGTTCGGCGCCATGGGCGACCCCGCCGTTGCACCGGGCATTCTGGAACGCGGCTTCATCCTGGAGATGCGACGCACCGTTCACCAGGCCGTGAACCTGCGACCGGTCAAGCTGTATCCCGGCGTGGCGACGCCCACTGCCGGCCTCTCCCCGGAACGTTGCGACCTCGTGATTGTTCGGGATAACACCGAGGGTTCGTACCTGGGGGGGTGGATCGACGGGGCACGCCGGCACGCCGCACGCTGTGACCGTGCAGGAATCGGTCACTACCCGCACGGGCGTGGAGCGGGTGGTTGAATTCGCGTTTCGACTGGCCGAGCGTCGGGGCGGCACACTGACCCTGTGCCACGAAAAGAACATCCTGGTCGAGGCCGGCACGCTCTGGCAGTCCACGGTCGGCGAGTTGAGCGCTCGCTTTTCCGCAGTTCCCGTGGACGACGTGCACGTTGACGCCATGTGCTTCGACCTGCCGACGACGCCGGAGCGCTTAAACGTGGTCGTGTCCGACAACCTGTTCGGTGACATCATCACCGATCTGGGCGCCTTGATTCAGGGGGGCTGGGCGTTGCCGCGAGTGTAAACCTGAATCTCGACGGCTCCGGACCGAGCATGTTCGAAGCAATTCACGGCTCCGCGCCCGACATTGCTGGGCGCGGCTGGGCCAACCCGATCGGGGCAGTACTATCCACGGCCATGTGCCTCGCCCACCTGGGTGACGGCGCCGCTGCCCGGGCGGTCGAGGCTGCTGCCGTGCACCTGCTGGCCCAGTTACCGTCGACCGCCGGACCGGCCAGGGGATTCCCGACCCAGCAACTGGGCCGGGAAATCGCAGGTTTGGTAAAAAACGGCGCGACAGTGCCCGCCGTTCCCGGTCATTCCATCATGGACGACCTCGCCGACCTGAGCTCTGGGCGCTGACGGCCGGTCAGCCGATCGGCTGGTGGGAGTTCAACGCAGGGGTTGGTAACCTTGAGCGGTAACGCCCCCGTAGCTCAGTGGATAGAGCACCGGCCTTCTAATCCGATTGTCGTAGGTTCGATTCCTACCGGGGGCACCGAAAAAATCGTCTGACCAGGGTTTCTTGTCCTCACCGAAGGGGCAAGACTTGATTCACTCAACGTTTATTCAACGCTTATTCCGTGGCGCCCGCCCCGTGTGGGCGCTCGGAGAGAAGGTACGCGACCCAGTTCGATTCACCTGGTGTGACCTTGGGCACCTACGGGGTATGGATGCTACAAGTCTCTCGGGGCTCGGTTTGGAGCCCGTACTCACGACGAGCGAGCTCGCCAAGTATCTCGGCGTGCACGTGCAGGCGATCTACGACCTGCGCACCGATGGCCGCGGCCCATCCGGCATTCGAGTCGGACGGGAGATCCGCTACCGCGTCTCCGATGTTCTTCGGTGGCTGGATGGTCTTCACGAGCCCGTACCGTTTATGGGCGGCCGCGGGGGCCAGCACTGATGGCCGGCCGACCACGACTGCCCATCAATACGTTCGGCGCGATAAAGACGACCGAGGTCGGTGCAGGGCGTTTTCGGGCGACGGCTCGTTTCCGCGACTGGGACGGTCAGTCGAGGCAAGTCACCGCGACCGGCTCGAGTCGCAACGCGGCGGACACCGCGCTCAAGGTCGAGCTGGCCGCGCGTATGCGCGTCGGTAACGTCGGTGACTCAGTGAACGCGGGCTCGCCGTTCAGAATGCTGGCCGAGGCCTGGCTGGAGGACCTGATGCTCGACGTCGACCGCGCGAACGGTACAAAAACCGTCTACGAGTACGAGCTGCGCGGGCTCGTGCTTCCCTTTTTCGAGCACTTCACGGTTCGCGAGGTGACCGTCGGCCGCATTGAGCTTTTCCTGAAGGTGCAGCGCGCGATCTCGTACACACGAGCCAAGCACTCCCGCACGATCCTCAGCATGGTGCTGGGGTTTGCGGTGCGGCGGGGAATCATCGCGCGCAATCCCGTGAAGGAAACCTCGCGGATGAAGAAGCCCCAGCACACCCCGAAAGCGCTCACGCCGGATCAGGTAGCAGCAATCCGCCTCGCGGCCCGCGACTGGCGCACAGCGGAGGGCAGGATGGGGCCCAAACCCGACGGGCAGGTGCGGGACCTGATCGAGGTGATGCTCGGCACGGCGACGCGCATCGGCGAGGCGCTTGCGCTTCGAAAGTGCGACATAGATATGACCGCCGACCCGCCTTGGGTGCACATCCGCGGCACGCTCGTCGTGCAAGGTGGCGCCGGCGTGCTTCGTCAGGCGCATCCCAAAACGCATGAGTCGAACCGGGTCGTCGCCGTGCCGCAATTCGCGGCAGAGGTGATACGACGACGTCTAACACTGATCGAGGCGGAGGACGGAGAACATTTGCTGTTCTTCACGCGGAACGGCAAGCCACTCGCGCCGCACAACGTCCGGCGCACATTCCGCCAGATTCTCCGGAACGCTGGCCTCGAAGGCATGGGGATAACCCCCCACGCCTTCCGCCGAACGGGGGCGACGCTGCTCGCCAACCAACTGGGTTTGCAGGCTGCGGCCGATGTACTCGGACACACGTCGACGTCAACGACAAAGGCGCACTACGCGGAGCCTGACCGCGCCGTAAAATCCGAGCCGGCGACGGTGCTGCAGCGGCTGGCTCCGCCTTCGTAAAGAATCCCTTGATCCTCTAAACGCCAACGTCGAACGTTTTGACATCCGGGAGATCGAAGCGACTCTCTTGTGGTGGGAGCCTGGCTGCGTTCACACGAAATCGGCGTGAATTCCTGGGCGGTCACAAGGGAACGCTCACCGGCACAGCAAGCTCGCGCGATCAGCCGGCTGCGTCGGCTTCGCCCTTCGGCACCAATGGCCAAGCTGACCACTCTCCGGCCGCCGGTAGCGCGCTTCGCGCGCACCTGACCCGGTCCTCGGGCCGGTCCGCGGTGCGGCTGCATCCGGCTCGCATCCCGGCCTCTGGCTCCTCGGGGGGGTTATGAATCCAGTCGCCCCGACCCGGATCGAATCGTTCAGAATAGCCGCCTGAAACGACGGTGCGCACGGTCCATTCAAGCTCTTCCGCCAGATTCAAGACATCGTCATCGCAGGCGTCACAGCCGCACACGGGAAAGTGGAAGTCGTGGAGCACACCTGCGTGAAGGTAGACCCCCGGGAACGGTGTGAGGACAAATGTCAGGGGGGCCGCTGTCCGGTCGCGAGGCACGACGCGTACTGCGCGGACAACATGATCTGGCATGTGCAGAAGATCACTGGCGGCGCTCGGGGTTTGCTCGACGGTCACGTCGAAGGTGTCCTGCAGCCAATCGATGAGGGCGTCGGCGACGGCGTGCAGAGGCGCGAAACGCTGCGGATTGCTGAGACGGGAATACGAGTCTTCGGGTGGAGACTCTCCTCCCCATCGATTGCCGTAGTAAATCGGGCGGCCCTGCTCATCGCGGTAGATCTCCACCGGAAACGTGGGGCGTCGGTACTCTGTCATGTTCACAAACTATCCGTCAGCGTCCTGGTTGCCGAGCAAGCGGTTGGCCCGCATATCGGATTCTCAGAAGACATCTCACAGACCGAACCCGCTGAGGCGGTGCTGGTCGTTTAAGGTCGAAACTCTTTCGGCGGCGGCGATGTTGGCAGGTCGCCTGGGGCAGCTCGGCCTCCAATAGTCATGGTGGCGATCGAGGACAGCCCGGCACCGACGCCCTTGGCAAGGAAGGCCAGGACCGCCCCCAGTACTTGCCATAGCCCGGCATGGCCACGTGACTGAGTCATGCGGTGCCCCAATCTCCAAGTCGTGTGCGTCTCGGCGTCGAGAGCCTGCACGATCGCGCAGCTACTTCACGCCGCGCATTTGTCACTCTACGAGTGTGACCACCCTGTGTCCAATGGACACGAGTACAAGATCATCTTTGCGTCTCCCAAGTGCCAACGGCTCCAACGCTGCTGAAGACATCCTGCCGTCGCGCGTGGGCTCATCCGCTGCCCGTAAGACGGACGCTGAGCGGGCACGTCCGCACGGATACTGGGATCTGCGGGTTACGAGCCCGAAGGTGTCGCGTTTACCCCGCCCTTTGAACATTCTCGCTCAGGAGCGTCAACTGCGACAGCGAAGCAATCCCTTTTGCGCCCTTCGCAAGAGCCAAGGCTTGGCGATATCAACTAGATTCAGCGCGAGAGTAGAACGATGCCTCGGCATCGCGGCGACGCGCGACATCGTCGACGACGAACTGCACGAAGTCCTCATCGCGGTCGCCGATGATCTCGTCTTCGACGGTGTCGGCCGGCGGCTCGCCTGGCCAAGCAGTCTGCCGCGTTGCCCGGTCGCGCTCCAGCCGCGTTCCTGAGATC
>NZ_JAJAYI010000097.1 GCF_026786305.1 Cryobacterium sp.
GGCCGCCTTCTTCACGGGCGCCTTCTTCACTGGCGCCTTCTTTGCAGCCGGCTGCTTGGCCGTGGCCTTCTTGGCCGTGGCTTTCTTGGCCGTGGCCACGGGCGTTCCCGTGCCGGCCAACGCTGCCTTGGCTGCCGCGTTCGAGGCCCGGGTCGCCGCCGCCTTCTTAGCGGTAGCCGCCTTAGCTGCCGCGGTCGGCGCCTTCTTCACGGCAGGTTTCTTTGACGCCGACTTCTTCACGGCGGCCTTCCTGGCCGGCGCCTTCGTGCGCGGCGCGGCCGGACCCTTGGCACGCTTATCGGCCAGCAGCTGCACGGCCCGGTCGAAGTCGATCTCCTCGATGTCCTCCGACTTGGGAATCGTCGCGTTGGTGACCCCATCGGTCACATACGCGCCGAACCGCCCGTCCTTGATCTTGATCGCCCTGCCACTCTCGGGGTCGGGCACTTCGAATTCCTTCAGGGCGCTGGACGCCCGGCGGGCACCATATTTCGGCTGGGCGTACAATTCGATCGCACCCGGCAGATCGATGTCGAAGATCTGATCTTCGCTCGTGAGCGACCGGGTGTCGATGCCCTTCTTCAAATACGGGCCGAACTTGCCATTCTGGGCCAGGATTTCGGCGCCCGTCTCCGGGTCGAGTCCGACGATGCGCGGCAGGGCGAGCAGGCGCAGCGCCGTTTCGAGGTCGACCGTCGCCAGATCCATCGATTTGAAAATGGATGCTGTGCGCGGCTTGTCCGCAGCAGCCACCTTTTTCGCGGCCGGCTTGCGCTTCGGCTTGGTCGGTGCCTCAGCAAAAGCGGTGACCTCGCCGGTGGCAGGGTCCACGGCTTCCATCGGAGCGGCCACGGCGACTGGAACAACGGATTCGCCCGGAGCCGGCGCGAGTTCGGTGACGTACGGCCCGAAGCGACCGTCTTTCGCGACGATTTCCTTGCCGTTGTCCGGGTTCAGTCCGATCACCCGGTCGGTGACGACCGGAGCATCGATGAGCTCACGGGCTTTGGTAGCGGTCAGTTCGTCGGGAGCGAGTTCCGGCGGAATGTTTACGCGGCGGGGCGGGGCATCCGCCGCAGCGTCGGGGTCGATGACCTCGAGGTACGGGCCGTACTTGCCGATGCGCAGGGTGATGTCGTCGCTGATGGCGACCGAGTTGATCACGCGCGGGTCGATCTCACCGAGGTTATCGATGACCTGGCGCAGGCCGCGGTGCTTATCGCTGCCGAAGTAGAAGCTATTGAGCCAGTCCAGACGGTTGGCTTCGCCGCCGGCGATGCGGTCGAGGTCGTCCTCCATCTCGGCGGTGAAGTCGTATTCGACCAGGTCGCCGAAGAACTCTTCGAGCAGGCGCACGACCGAGAACGCGATCCAGTTGGGAACGAGCGACTGGCCGCGCGGCGTGACATAGCCGCGCTCGGTGATGGTCGAGATGATCGACGCGAAGGTCGACGGGCGGCCGATGCCGAGCTCCTCGAGTTTCTTGACCAGGCTGGCCTCGGTGTAGCGGGCAGCCGGAGTGGTCTCGTGGCCCTTGGCCTCGAGGTCCTGCAGAACCAACATCTGGCCTTCTTGGAGCGGCGGCAGCTTCGACTCGGTCGCGTCGGTCGAGGCATTGCGCTCCTCGTCCTTCGACTCCTCATAGGCAAGCATGAAACCGCGGAAGGTGATGACCGTTCCGCTGGCCGAGAATTCGGCGAGCACGCCCGACGCGGAGGGGTGCTCCGAGGTGCCGGTCGGGCCGGCCGCGATGGTGACGGAGGCGGTCGAGCCGGTGGCGTCCTTCATCTGCGAGGCAACGGTGCGCTTCCAGATGAGCTCATAGAGCTTGAAATCGTTGCCGCGCAGGCTCGACGCGAGCGAGGCCGGGGTGCGGAAGGTATCGCCCGAGGGGCGAATGGCCTCGTGCGCTTCCTGCGCGTTCTTGCTCTTGCCCTTGTAGGCGCGCGGCGCATCCGGAACCGTCTCGGCGCCGTACAGCGCCGCAGCCTGGGTGCGGGCGGCAGTGAGGGCCTGCTGCCCAAGCGACGGCGAGTCGGTACGCATATACGTGATGAACCCGTTTTCGTACAATGACTGGGCAACGCTCATGGTCTGGCGGGCGGTGAAGCGCAGCTTGCGAGCCGCTTCCTGCTGCAGGGTCGAGGTCGTGAACGGTGCAGCGGGGCTGCGACGGTAGGGCTTCGAGGTGACCTTGGCGACCTCGAGCTTGACGCCGGGTTTCTGCAGCGCGGTCGTGAGGGCGTGGGCGGTAGAGGCATCCAGCGTGACGGCCTTCACGGCAGGCTTGAGCGCACCGGAGTCGTCGAAGTCGCCACCGGTGGCAATGCGCTCACCGTTCAACCGAACGAGCTTCGCGTCGAACGCCTGGTCAGTCTCCGAAGCGGATGCCGCCAGTCGCGCAAGCAGATCCCAGTAGCCGGCCGAGACGAACGCGAGACGTTCCTTCTCCCGGTCAACGACGAGGCGGGTCGCGGCGCTCTGCACGCGTCCGGCGGACAGGCCGGGGCCGACCTTGCGCCACAGCACGGGAGAAATCTCGTAGCCGTAGATTCGATCGAGGATACGGCGGGTCTCCTGCGCGTCGACGAGGGCGGTGTCGAGGTCGCGGGTGTTGTCCTTGGCGGCAAGGATGGCGTCTTTGGTGATCTCGTGGAACACCATGCGCTTGACCGGAACCTTGGGTTGCAGCACCTGCAGCAGGTGCCAGGCAATGGCCTCGCCCTCGCGGTCCTCATCCGTTGCGAGCAAGAGTTCGTTCGCATTCTTGAGGGCCCGCTTGAGTTCGCTGACGGTCTTCTTCTTAGCGTCGCTCACCACGTAGTACGGTTCAAAACCGTTGTCGACGTCGACCGAGAATCGGCCGAGCGCACCCTTCTTGAGCTCAGGTGGCAGGTTTTTCGGCTCGATCAAATCGCGAATGTGACCGACCGAAGACAAAACCTCGTAGCCGTCGCCGAGATACGAGGCGATCGACTTCATCTTGGTCGGTGATTCAACAATGACCAGCTTCTTAGTGCCTGGCACCAGACTCCTCTTTATACGTAGTGACCAAATGATGGGCCAAGGCACACCATACACACCGGAATGGAGTGCCCGCCTAATCGACGGGCGCGTCTCGGCGCGTCCCGCCCGCACACACAGAGCTCCCAGCCGCTGCCCAGTTCGCTCGGAGCCTGCCGGACAACAATCCCAAACCCTTGCTGTTTACCCGCCCACGTGCAGAATAGACCCATGGGTACAACGACGGCCACATACACCGCGAAGTTGACGGACGGGCCCCTTCAGGGCAAGACAATCACCACGACCTTCCTCGACACGGGTGATCCGCAGCCCCGCATTGAGATTCCGGCCGACTCCGGCAAGCGCTACCTCTACGCGCGCGGTGCCGGCCTGGAGTTCGAGGGTTCCGACACTCCCGGCCGCCCGAGTGCGGTCGAGTACCGCTACCTTGAGGCGCTCCTCTCCTAGATCGCTGGGTCATCAGGTCGCTGCGTTTGCCTGGTCGAGTGCGCCCCGACTCCTTCTACCCGGTCGGCGGCCCGGTCGGCGGCCCGGCCCGGGCACTCGCGGAGATGTCGATGCCGAGCACCCGGCGCCGCACCGAAACGGATGCGATCAGCGCCGTTACGGTACACCCCGTGGCGGCCGTCTCGTTCAGCGTCGCCACGGCATCCGCTGCATCACAGGGGTAGCCTGCAATCGCGCCGGAAGCTGTGTCGGCAGCGGCGAGCGCAGCCGCATCGGCCGCGTTTGCGACGGACCGACCGACGACGAGCAGACCCAGGATCGTCACGACAAGGGTCGTCAGCAGCACGGTGGCTGCGAGCAGAGCGAGGGCGAGGATCGACCCGGCTCCGCTCTCGGAAAGCCCCGTCGCGGCAACTCCAGCGTCTACGTTGTCGACGCGCGCGCTCATCGGCCACCGGCCAGGGCGCAGGAGCGCGCTTCGAGGGTCAGGCCCGCGAACATCCCCGGCAGGCTTGAGACAGTGACCCGGGCACAGACAAACTCGCCGTGTCGCTGTGGAGCCAGGATCGCCCCCGATACCGCGTGCTGCACCAGCCCTCCGACACGTGCCACACTGTCGCCGCGGGCGAGCGCCCGCGCGGCATTGGCGGCGGCATCCGTCAACCGTACCTGAACTCCGACCAGTTGAACGGCCCCGAGACAGCAGGCCAGCACGAGCACGACGGCCGGCAATACCGTGGCGAATTCGGCGGTCGTACTACCCCGGCTACCCCGGCTATCCGATACTGAGGGCACGTCGCACCAGATCGGTGAGCATTGCGCGCACCTCGTCGCTGCGCAGAATGACGATGAGCAGCCCGGCGAACCCGACCGCGGCCATCGTGGCCACAACGTATTCCGCCGTCGCGGCTCCGACCTCGTCGGTCAGTCTTCTCAGGGTGGTCTTTGTATACACAGACTCGTCTCCTTCGGCGTCCATCGACGCGGGTTGGGTGGCACGAGCATGTTCACCCTGCCCCGATCCCCCGGCGCGCGCCGCGGCATCCAAATCATTTGTGGACAGTTTCAGAGCGTCGTCAGAGTGGAGGAGAGCACGCTGATCAGCAGCGGCACCACGCCGACCAGCATGAACGCGGGCAGCACGCACAGGCCGAGCGGCAGCATCAGCGTCACCGACAGCGTCGCGGCCCGGCGCTGCCCGGCGCTGCGGGCATCGCGGCGCAGCTGTTCGGCCGCACTGCGGAGCAGTTCCGCCGCGGGAACTCCCGCCCGCGTCGATAGGTCAAGTACCCGGTCAATCGGGTCGACGTCGGCACCCGGCGCGATGCCGTAGCGCTTGGCTGCTGCACGCACCAGTGCGCGCGAACGGTCGATCGACCCACCGCCGGACATGGCAATCGCCATGAGTTCGAGCCGCAGCCCTGGGGTCAGGTCGGCCGGAGCCGCTCGGCGCACCAGCGCACGGTTCCAGCTCGCGGCGGCCAGCATCAACAGTGCGCCGCCGCCGAGGCAGACCAGCCCGGGCACGGTGGCGAACAGCGTGTGCAGGGAATCGAAACCCATGAGGCTGCCCAAAACGACGCCGATCAGCGGCAGCACCATCACGAGTCGGGCCGTCGCGCGCGGGGAGGCCAGCGCCACCTCGAGATCACGCTGCACCTGGGCGAGTTCGCGCAGCGACGTGGCGAGCTCGCGCAGACAGCCGGCCAGGGGCGAACCGGCTTGTGTGGCCACCTGCCAGGCTGCGGCGAGTCCGAGCCAGGCGCGCTCGGCCTGAGCCGCTGCGTCGCCGCGCCGTCGGGCGCGGGCGGCGACCGTCACACGCGTGCCGCCCGGCGACGGGTTCTCCCTGGCATGCCGGTGCGCCTGCCCGGCGATCGCGTCTGCCACGCTGTCGCCGCGCGCCGCGGCTCGGGCTGCCGCCCGCAGGATGCCCGTCGTCGCCGTATCCGCCGCACCCGCCGCACCCGCCGCACCCGCAGGCGCCGAGCCGATTCGGCGCCCGACCGCGGTCGGCGCAACAACCGGCACCAGGTATCCCCAGGCTGTCACCGGGGACACGCCAGCCGACAGCAGCACGGCCAGCTGCTGGGTGACCGCCGCAACCTCCTCGATCGGCGGCACCACGTCAACCCTCCGCATGGTCGGAGGCTCCCGCGTCGGATTGTGACTGAACGAGTCTTTCCATCCCGGCCCCATCAAACCGCCTCGATCGAGAGTCGGTCTCGGCCGTTGAGGGTGAACCGGCCGACCGCGTCAAGCCGACGCACGCCGTCGGTGCGTTCCAGGTGCAGCACCAGCCCGATCGCACTCACCGTCTGTCGGGCCACGGCCGCCGCACTCATGCCGGCGAGAGCTCCGAGCGCCTCCAGCCGAGCGGGAACGTCTTCGAGCGAATTGGCGTGCAGGGTGCCCGCTCCCCCGTCGTGCCCGGTATTGAGGGCGCCGAGCAGCTCCCGAATCTCCGCCCCGCGGCACTCGCCGAGCACGAGCCGGTCCGGGCGCATGCGCAGCGCCTCCCGCAGCAGCGCCTCAAGGCCGATGCGGCCGGCCCCCTCCAGGTTGGCCTGCCTGGCCTCGAGAGCGACCACGTGTGGATGCCGAATGCGCAGCTCCGCCACATCTTCGATCGCGACAATGCGCTCGTCGGCCGGCGCTTCACCGAGCAGCGCGGCCAGCAGCGTCGTCTTTCCGCTGCCGGCGGCCCCGGTGATGAGCAGGTTCTGGCGGCCGCGCACCGCAGCGCGCAGCCGGTTCAACCGGGCAGCGGATGCCTCGCCCACGCCGAACAAACCGGCGTCCGCGAGTGCACCGAGGCTCCGGTTCGCGGCGTGCGGCAGGCGAATCGAGAGCAGCGTTCCCGTGCTTGACACCGGTGGAAGCACCGCGTGCACCCGGATACCGTCAGCCAGGCGCACGTCGACGCACGGGCTCGCCTCGTCGATGTGCCGCCCACCGAGCGCGATCAGCCGCACAGCCAACCCGCGCACCTCGGCCTCACCGAGCTGCCAGGCCGGTGCGAAGGCGAGGCCGTGCCCGGCATCAATCCACAGCCCGGATTCCCCGTTGACGAACAGGTCCGTGGTTTCGGGGTTCGCGGCATAACCGGCCAGCGGGCCGAGCACACGCACGTCAACGCGCACGCTGTCGACGTGAGCCGGCTCGGCGGGCTCCGTTGTCGCCGTGCGATGCCGAGCGACCTTGGCGGGTGGCCGTAGAGATGCCGGGCGGGCAGCGAATGCACGTACCACGGCCGGGCGCGCCGACGGCTCAGCCCAGGGATCTGCCACCGCTGCCGAGACCGGGCGAGCAAAGGACGCAACTACGTAGGACGGAACGGCGACGAAGGACTGACCCATGCTTCGACGATAGGACGAGCCGACCACGCGCAACCGGAAGCAACCAAATCTGTGGAAATCCACCGGCCGTCGGGCTTGGGGAGGGATCAACGACGTAGAAACAGCACCGACCGGCAGTAGCGCTCCTGCTCCACTGGGCACGCGCCTGACATAGAAGGGGCGGCACCTATTGGGGGGAACAGGTGCCGCCTAGCACCGCGCAGATTGGGGGGAACCGTACGCGTTGCTGGTCAAAAACTTTCGTTCAGACGTAAGTCAGTTTACGCAGCCGCCGACAAAATGCAAGTCCAATGTCCTCATTAGAGGGGACACTTGCACGGGGGCACGAAATCCCCCTGAATCGAGGGTCCATTTCTCAGTATTTCGTTTGTGTATACAGAGATTGGCCAAGAACAGGTAGGGTTCAACTGAGCTGGCAATGTCCTGCATGCACGTACCGCAAAGGAGCGAATTACACATATGACGGTTAAAATTGACACCCTCCTGCACGAATCGCGTCGATTCGCGCCCACTCCCGAGTTCGCCGCACAGACAGCAGCGACAGCGAACCTGTATACAGACGCACAGAAGGACCCGGCCACATTTTGGGCTGATCAGGCCCGTAATCTGTTGCACTGGCACAAGCCGTTCACGACGACCCTCGACTGGACCAACCCGCCGTTCGCGAAGTGGTTCGAAGACGGCGAACTCAACGTCGCCTACAACTGCCTTGACCGTCACGTTCTGGCCGGCAACGGCGACCGCGTCGCGCTCTACTTCGAGGGCGAGCCCGGTGATTCGCGCAGCTACACCTATGCAGAACTGACCACCGAAGTCAAGAAGGCCGCCAACGTGCTGCTCGGGCTCGGCGTCAAGGCGGGCGACCGTGTGGCCGTCTACCTCCCGATGATTCCCGAGGCCGTCATCTCCATGCTCGCCGTCGCCCGCATCGGCGCCGTACACTCGGTCATCTTCGGCGGATTCAGCGCCGAGAGCCTGCGTTCGCGCATCGACGACGCCAACGCCGTGCTTGTCATCACGGCCGATGGCGGCTACCGCAAGGGCAAGATTAGCGCCCTCAAGCCGGCCGTTGATGCGGCCCTACAGACGAACGACTCCTCGGTGAAGAACGTACTCGTCGTCAAGCGCACCGGCCAGGATGTGCAGTGGAACGACCGCGACATCTGGTGGTCCGACGCCATGGAAACCGCCTCTCCCGAGCATGAGGCCGAAGCCTTCCCGGCCGAAAACCCGCTCTTCATTCTGTATACATCGGGCACGACCGGCGCGCCCAAGGGCATCCTTCATACCAGCGGCGGCTATCTGACACAGAACGCGTTCACCCACCAGAACGTTTTTGACCTCAAGCCCGAAACGGATGT
Source organism: Cryobacterium sp. (assembly GCF_026786305.1). Classification (GTDB taxonomy): domain Bacteria; phylum Actinomycetota; class Actinomycetes; order Actinomycetales; family Microbacteriaceae; genus Cryobacterium. Next base: position 8,192 of record NZ_JAJAYI010000097.1, read on the forward strand.
CTACTGGTGCACCGCCGACGTGGGCTGGATCACCGGACACAGCTACGTGGTCTACGGACCGCTCGCCAATGGCGCGACGCAGGTGCTCTACGAGGGAACCCCCGATTCCCCGCACACCGGCCGCTGGTGGGAAATCATTGAGAAGTACAAGGTCTCGATCCTGTATACAGCGCCGACGGCCATTCGCACCTTCATGAAGCTCGGTCGCCAGATTCCGCAGAAGTTCGACCTGTCGAGCCTGCGTGTGCTCGGTTCGGTGGGCGAGCCCATCAACCCCGAGGCCTGGATGTGGTACCGCGAGGTCATCGGCAGCAACCTCACGCCGATTGTCGATACCTGGTGGCAGACCGAGACCGGATCGATCATGGTCTCGGCGCTGGCCGGTCTCACCGAGACGAAACCGGGCGCCGCACAGGTTCCGGTGCCGGGCATCACCATCGACGTGCTCGATGACGACGGCGTGCACGTTGGCCATGGCAACGGTGGGCTGCTCGTGGTCACGCAGCCCTGGCCGGCCATGCTCCGCGGCATCTGGGGCGACCCGGAACGCTTCAAGGAGACCTACTGGGACAAGTTCGACGGCACAACCGGCGCGAAGGACGGCCCGTTGTACTTCGCCGGCGACGGCGCCCGTCTCGACCACGACGGTGACATCTGGTTGCTCGGCCGCGTCGACGATGTCATGAACGTCTCGGGTCACCGCCTGTCCACCGCCGAGATCGAGTCGTCGCTTGTAGCACACTCGCTCACGGCTGAAGCGGCCGTGGTCGGTGCCGCCGATGAGACGACCGGTCAGGCCGTGGTCGCGTTTGTCGTGATCAAGTTCAGCCAGGCCGAGATCGCCTCGCACGAGGACATCGCCGGCATCCTGCGCACCCACGTGGCCCAGCAGATTGGCGCCATCGCCCGCCCGCGCGACATCTTCATCGTCGACGAGCTGCCGAAGACCCGCTCCGGCAAAATCATGCGGCGTCTGCTGCGCGACGTGGCCGAAGGCCGCGAGGTCGGCGACACGACGACTCTCGCCGACACCATGGTGATGAACACCATCGCCGCGCAGATCCGGAAGTAGCGGCACCACCCGCACAACAGGCTGCGGCCGCTTCTTTCGGAGCGACCGCAGCCTGTTCTGGAGGCTACTTCAGGAAATCCGCGGATTTCGCGCTCTGGCGCCCACTCGTCGTGTCGACCCGCGGGCTCGCCTCGGGAGGCTGTCCTGAACTAGCCACCGGGCCAGACGGTTACGCGAACGCGACGACGAACTCGACCTCAACCGGGGCGTCGAGCGGCAGCACCGCGACGCCGACGGCGGAACGTGCGTGCCGGCCGATGTCGCCGAAGATCTCGACGAGCACGTCGGAGGCGCCGTTGACCACGGTCGGCTGACCGGTGAACGACAAGTCGGAGGCGACGAAGCCGGTGACCTTGACCACCTGGGTGATGCGGTCGAGCGACCCGATCACGCTCTTGATGGCGGCGAGCCCGTTCAGCGCACAGGTGCGGGCGTAGTCCTGTGCGTCAGCGGCCGGCACAAGACCGTGGCCGTCGCCGACTTTGCCGGCGGCGGGCAGCACGCCGGATACCATCGGCAGCTGGCCGGCGGTGTAAACGAACCCGTTGCTGATCACGGCGGGCAGGTAGGCGGCGACCGGCGGTACGACGCTCGGCAGTTCAATGCCCAGTTCGGCCAGACGCGCTTCAATGTGCGACATGCCTATGCCTCTTCCTTGGATGCGAGCGGGCGTTTCAGATAGGCAACGAGGCCACCTTCGGGGCCGGGGACGACCTGCACGAGTTCCCACCCGTCAGCGCCCCAGTTGTTTAAAATGGCGGCCGTAGTGTGGATCATCAACGGCGTTGTGAGGTACTCCCAGGCGGGCATGTGACTCCTATTGTGGCGGGCTTTCAGATTTGTCGCTTACGCTCAATTCTATGTCTGCCAAAAATCGAACCGTGAGTGGGGCTCTGGGGGGTTTCCTGGGTGTCGTCGGGATGAGTGCCGTTGCCGGTATCCTCGTGACCGCCGCCGTCGCCCCCGCCGTTGCCCTGTCCGGTATGGCCGCTACGAACACCATCAATGTGTTCGACAGCCTGCCCGAGTATCTCGCCATCGATACGCTCTCCCAGAAGAGCAACATCTACGCATCCACCAACGCCGCGGATCCCGTGGGCACCCGCGTTCTCCTCGCCTCGTTCTACGAGCAGAACCGGGTTGACGTGGCTTCCGACGCGATCAGCCAGTTCGCCAAGGACGCCGCGGTTGCCGGTGAGGACCCGCGCTTCATGAAGCACGGTGGCGTAGACATTCAGTCCAGCTTCAACGGTGCGGTGCAAACCCTGGCCGGCGGTGAAACACGCGGTGGCTCGTCTATCACTCAGCAATATGTCAAGAATGTGCTCATTCAAAAGTGCGAGGTCATGACCGACGCCGATAAGGCCAAGACATGCTACGCCGACGCCACCAAGACCACGCCTGACCGGAAGCTGCGCGAGATGCGCCTTGCCATCGGCATTGAGAAAAAGTATGAAAAAGATGACATTCTTCGCGGCTACCTCAACATCGCTGGCTACGGCGGATCGGTCTACGGCATCGAAGCCGCCGCCAACTACTACTTCAACACAACCGCGCTCAACCTGACACTGCCGCAGGCTGCGAGCCTCGTGACGATAGTGAACAACCCGGTCAAGTTCCAGCTCGACCACCCCGACAGCAAGACGAACGGTGCGGCAAACGGTTACGCCGACAACAAGTTTCGCCGCGACTACATTCTCGACCGGATGCTCGAGTACAAGAAGATCAGCCAAGTCGACCATGACGCCGCCATCGCGACGCCGGTCGAACCTGTCATCACCGTCGCTTCAACCGGCTGCCAGGCGGCCGCAGGCAGCGCGTACTTCTGTGACTACGTCACCAAGATCCTGAAGACCGATCCGATCTTCGGAGCGGATGCCGACACTCGCCTCGCGAACTTCAAGCGCGGCGGGTTCAATGTCTACACCACGCTCGACCTCGACCTGCAGGGCGCGGCCGAGACCTCCCTCAACAAGTATGTTCCAAAGACCTCTCCCGGCTGGGATGTCGGCGGAGTTGTATCGAGCGTCGGCGTCGGCACCGGCGAGGTGCTCGCCATGGTGCAGAACAAGGACTACAGCCAGGTTGAGCAGCCCGCCGGCAGCACCTATACGAGCATCAACTACAACACCGACCGCGCCCATGGCGGCTCCAGCGGCTTTCAGCCCGGTTCAACCTACAAGGTGTTCACCCTGGCCGAATGGCTGAAGGAGGGCCACGCCCTCACCGAACGGGTCGACTCGCGGGTCAAGTCGAACTGGGGAACGTTCCAGGACAGCTGCCTCGGACCGCAGAACTATGACGCCCAGGGGTTCAGCCCGCGCAATGACGGTGGTGAGGGCGGCCCGAATGAAACGGCACTGCACTCGACCACCCGGTCGGTCAACACCGGCTTCATCGGCATGGCCAAGAAGCTCGACCTCTGCGGCATCAAGAAAACCGCCGAGGCCTTCGGCGTGCACGCGGCCGACGGCGGCGACCTGGGCCAGAACGCGTCATCGGTGATCGGGACGAACTACATCGCCCCGCTCACCATGGCCGTTGCCTTCGCCGGCATCGCCAACAACGGCATGACCTGCAGCCCGATCGCGATTCGCAGCATGGTCGGCTCAGACGGCACGGAGCTTCCAGTGCCCAAGTCTGACTGCAAGCAGTCGGTCGAACCGGGTGTTGCCGCTGGAATGCAGTACGCCATGCAAACGACCACAACCGGCAACGGAACGGCGGCTAAATCAGGTCGGGACACCTCGCCCAAAGTCCCCATCATCGGCAAGACCGGAACGACTGATGCCGCAAAGGACACCTGGATGAGCGGTGCCAGCAGTAAGGTCGCCACCGTCGTGGGTGTCGTCAACGTCAGTGGGCCCTTCAAGAACCAGCGCCTAAGCGGGTCTAAGTTGAACGGGTTCAAAGCCTCCGAGATTCGCCACAGTATCTGGCCCCAGGTCATGAGCGTCGCCAACGCCAAGTACGGTGGCGACAAATTCCCGGACCCCTCCTCCGCGGTGATCAACGCGGTCGCCGTTCCGGTGCCCGACGTTCGTGGCAAGTCGATGGCAGACGCCAAATCAACCCTCGAGGCTGCCGGTTTCTTCTTCGTCGATGGCGGCGTCACGAGCTCCGAGATGCCCGCCGGCACCGTAGCCAAGAGTGATCCGGCCGGCGGCTCGGCATCCACTCGCGGTGCCACGGTCACGGCCTACTCCAGCGACGGTACCGGTGTGGTCATCCCCGCCGTGATCGGCAAGAGCGAAACGGATGCCCGCACCCTGCTGGCCGGCGCACCCTACGGTTTCGCCATCACCAAGCTCGAACAGGCCACCACCGACAAGGCCCAAGATGGCAAGGTTGTGGCGGTTCAGCCGGGCGAAGGCACCGGAAGCCGCCCCGGTGATGCCGTGACGATCGTCATCGGCAAGTACACCGCGCCAGCGCCCGCCGCGTCCGGCCAAGGCAACAACAACGGCAAGAACGGATGATCGCGCTTCGTCGCCTCGGCGAGGGTCGTGGGCTCGTCGGCACGTCGCTCGCGGCGGCGGGCGCGATCGGCCTCGCGGCCTTCGCCTGGGGCGCGCTCGTGGAGCGCAACCGGTTCACGCTGCGTAAGGTGAGCGCTCCGGTGCTCGCGCCGGGTTCGGCCCCGATTCGGGTGCTGCACCTCTCCGACCTGCACATGGCTCCATGGCAGAAGAACAAGCAGGAGTGGGTGCGCAGCCTTGCAGCGCTGAAGCCCGACCTCGTCGTCGACACCGGCGACAACCTCGGGCACGAAGATGGCGTCACGGGCATCGAGTATGCCCTCGCACCGTTCCGGGGAATTCCCGGCGTGTTCGTCAACGGTTCCAACGACTACATCGGACCGCAGTTGAAGAATCCGTTCACCTACTTCGGCGGACCGTCGAGTCGGCGCACCGTGCGCCGGGAAGAACTCGACACTGATGCGCTGCGCCGGGTGTTTGCCGATCTCGGCTGGACCGATATCAACAATGCAGCCGAATCCCTCGATCTGAACGACACCCACGTGGAGTTCTTCGGCGTCGATGACCCGCACATCGGGCATGACCGGCTCGACCTGATCACGCGCGCGATCGACGATTTGCGCGCCAACGACCCCCTCGGCGACGACGTCTGGCCCGACCCGGAAGAGGCCGCCGCCCCGCGGTCCACGCTCACCGTCGGCGTCGCGCACGCGCCATACCAGCGGGTGCTGAACTCATTCGTGAATCACGGTGCCGAGCTGATTCTGGCCGGCCACACCCACGGCGGCCAGGTCTGTCTGCCCGGCTTCGGCGCACTCGTGACCAATTGCGATATTCCGCGCCGCCAGGTAAAGGGTTTGAGCCTCTGGAACCACGGCCTGCGCACCGCGTTTCTGAACGTGTCGGCGGGCCTCGGCACTTCGATTTACGCCCCCGTGCGTTTCGCCTGTCCGCCCGAGGCGACCCTGCTCACCCTCACCCCCGCCTAGCTGCTCGCACAATTCGTCCTGGGGGCCAAGAGCGCCTATACTGATGGAGGCCCACGGGCCATCGGGGTATGGCGCAGCTTGGTAGCGCGCGTCGTTCGGGACGACGAGGTCGCAGGTTCAAATCCTGTTACCCCGACCGCGGTAAATATGGCACAACCCCCACTTCGATCGAGTGGGGGTTGTGTTGTAGGATCTTCTGTCGGCATCAGCGTCACTCCTGCCGAGAATCGCCGGGAGACCGGTGCGAATGGACCTCCCGCATGACCGTCACCCCCTCCACTCCTGGAACAACGTCGGTCGTGTCACGCCGAGCCTGGCAGGCACTGATCGTGCTGCTCGCCGGCATGTTCATGGCGTTGCTCGACACGACCATCGTGAACGTCGCTCTCCCCAGCATTCGTACCAGCCTGGACGCCTCCGAGGCGACGCTCTCGTGGATCATCTCCGGCTACGCCCTCGCGTTTGGTCTCGCGCTCATTCCCGCGGGCCGGGTCGGCGACCGCTACGGCCACAAATGGGTCTTCTTCACCGGCTTGGCCCTGTTCACGCTCGCGAGCCTCGCCTGCGGCCTCGCACGGAACGACCTGCAACTGATCATTGCCCGAGTCGTGCAGGGCCTGGCCGGCGGCATGTTCGTGCCGGCGGTGACCGCCGTCATCCAGCTGATGTTCCCGCCCGCCGCGCGTGGCAAGGCCTACGCGATCATGGGCTCGGTCATCGGTGTCTCGACCGCGCTCGGCCCCATCGTCGGCGGGCTCATCATCGAGGCCTTCGGTGTCGACAACGGCTGGCGCCTGGTGTTCTGGGTGAACCTGCCGATCGGACTTCTCGCGCTCGTCGCCACCGTCTTTCTTCTGCCCGGCGGTGCCGCGCTCCCCACAACGACGCAGCTATCGCGGGCGGGTATCGACTGGCTCGGACTGGTACTCCTTTCGGCCGGTCTGGTGGCACTCCTGGTGCCGCTGATCGAGGGTCAAGACCAGGGCTGGCCTCTCTGGACCTTCCTCACTCTCGCTGCCGGGGTGCTGCTTGTGACGGCTTTCGGCGCCTGGGAAGTAGTTGTCGCCAGGCGTGACGGCAGCCCGCTCGTTCCTCCCCACCTGTTCTCACACCCGGCATTCACCGGCGGTGTCATTCTCGCGCTGGTCTATTTCGCCGCATTCACCAGCATTTTCTTTACGATTTCCATTCTCTGGCAGGCGGGCCTCGGGCACACCGCGCTCGAGTCGGGCCTCGTATCCATTCCGTTCGCGATTGGTACGATCCTCGGCGCGTCGCAGAGCGACCGATTGGCCAAACGCCTGGGACGCACCGTTCTCGTGGTCGGCGTGGCCTTCGTCACGATCGGCCTGATCTGGATCTGGCTGGTCATGCTCCTCACAACGCCGGGCGACCTCACCAACTGGCACCTGCTTCCGCCGCTGTTCATTGCGGGCCTCGGCAGCGGATTCTTCATCGCACCCAACGTGTCATTCATCGTCGCAACCGTCGACCGCTCCGAGGCCGGCGGCGCGAGCGGCGTGGTCGGTGTGATGCAGCGTGTCGGCAGTGCGGTCGGGATCGCCGTGATCGGCAGCGTGTTCTTCGGCACGCTGACCGTGGCCGGCCCCGGAGCGGATGCCCTCGCGACGGCCTTCACGCACAGCGCCACCATGGCAATGGCGGTGAGCGCCGGGTTCGCCATCCTCGCGCTGATCCTCGTGTTCGCGCTACCCAAGCGGGTGGGCGGCAGCCTTCCTGCTCGCGCCGCCTCGTAGGGCATCGGTGCCCAGAAAGCCCGGAGATGTTATGACCGCGATTCGACGGCACCGGCTGTTGCGCCGCGTCGCCCTGTGGATCGCGCTTGCCTACATCGCGGTCCTGGCGCTGGTCGCGTTCTGGCCCACCCCCGTCGACAGCGGCGCGCACGGATCGATCTCATCGATCGTCCTGTGGCTGCACGCCCACGGCATTCCGGCCTGGCTCGACTATGCGGTCATTGAATTCAGTGCGAACATCGCGCTGTTCATTCCCGTGGGCCTGCTCGTGGTCGTGCTCGCCGGCGCGCGACACTGGTGGCTCGGCTCTGTGGTTGGCGCTGGGGTCAGTTGTGCTATCGAGTTCGGCCAGCTCGTCTTCCTGCCCGAACGATTTGCCGCCGTGAACGATGTGATCGCCAACAGTCTCGGTGCCCTGCTCGGAACCGCCGTCGCCGCCGTTGTTCTGCACCTGTTTCTCGGCCCGGCCTCGGCGCCAGTCTCCGCGGCTCAGAAAATTTGATTCCGTTGGACGTCGTCGATTCTCTCTGCTATCTTCTCCAGAATGGATCGTCGAAAGTTTCTCACTTTGTCAACTGCTGGCGCAGCCACGCTCGGTTTCGGTGTGCTCGGCGCTCCCGCCGCTTTCGCTGCCACCGCTCCGAAGCTACCCGGAGAGGTGTCACGCCTGTCGAATGTGTTCACCCAGAAGGGGAGGAAGCTCTACGACAACATCGAAGTGAACATTGGTGGTGATCGAGCCCGCCTGTTCATTCCCCAGACGATCTCGATGAACTCGACAGCCTCGGTGGGTGCGGTGTGGTTCTACCACGCGGCCTCCAGCTCACACAACGCTCTCAACGGCGGCTTCAAGTATCCCGGCGAGCTCGTCGTCGATCAAAACACCATCGCCATCTGCATCAACGCCGGTGGTACCCAGTACACCAATTCCATCGCCACGACCGCTCAGAAGAACGCCTGGACCTACTTGAACGCGCTCTACACCGTGCGCCGCAACTTTCTGCGCGCCACCTCCTTTGGGGGCTCGCTCGGCTGCTACACCTACGGCAAGAAACTCATCCCCTACATTCGTGGCCTGTACATGGTCAACGGCCTCTATGACAACGAGTGGCTCTATGCATATGACACCCTGAACCAGGCACACGTCGGCGATGCCTACGGCAACGACCCCACCCTGATCAAAGGCACCAACCCGGCACGCATCAGCGCGACGCCGTGGACCAACAGCCGCGTCAAGGTGCTCGTCTCCGACGCCGCCCACCCCGACAACGTCGTCGTTCCGAGCAAAAACGGCCTCGCGCTGATCAACAAGATCAAGCCGGTCGCCGCCGACGCCCAGGTGATGTACCACACGCTCGGGCACGAGACGCCGGGCTTCGCCCACACCGACATGATCGCCACGTTCGCGAAGTGGTCGGTCTAACCAAAAGGACTGCCGTGCCGGAGGGACGAGTGGCTACAGGGACGCGGGTCGATTGGGTCGACGGCGCGAAGGGCATCGCCATTCTGCTCGTCGCCCTGGCGCACGCCGTGCAGTGGACGGTGCTGTCCGGCCTGGCGCCCGAGCTCTGGAACAAAATCAACCTCGTCTTCATCGTGTTTCGCATGCCGCTGTTCTTTCTCGCCTCCGGACTGTTTGCCGCCTCGATCATCAAACGCTCCTGGCCAACGCTCTGGCGCACCCGGCTGAGCCTGCTCGTCTGGGCGCTGCTGCTCTGGACCCTCGTGCGGTATGCCTATTTCTCTCTGCTTCCCAACCCTGCCGGCCTCGACGAGACCAACCCGATTGACCTGCTGCTCGCTCCCGTGCGACCCAGCAATGGCCTCTGGTTTCTCTACGCCCTTGCACTGTTTTTCGTCGCCGCCAAACTCATGCGAAACCGCGTCGACTGGCGGGTGCAAATCGGCGGCGCCGCCGTGTTGTCGGGGCTGTTCTTCGCCCGCGCCGACACCGGCAACATTGCCTGGAACGGCATCGGCCGCTACTTCGTGTTCTTTCTACTCGGCTGCTACCTGCGGGAGCGGATCCTCGCCTTCGTGAACCGGCCCAGCCGCTATGGCACCCTCGGGCTGGGGATCGGTTTCGGCGCGGCTTTTCTCGGGCTGGCCGGGGTGATTCTCACCATCGACGCACGAGTGCCTTTCATCACCGGCACCCTCGTACTGGTGAGTCTTCTCGCCCTCGGTGCCGGCCTGCTCCTGGCCCGATTCCTGGTCGGGTATCGGGCGCTGAACTGGCTGTCCTACATCGGCCGCAACACCCTGCCGATCTACGTTGTGCACGTTCTGTTCGTCTCGACTCTGACCAGCCTGTTGCTGCTCGCGCGCGGCCAAGCCTGGCTCGACCGGCTCGGCCCGGCGCTGCCCCTGCTCGTCGCCGGAGGAGCGGTCGCCGCGTCACTGCTGTTCTGGCGCCTCGTGCGCGACTTGCCGGTGCTGCGCTACGGATTTGCCGTGCCCACGTGGTTCTCTGGGCGCGCGCCAACGGAGGTGGTAGCAACGGAGGTGGTAGCAACGGGGGTGGTAGCAACGGGGGCTGCGGCATCAGTTTCGGCAGATGCAGCAGATGCAGCAGATGCAGCAGATGCAGCAGAGCAGATGCTGCCGCGCAGCGAGTGAGATCCCGCCGCCGGCAGCGCGCACTGATACTGCTCACCGGCCTGGCACTACTGACCGTCGGCGTGCTGGCCCTCACCACTCGAACAGTCATGTTTCCCCGGGAAGACCAACCGGGCCCCGCCGACGCCATCGTCGTGCTCGGTGGACTCGGCAGCGCCGCCGTGGTGGAGGAAGCGGTGGGCCTCGCTGAAGCCGGGTACAGCGAGCACATCCTCATCTCGGATGCGTTTGGCGGTGATACCCGCCCGGCGAATCTGTGCGCGCGCCCAGTGCCGGTGCCGGGAACGACGATCGTGGTGGAGTGCTTCGACCCGCACCCCACCACGACCCGCGGCGAGGCCGAAGCGATTGCCGCGTTCGCGACCGAACAGGGCTGGGATCGGGTGATCGTGGTCACCTCGAGCTACCACGTGAGCCGGGCTCGGCTGCAGATCAGTCAGTGCTACGCGGGGTCGCTCGCCGTGATTGGCGCCCGGCAGTCGATGGATCCGCTGAAATGGGCTTACCAGTTCGTCTACCAGAGCGCCGGTTTTGTGAAGGCCTGGGTCATGCCCGCTTGTTGACCAGAAACCCCTCGGCGATCGAGTCGACCCGCTGCCGGTAGGTCTGGCCGACCATGTCGGCCTCAGTCGGCCAATCGGCCAGCGCCGCGTGAAACTCCGTCCATCCCTTGATCGGCCGGGCCGGAACGCCGGCCACGATCGTGCCCTCGGGCACCGAGGCAGTGACGACTGATCCCGCTCCGACCACGCACCGGTCGCCGATGCTCACGCCCGGCAGCACGGTGACACCGGCGCCGATGAACACGTCGGAGCCCACCCGAATCGGCGCAAACCGATATCGGCGGCCACGCTCGTCGCGAAAGAGCCAGCCGGAACCGTCGTGGGTGATGAATGTCACACCAGAACTGATGGTCACCCGGTCGCCGACCGAGATGAGCCACGGCTCCGTCGTGGCGATGTCACTCAGAATGCGGCAACCGCTGCCGATGCTCACGCCCAAGGAACGAATGGCGTAGACCCTGCCCCGGGCAACTCGTCGAAATCTGTAGGTAAGGCGGGACAATTTCACCGAAAACTCCATTTCCCACTCGGTTGCGTGCATGCGATCCGCCCAAAGTATCGGTTTTCGAACCATTCCGCTGGCGCTGAGGAAATTTCACGTGTTATCGTTGCGGCTATTCGCATCCACAGCGCTGCGCCCACCCTGTTTTATTCACTGCGCCACTACCATCCGAGGCGGCCGATGTTTGATTCCACCCTGCGCCGATTGCGAAGCACGCCGGTCATTCTCGTTGCACTCGCCGCCACGTTCGTCATTGTGGCCAGCGTTGTACTGCCACGATTCATGACCGATCTCGGTATCACCGTGATTCCGTTCGCGCTCCTTGCTTTCGCAGCGCTCGTCACCCTGTTTCTGTTGCCGGTGCACATCCTCCCGGCGGTCGCCCTCGTCACCTTTGCTCTGATTCCGGCGCGCATCCTGCCGCAGGATGGCCCCATCGGCGCCCTACCGCTGACCACCATGATCATCGCGATCTGGGCGCTGCGACGATTGCTCCCGATTGAAACGACGGGTCATCCTACGACCCCACCCGCCCCCTTTCGATCAGCCACCCGCTACTTCGCCCTGCTCCTTCTGGTCTGGACGCTGTTGACCCTCGCCCGCACGACCGACCTGCAGGCGAGCCTCGGCTGGACGATCAGTTTCAGTGCGGCCGTACTCCTGCCGCTGTGCGTCGGCAGCAGCTCCCGCGAGGCCTACTGGATTCGTCGAGTCTGGCTGCTGCTCGGCGCCTGGCTCGGCGCCTACGCGGTCATCGAGGGAGGGCTTAGCTTCAACCCGATCTGGGGCACCGTGTTCAGGGCGCTTGGCCTGAACGACCACCAGCACTGGTCGGTGTACCGGGCCGACGCAAGTTTCGGGCATCCGCTTTTCGCCGCATTGTTTTTTGCCGTGGCCTGCGCCCTCGCCATTGGCATCTGGCTACAGGAGAACTCGAAGCCCGCCCTCGCCTCAGCCGTGTTCAGCGGTCTCGGCCTCGTCGCAACCGTCTCCCGCGGGGCCATTCTCTCTGCGGCGATCGCCATCGGCTTCGCCTACGCCGTGTCGCTGGTGTTGCGCGGCGACAAGCGCTGGGGCAAATTCGCCCTGCTCGCGGTATTGCTGGTCGTCGCCGTTGTCGGATTGTTTCAGTTCGACGCCTTCACCGCCCGCAACAACTCTGTCGAGGCCGAGCTGTCGTCCCAGGCCCGCGAGCTCGGGGTCTGGGTGTCGTTGCAGGCCGCGAACCTCACCGGCTGGATCGGGTCGGGCCCGGGCACCTCGGGGATCACCGGGCGCCTGTTCAACGAGGTCACGATTGAGAACTCGCTGCTCCAGCTGCTCATCAGCATCGGCCTGCCCGGTCTGGCGCTGTTTCTGCTCATGATCGGCTCGGCCGTTGCGCACGCGCTGTCGCGTCGGGCAGTCGGAGCGGCGGCCGCCCTCGTGGCGTACACGGTGAGCATCGCCGGATTCAATGCGATCGACGCGCTGCGCCCGATGCACCTGCTGCTCGGCTGCCTGCTCATTCTGGCCCTGAATCCGACCCGAGCGGACGCCGCTCCCCCGCTCGAACCCGGCCGCGCATCCAGTGCGCGGCGGGCAGGTGCGCGTCCGGCGAGCATGCGCCCCAAACGGGGGTATGCGCGGATCTAACGCGTTCGCGACGCGCACGCTACGCTAAACCGAGAGATTCTCAGTTATCGCCGGTCTCGTTTCACCGGCCCGTGAGGGGTATGGGCGTGATGAATATTGGCACGACACACATCATCGTGTTGCAATCACTGAGTCCGCCCGACGGCACCACCCGGTACGTCAACCAGGTGGTTGAGGGGGCACCCGACCTTGTGACCATGCGATTTTTCTCGTGGCACACCGCGCTGCTCGGCCGCTATGACGTTTTTCACGTGCACTGGCCGGAGCTGCTCATTCGTGCGCCGCGACCATTGAAGGCCCGGCTGCGGCGCGGCGCGCTGTACCTGCTGCTGCTGCGTGCCCGACTGCAGCGCATTCCGATCGTGCGCACCGCGCACAACCTGACCCCGCACGAGGCCGGCCACAACGCCGAAATCCGGGCGCTCGACGCGCTCGACGCCCGCACGGCGCTCGTCATTCGTCTCAACCCGACGACACCGGTCGAACCCGAGTCCCGGGCAGTCACCATTTTGCACGGCCACTATCGTGATCGATTCAGCGCGATGCCCCGGCCCGACTCGATACCCGGGCGCGTCCTGTATTTCGGGTTGATCCGGCCGTACAAGGGTGTCGAAACTCTGCTGCAGGTGTTTCGGGCGTTGCCCGACCCGAACCTGACTCTGCGCATCGTTGGCCGGCCGTCGAGTGGACTCGGCGAGATCATCACCACCGAGGCCGCGCAGGATGAACGCATCAGCTCGGTGCTGCGCTTCGTCTCCGACGACGAACTGGTGGTCGAGGTCGGCGGAGCCGAGCTGGTTGTTCTGCCGTACCGCGAAATGCACAATTCCGGCGTGCTGCTCGTGACGCTGTCGCTCGATCGGCCGGTGCTCGTGCCGTCGACACCCTCGAACCAGGCCCTGGCGGACGAGGTCGGCCCGGACTGGATCTATCTCTACGCGGGCGAGCTCACGCCCGATATTCTGCGCGACACTCTCGAACGGATGCGCGCGGCCGGTTCCCGCCCGCGTCCGCGGCTCGACGACCGGGACTGGAAAACGCTCGGACTGCAAAGCTATCGAACCTACCTGCGGGCCCTGCAGCTGACCGGGCGCACAGTGGGCGCTGATCGGAGCATCCGTTGACCGCGCCGATTGCACCCAACTCCCCCGACGTTCCCGAGACACCCCGGTCGACAGCAGGCCTCGGACGTACCGCGGGGCGCGGGGCATCAACGACCCTGGTCGGCCAGCTCATTCGCATCGGCGTACAGCTCGGCGGCATCGTCGTGCTCGGCCGGCTGCTCGACCCGAGTGACTATGGACTGGTCGCCTCGGTCGCCGCGATCATCGGCGTCGGCGAGGTGCTGCGCAACTTCGGGCTGTCGTCGGCCGCGATTCAGGTGCGCGACCTGAGCCGGCATCAGAAAGACAACCTGTTCTGGATCAACAGTCTGATCGGGCTCGCGCTCATGCTGCTCGCGGTGCTGATCAGCCCGCTCATCGCCACCCTGTACGGCGACGATCGGCTTGTGCTGCTTACCCAGGTGCTCGCAGGAACATTTCTACTCAATGGTCTGGCCACCCAGTTTCGCGCCGACCTCAACCGCAACTTTCACTTCGTCGCCCTGACCGGGTCGGAGATCGGCGCACAGGTCGGCGGCCTCGCTGTCGGCATCGTGATGGCACTGAACGGCTTTGGCTACTGGGCCCTCGCCGGGCAGCAGATCAGCCAGGGCGTCCTCACCATCATCCTTCTGATTCCGATCACCCGGTGGTTTCCCGGCTGGTATCACCGCCGGGCGCCCATGCGCCACCTGATCACGTTCGGGTCCAACCTCGCCGGCACCCAGCTGCTCGGCTACGCCAGCCGCAACACCGACACGATCGTAATCGGAGCGACGCTCGGCGCCGGCCCACTCGGCCTGTACAACCGCGCATTCCAGCTGCTGTTGCTGCCGCTCAACCAGATCAACGGTCCCTCCACCCGGGTGGCCCTGCCGGTATTGGCACGGCTGCAAGACGACCCGCCCAAGTACGACCGGTTCATTCTGCTCGGGCAGACCATCATGCTGCACGCGGTCACCATCGTGCTCGCCTTCTCCTGCGCCCAGGCGTTGCCGATCATCAGCATCGCGCTCGGCAGCCGGTGGCTCGGCTCCGCCCCGATCTTTCAAATTCTCGCCATCGCCGGCTTCTTCGAAGCGGCCGCTTACGCGAGCTACTGGGTGTTCCTGTCGAAGGGTGCCACCCGGCAGAACCTGTATTTCGCCCTCACCACCCGGCCGCTCCTCGTCGCATTCGTGCTGCTCGGCTCGCTCTGGGGCGTCTACGGCGTCGCCGCCGGCTACTCGCTCGGGGTCGCCCTGATCTGGCCGATCGGCCTGTGGTGGATCAGCCGGGCAACGGACGCCCCGGCGCGAGCAATGTTTCTGGCCGGCGTGCGCGCCATTCTCGGCTACGGATTTGCAACCGGCATCAGCTGGGTGGCCGTGCAGTGGATTCCTATCGACCTGCCGTTCGCGCGTGTCGCCCTCGGCGGCGTGGCCCTGCTCGCGGCCATCGGCGTGGTCATGCTGATCTGGCCGGTCTTTCGCCGCGATGTGCGCTCGATCACCCAGGCCCGTAGTTTTCTGCGCTTTGCGAAGTCATCAAAACCGGCCAGCGAAGGCCCGACCACTGGTGCCGACAGGCTCGGGCCGGCAACCGTCCGCACTCCGGTCCGCGCCCGCAAGGCCGGACGCACGCGCCTGCGCATCATCCGCCGGCTCAACCGAGTCGTGCAGGGGCTCGCCGCGGCATCCTCTCTCCCCTACCTGCGCGACCGCACCGCGCTGGAACGAGCGATCGGTCGGTTACGCCCGTTTGATCTGCGCTGCGAGCATTGGCACGTACTCGTTGCCCCGCCTGGCGAGGGTAATATTGGCGACCAGGCCATGGTCGAAGCGTTCCTCGAAAACGTGTCGGGACCGGTGCAGGTACTCGTGCGGCGGTCGGCCGACGTGCGTATTCCCCCGCAGCATGCCCGGCGTGCCCAGCTCGTGCCGATTCCGCACCTGATCTACGGCGCGGCACGGGCACACCGGCAGTCCATGGCCCTGCTGGCGCCCGTACTCGAGGGTGCCCTGTCGCTGACCGTGGTCGGGGCCGACATTATGGACGGCGCCTACAGTGTGCGCGCCTCGTCGCGGCGAGCGGATGTCGCCAGCCTGGCCCGCAGCGTCGGTGTCGACGCGCGCATTCTCGGATTCAGCTGGAACGGCCACGCCAATGCCGGGGTGCGCCGGTCACTTGCCCGCGCCGGTCGAATGGGAACCCGACTGCAACTGCGCGACCCGATCTCGAGCGAGCGCGCTCGCGCCGATGGCTTCAAGAACGTGGTCGATGTCGCCGATTCTGTGTTCGCGGCCCAAACCAGCTCCGGCGTCGCCGCAACCGAATACCTCGGCACCAGGCCCCAACCCTATGCCGTTGTGAACGCGAGTGCACTGGTCGGCCGTAGTTTCGACCAGACCACGGAGTATGCGAGCATCGTCACCGCCCTGGTACAGGCGGGACTCACCGTGGTACTGCTGCCACACGTCGTTCGCCACAGCGGCGATGACGCGGCGGCCTGCCGGGCCGTGTTCGACCGGTTGGCTGATCAGACCGACGGCGTCGACTCCCGGGTTGTCCTGGTCAACCGGCTGCTCGCCCCGGCCGAAGTGCGCGGGCTGTGTGCCGGCGCCGACATAGTGCTGGCCGGGCGCATGCATCTTGCCGTGCAGGCCATGTTTCACGCGGTGCCGGCAGTCGCTCTGTCGACCCAGGGCAAGGTGGCCGGAATGATGCGACTCTTTGACACGCAGGAATTGTGCGTCGAACCGGGTGTCAGGCTGGCTGAGCGCATGATTCCGGTCGCGCTGACGGTGCTGGGCGATCGTGAGCGCTATCGCGACCATCTGGCCGAGCGGCTGCCGGAGATACGACGCCTGGCCGCCCTCAACTTTGCGCTGCTGCCGAGCGACGCGGTTTCCCATCCTCCCGTTCAGAACCCCCCAGCCCCGAGCGCGACGCGGCTGAATCGTCCTGGCCCGCGCCCGACTTCCCACAGACAAGGCCCCGCATGACATTCTCGTCACAGACCGTGCCCAACTATTCGCACTCGCAGTCGCAGCTGCGCCGCATCCTCTTTGTTATTCCCTCGCTGCACGGTGGCGGGGCAGAATTCGTGGCCCGAACCTGGATGGGCTGGCTCGCCGACCAGGGCTACGAGGTGAGTGTTGTGCTCACCGCCGCCGAGGTGAGGCCGGAATACCTGCCCGACGGGGTCGACGCCCACTCGCTCGCCGGAGCGCACGGCCACGTGCGGAAGACCGCCGCGCTGCGCCGCCGCCTGCTCGACTGGCAGCCCGACGTCGCGCTGTCCCTGCAGGCCCACCCGAACTTGGTGCTGCTGAGCGCGGCCCGGCTGGTGCCGGCCCGCCTGCGGCCACGCGTGCTCGTGAGTGAGCGCAACCTGGTGTCGCTCGGGCTGCCCGGTTCAAATCGAGCGCACCGGGCAAAGGTCTGGCTTGCCAAGCGTCTGTATCGGTGGGCCGACCACGTGATCGCCATTTCGCATCCGGTCGCCGCCGAAATGGTGGCTGCCTTCGGGGTACGTGGTGACCGCATCACCGTCGTCGCCAACCCAGCAACGGCGAAACTGCGGGGCACACCACGAGGGCAGGGTACGACGCAGGCGCACGCGCAGGTGGCCGGCGGTGAATTGTCGGGCACGGAGCCGAGCAGCACCACGATCGTGACGCGATCGGAACGCCGACCCGGAACGACCAACGGCATTCAGATCGTACTGGCCTGCCGCCTGGTGGCGCAGAAGCGTCCACTGCTCGCCATCGCGGCCGCCGCCGAGCTCGCCCGTCGCGGCGTGCCCGTGGAGGTCGTGTCGTTCGGCGGAGGTCCGTTGCTCGACGATGTGCAGGCCGCCGCCCGGCACGAGAACGTGGTCTTTCACCATCGCGGCTGGGTCGAGAACTGGTTCGACCACTTCGGCGACAATGCCGTGGCACTGCTCACATCAAGTCGTGAGGGCTTCGGCAACGTGCTGGTCGAGGCTGCTGCGGCCGGCTATCCGGCGGTCGCCATATCGGGTGCGCTCGGGGTAGCGGATGCGATTGTGCCCGGCATCACGGGTGAGCTCGCGCTCTCCGCGCATCCGGTGGACCTCGCCGACGCCATTCTGCGGGCGGCCGACCTGTCGCTTCACAACATCGAGCCGTGGCTGGCCCGTTTCTCGGAGGAAGCGAGCGGCGCCGACCTGGAACGGGTACTCCTTCGGGTCGTGGAACGTGCATGAAAATCTTTGCCTCGGCCATGGGCCAGATCGACAATGTCGGCGATACAGTGCTGCGGCGGGCCTTTCTCGATGCCCTGCGCGGGGCCGGCGAACTGCAGGTGTTCGTCGGGAGCCGCGCGGATTCCTACCTGAGCGGGCTCGGCCTGCACGACGAGGACCGTCTGTTCCGCACCAGTACCGAATGGCGCCGTGAAATTTCACGGTCGACCCTGCGGGAGGCATCCGTTTATGCCTTCAACGCCGGGGAAATGGAACTGCAACGCGCGTACGCGCTGCGCTATCTGCGCATTGCGCCGCACCTCGCGCTCAATCGGCTGCGTGGCGGGCACGCCGTGCACGCCGGGTTCGGCGTGCGGCAGAAGACCGCGTGGCGCATTCCGGTTGCGGCGACGTTGCGGCTATGCGACCTCGTGGCCTGGCGCGATGCGTACAGCCGCGGCACGATGGGGCTCGGCCGCATCGCACCCGACTGGGCCTTCGCGACCGGGGCAGCGGATGCCGACCTGCTCGCGTCACGGCCCGACCGCCCGCTCCTCGCCGTCTCTGTGCGCTACAACGGGCGCCGCCCCGATGACGCGTGGCTGGGGGCACTGCGGGTCCTGGCCGACACGCTCGGACTCGACGTGGTCGCTGTGTCGCAGATCGAACGTGACGGGCCGCTCGCCGAGGAACTCGCCTTAAAGCTCGGCGGCACCGCACTGGTCTGGGATGGCCCCGACCATCTTGCCCAGGAGCTCAAGCTGCGCGAGGTGTACCAGCGGTCGCTGCTCGTGGTGAGCGACCGGCTACACGCCGCCGTGATCGGGCTGACGGAAGGCGCGCTGCCGCTCGTGATCGCCGACGCGGGCACGTCAAAGGCGGCGCGCACCCTCGACGCGGTCGGCATCAAGGGCGCCAGGATCGGTTGGACGCTGCCCGACCCGGCGGCGCTCGAGCGCGGGGCAAATGATGTGATCAGCCGCCGGGAGCCGATTCTCCGCCACGTCGTCGAGGCCCGCGCCTCCCTGCACGAGCTGACCCGGTCCATTCGAAAGCTCACCGCGTGAACGGGGCGCACGCAGCCGACCGACCGGTCGTCAGCGTCATCGTACCGGCCTACAACGCCGCCGAGTTTCTGGAAGCCGCCATCGAGCGGCTGCTGCAGCAGACACTGGCCAGGGATTCTGCAGCGGTCGAGATCATCGTGGTCGACGACGGCTCAACGGATGCGACGGCCGCGATCGGTGCGCGGGCGGCGGCCACGCACGCGGGCGTTCACTTTTTTCAGCAAGAGCAGAATGGCGGCGTCGCGCGCGCCCGGGCGCGGGCGGCAGCCGTGAGTCGGGGCGAGTTTCTCTGGTTCGTCGATTGTGATGACGATTGGGCTGACTCGGCGCTCGAGAAGCTCGTGGCCGCGGCCCGGTCGACCGGCGCCGACGTCGTCGTCTGCGGCGCGGAGTACGTCTATCCCGGCCAGCGGCGTGCGCTTGCCGCGCCGACCCTGGCGGCAGCGATAAACGGTGCGGAAGCATTTCGCCTGCTGCTCGACGGCGAAATCACCGGTCACCTCTGGAACAAGCTGTTCCGACGTGAACTGACCCTCGAGATCGAGTTCACACCGGCACGCGTGCACTCCGACCTCGCCATGGTCGCTCAGCTGCTCGCTGCGGCCGATCGGGTGGTGGCGATCAGCGACGTGCTCTACTCCTATGTCGTACGCGGCGGGTCGATCATTCGCTCGGGGTCGCGTCGCGCCGAGTCGCTTCTGCTGGTGGAGCAGGCCGTCACGACGGCAGCCATCACCCTCGACACCCGCATCATTGGCTCGAACTCCTACGGGTACTTTCGGCTGCGCTACGTACTACTGTCTGGGTTGAAGGACGCTCTGAGTGGCCCCTATGACGCCGAGGAACGCGATGAGATCGTTGCCGAGCTGCGCTCCCGATTGACCTGGCGCCTCGTGCTGCTCGCCGCTCGCCGCCGCGACTGGAAGCGTCTCGCCCTGGCTGGCACGGCCAAGGTGAGCATGCCGCTGCATCGACGGATACTGCGTCTCGCCGCCGAGCAGGGTGCAGCCTGAGTCGGAATGGCCGGTGCCCGCTGCTCAAGCAGCCACAGTGATCGCGAACCGCGTTGATGCTCAGGTGCGCCAGTAGCGTTCTGGGCGGTGAGTATGGGCGGCGATCTCAATAGAATGCTGATGTCTTATACGAGTTGTCTACAATACGAGCCACACACGTGGCGCGCGGTTCGCAGCATCCGTTCGAACCCGCAGATCGAGCGAAGTGAGTGATTTCGTCACACAGCAGTGCGCCATTCTGGGTACTTTCACAGGAAAGTGAAACCGATTCGACTTTGCCTCTCGATAAGCTCGGGTCCACAATTCAATCCGAATAGTCCCCACGCTCTCGGGCTTCGAACGCGGAATACGCATCGCACCACGCAACGACCAAGCCAGCGACCGTCATACTGCGCCCGTCGAACGTTACGGCGCATTGTTTCAGATCATCGGAATCACGAGACCCTGACCGAATCGACGAGGTCGACGAACTGACTCTCCGGAGGACTCCAACGTGCCCCTTCCCCGCAAGCCATTTGCCAGCCGAGTGTTCGCGCGTCGACGAGCGACAGCCGTTCGCCACACCCTGATCGCCATAGCTGCCTTCACTGCCACGACCATTGCGGTTCTCGCTCCCCTGACTATTCCCAGCCCCGGCATCGAGACGGCCGCCGCCGCGACCGCCCGCACCGTCATCGACAGTTCCTCGTCGACGATCAGTTACACCGGCAACTGGCTTACCACGCGCAGCGTCGCCGACCGCGGTGGTTCCGTGCGGTTTCAGTTCAGCGCGGGTAGTGCGTCGATGATGTTCACGGGAACGAGCGTCGCGTACATCACTCGCACCACGAAGAGTTCCGGCACGAGCACCGTCTCGATTGACGGCAAGGTGGTCGCCACCGTGAACGGCTACTCCAAGACCACCCAACACCGGAAGACGGCGTTCAGTACGACGAGCTTGGCGAACGGCACCCACACCATTGAAATCAGCCGCACCGGCAAGAGAGACGCGCGCTCGAGCGGCACGAACAGCATCGTCGACGCATTCGTGGTGAACGCCGCGTCCAGCACGACTCCAGCACCCGCACCGGCACCCGCACCTGCACCGGTGCTCGCACCGTCGCCAACAGCGCATCGCTACGCCGACTGCCCCGCCGCGACGACGATGGTGCGCACCGCCGACGAGCTCATGTCCGCCGTAGAGAGGGCCGAGCCCGGCACTGTCATCAGGATGGCCCCCGGCACCTACCGCGGCCAGATCGACATGCACGCCAATGGAACCGCATCCAACCCGATCTGGGTCTGTGGCCCGCGTAGCGCCGTGATCGACGTCGGCAGCATCCAGGGCAACCACGGCATTCAGATCACGAACTCGTCCAACCTCGTGATCGCCGGAATGACCGTCACCAACAGCCTCAAGGGCATCAGCGTGATTCGCAGCAACCACGTCACCATCA
>NZ_JAJAYI010000098.1 GCF_026786305.1 Cryobacterium sp.
CCACCGGCCGCCGCGGGGCCCCCCCCGGGCCCGGCCCACCCCCCGCCGCCCCGGCCCGGGGTGGTGCGGGGGCCGTCTGCGCTGCAAGAACTAGTCCTTGAGGTGGTAGCGAACGCTAGCGAGCTCGGCACGGAGCGCCGGCGGTACCTTGTCGCCGAATTTGTCGAAGTATTCCTCGGTGAGGTCGCACTCGGCGAGCCAGCTAGTCTGGTCGATCGCGAACAGCTGGTCCACGGCTTCCTTCGACAGGTCGAGACCGTCGAGGTTCAAGCCGTCTTCGGCCGGGAGCAGGCCGATCGGGGTGTCGACGGCAACGGCTGTTCCCTCGATGCGGCGAATCATCCACTCGAGAACCCGCGAGTTCTCACCGAATCCGGGCCAGATGAAGCCGCCATCGGGGCCCTTGCGGAACCAGTTCACCTGGAAGATGGCCGGGGCGTTCGTGCCGAGTTCCTTGCCAACCTTGAGCCAGTGACCCCAGTAGTCGGCCATGTTGTAGCCGCAGAACGGGAGCATCGCGAACGGGTCGCGGCGCAACTCACCGACGATGCCGTCAGCTGCCGCCGTCTTCTCGGACGAGACGGTGGCTCCCATGAACACGCCGTGCTTCCAGCTGCGTGCCTGGGCGACCAGTGGAACGTTGGTTGCGCGACGGCCGCCGAACACGATTGCGTCGATCGGCACGCCGCCGGCGGCTTCCCAGTCGTCAGCGATGGACGGGCACTGGGCGGCCGCAACGGTGAAGCGCGAGTTGGGGTGGGCGGCGGTACGGCCGGAGTCGGGCGTCCAGTCCTTGCCCTGCCAGTCGATGAGGTGGGCGGGGGCCTTGTCGGTGAGCCCTTCCCACCAAACATCTCCGTCGTCGCGCAGCGCGACGTTGGTGAAAATTGTGTTGCCCCACATGGTGGAGACGGCGGTCGGGTTGGTGGTTTCACCTGTTCCGGGGGCAACTCCGAAGAAGCCGGCCTCGGGGTTGATCGCCCAGAGGCGGCCGTCTTCGCCCTGGCGCAGCCAGGCGATGTCGTCGCCGATGGTCTCGACCTTCCAACCGGGAATGGTCGGGCGCAGCATCGACAGGTTCGTCTTGCCACACGCCGACGGGAAAGCGGCAGCGACGTGGAACACGCCGCCTTCCGGTGAGATCAGTTTGATGAGCAACATGTGCTCGGCCAGCCAGCCCTCATCACGTCCCATGACGGACGCGATGCGCAGCGCGAAGGACTTCTTGGAGAGCAGGGCGTTTCCACCGTAACCGGAGCCGAACGACCAGACCTCGCGCGTGTCGGGAAACTGCACGATGTACTTCTCGTCGTTGCAGGGCCATTCAACGTCGGGGCGGGTGATGCCGCTGGCGTCGACCAGCGGGTAGCCGACGCTGTGCACGGTGTGCACCCACGGGTCCCCGGCTTCGATCATGGTCAGCACGGTTTCGCCCATGCGGGTCATAATGCCCATGTTGAGCACCACGTACGGGGAATCGGTGATCTCGACGCCGAGCTGAGAGATGGGGCCGCCGAGCGGGCCCATCGAGAACGGCACGATGTACATGGTGCGGCCGCGCATGCTGCCGGCAAAGACTCCGCGCAGTTCGGCGCGCATGGCGGACGGTTCGGCCCAGTTATTGGTGGGGCCGGCATCCGCTTCATCGTTGGAGCAGATGAAGGTGCGGCCCTCGACGCGGGCGACGTCTTTCGGGTTGGTGCGAGCGAGGAAGCTGTTGGGTCGCCATTCCGGGTTGAGTCGGATCAGCTGGCCGGAGGCGACGAGCAGTTTGGAGAGATTGTTGGCCTCGCGCTTGGACCCATCGCACCAGACGATCGCGTCGGGTTCGGTCAGGCGGGCAATCTCATCGACCCAGGCCTGAAGGTTGGGGTCGGTGCTGCCCGTGCGTGACGGGTAGGCGTCCCCGTTGGTCTTGAGGGAAGAGTTCGTGAGGGTCATATTCTGGCCTTTCCGTAGTGCTCGGGTAGGTGCAAATTCATGGAACGTCGAGCTGCGTTGCTGTGTGACGACGTTGCGTGCGGCCAAGTTTTTGGTTACAAACCCAGGATGGCCCCGTCTGGCGCGTAGAACTCCCGATATTGCATGTTAAGAAGTGCTGTTCTTTAGATATTGTTAAGGAATGTCGCCTCAAGCTTCCGATCTGATCACCCTCGGCCATCGCATCCGTCATTTTCGAAGCGAACGCGGCCTCACCCTCGACCAGCTCGGCGACCGCGTGAGTCTCGCCGGCAGCCAGCTGTCACTGATCGAGAACGGTCGCCGCGAGCCGAAGCTCTCGACCCTGCAGGACCTCGCGACCGCACTGACGGTTGACCTGACCGAGCTGCTGCGCCGGGAGGCGCCGAACAATCGGGCGGCGCTCGAGATCGAATTGGATCGGGCCCAGAAGAACCCGCTCTACGGGGCGCTCGGCCTGCCGGTGGTCAAGGTGACCAAGGGCATGCCACTGCCGGCCATCGAATCGCTGCTGGGGCTGCACCGCGAGCTTTCCCGCCGAGCCAGCGAAGCCATCGCAACCCCGGAAGAGGCACGGCGAGCCAACACCGAACTGCGCGAGCGGATGCGCGAGAAAGGCAACTACATCCCAGAGATTGAGGAGCTCGTCGAGGAACGTGTGCGCGCGAGCGGACATATCTCGGGCGCCCTCACGCACCGTGAGGTGAGCGTTATGGCCGATCAGCTCGGTTTCAGCCTGATCTACGTGAACGACCTGCCGCACTCCACCCGATCGGTCATCGACCTCGCCAATGGGCGCATCTACCTGCCTCCGGCCTCGATTCCCGGAGGACACGGCCTGCGCTCGATGGCCTTGCAGGCGATGGGGCACCGGCTGCTCGGGCACGAACGGCCGGGCAGCTACGCCGAGTTTCTGTGGCAGCGGCTCGAGATCAACTATTTCGCGGCGGCCTGCTTAATGCCGCGCGAGGCATCCATCGCTTTTCTCGCCAACGCCAAGCAGGAACGCGAGCTGTCGGTGGAGGATTTTCGCGACACGTTCGGCGTGACCCACGAGGCAGCCGCGCTGCGGCTGACCAACCTCGCCACCTCGCACCTTGATATGACGCTGCATTTTCTGCGGGTCAATGGCGATGGCGCCCTGCAGAAGGGGTATGAGAACGACGACCTGCCGTTTCCGGTGGACGTCACGGGGTCGATCGAGGGCCAGTACGTCTGCAAGCAGTGGAGCGCGCGCAGCGCGTTCACCCACAACAACCGCACCACCGAGTTCTATCAATACACCGACACTCCCGCCGGCACGTTCTGGTCGGCGACCCAGACGGGCTCAACGGATGCCGGTGAGTTTTCGATCAGCGTGGGCGTGCCGTTTGCGCAGGCGAAGTGGTTTCGCGGGCGGGAGACCACCCAGCGCACGGTATCGCGCTGCCCGGACGAGTCGTGCTGCCGTCGCCCTGACGCGGATGCCGCGGCGCGCTGGGCCGGACGGGCCTGGCCGAGCGCCCGGCTGCACGCGCACGTGCTGTCGCCGCTGCCGTCGGGCACCTTTCCCGGCGTGGACGACTCCGAGGTGTACGCGTTTCTGGAGGCACACGCGGCGGAGTAGCATTCAGCGCACGTGCAGCGACGCGGCAATGAGCGTGTCCGCTGCAGCCACGATAGGTATCGTCGGTAAACCACTCGCACAGAAAACACACACGGACAGCAGCCTGCCCCGGGGCGTAGCAACCATCTCGGCAGCGCGCTGGATTCCCTGCATCCAGAAGAGCTGATGGTGCTCAAGCACCGCCAGGAGCAGGGACTCCTGAGACGGGACCAGCGTGGACAACTTCGTCAGCGAGAGGCCCGCTTCGACCCGCAACTGGTCCATGGAACCGGGCCGGCGGTCATGCTCGTGCACGGCTTTCCGCTCGACGGCCACTCCTGAAAGAAGCAATCAGCCGCGCTCTTCGACCAAGGTACCGCGTCATCGCCTCCGACCGTCTTGATCATGCACGGCATGCTTTGGACCCACCCTGCCGGAGTCAACGGCCTGATCTCATTCCTCTCGCGGTAACTCCTCCCCCGCCTCGGCATCCGTTGAGCCCCACTCATCGGATGCCGAGGCATCCGTGATGTCGCGCCCGATAACGGGTACCACCGCGGCCCGTTGCGCCGCCGACGATGCCGCTTCATGCACCGACTGTCGCTACCGCTCGGAGGGTGCCAGGGCGCCCTCGGACAGGGCGAGTTCGTGCTCGACGATGGTGCGCACGAGGGGGCGCTGGGTGCGCGCGTCGCCGTACCGCACGGTGGCGTGGGCGGTGAGGCCGTCGATGATTCCGAGCAGCTGCCAGGCCACAGCGGGCGCGTCGTTGACCACGAATTCGCCGCGAGCCCTCCCCTCGTGCAGCCGGGCGACCAGAAAGCTCTGCCAGGCATCCATTTGGCGGCCCACTTCCGCGGCGAGGGCCGGGTTGCGTCGGCCGAGGCTCCAGGCGTCGAGCCAGATCGCGGTGACCGCGTTGCGTTCCGGGCCGAGCAGGGTGTCAATCAGGGCACCGAGGGCCTGCACCGACGTGGGACATTCCGCGAGTTCGGCGGCCACCTCGTCGATCTCAGCCGCCACGATCGCGCCGAACGTGCCCGCGACCAGCACGTTCATGCTGGGCTGGTAGTGCGCGATCAGGGCAGGGGTCACCCCGACCCGGGCGGCGACGGCACGCACCGTGACGGCAGCAAGCCCCTCGGTCAGGGCGATTTGGCTGGCGGCCAACGCGATTTCCGCGGCCCGCTCGGCGGGGGACTTGCGCCGGTTGCGCAGGGAAAGTGTTGACATGGGACCCCAGTGTATATACTTTGATTTCAGGTTGTTGATCATCTGATCAATAAGAGTCCTGAGGAGAACACCGTGCGCCTGATCGAGGCCCCGTCCAGTCCCCCCTCGCCCACCCGGGTGCGCGAGCCCACCCGCCTCCCCCTGCGCGTCGGCCTCGTGCAGCATCGCTGGCACGCCGATGCGGCGACGCTTGAGGCCGAGTTGGCCGACGGCATCCGTGTGGCGGCTGAGGCCGGTGCTCGCATCGTTTTTCTGGCCGAATTGACCCTGAGCAAGTACCCGGGCAACGTGCGGGCCACCGGAACGCCCAAATCGGATGCCGAGCCCCTCACGACCGGCCCCACCTTCGCCTTCGCGGCCGCACAGGCCCGGCTGCACAACGTGATCGTGCACGCCTCGCTGTTCGAGAAGCCGACCGACGACGATGAGCCACTCGATGGGCGCGGCTACAACACGGCCATTCTGGTATCGCCGACCAGCGATCTGCTCGGCCGCACCCGCAAGACCCACATTCCGATCAGTGCCGGCTACCACGAAGACACCTACTTTCGGCCGGGGCCCGCCAAGAACGCCTACCCGGTCTATACCGTCGCCGGCGCACGCCTCGGACTGCCAACGTGCTGGGACGAGTGGTTTCCCGAAGTCTCCCGCCTGTACGGGCTCGGCGGCGCCGAAATTCTGGCCTACCCGACCGCGATCGGTTCGGAACCCCTGTTTCCCGACTTTGACACCCAGCCGATCTGGCAGCAGGTCGTCGTGGCCAACGGCATCACGAGCGGGCTGTTCATGGTCGTGCCGAACCGGCACGGCGACGAGGGTGACCTCACCTTCTACGGTTCGTCGTTCATCTCCGATCCGTTTGGACGCATACTCGTGCAGGCGCCACGCGACGAATCCGTGGCGCTCGTGGCCGATCTCGATCTGGTCCAGCGTGAAGAGTGGCTCAGCCTGTTTCCTTTCCTGGTGACTCGCCGGCCCGACAGCTACACGCCTCTGACGATGGCGGTCGACCCGGAGCATCCGTTCGGTGCAGCGGCGACGGAGCAGGCATGACCTGGCTCATGCCGGCGGAAACCGCGCAGCAGGATCGGGCCTGGATGGCGTTTCCGACCGGCGGTTACACCCTCGGCGATACCGCCGAGTCGGCCCACGAGGCCCGTCACACCTGGGCCACCGTCGCGCACGCCATCTCCGACTTTGAGCCCGTGACCATGGTCGTCGACCCGACTGCCCGCGCCGTCGCCGCCCGCTATCTGGGCAGCGAGATAGAAATCGTTGAAGCACCATTGAACGACAGCTGGATGCGGGACATCGGCCCGAGCTTTGTGCACGACGAGGCGGGCCGCCTTGGCGCAGTGGATTGGACCTTCAACGGCTGGGGGGACCAGGACTGGGCCACCTGGGATCACGATGCGAAGGTCGGACTTCTCGTAGCGGAGGCAGCCGGTGCGGCCGTCGTCTCGTCGCCGCTCGTGAACGAGGGCGGCGGCATTCACGTCGACGGCGAGGGAACCGTGCTGGCGACACGCAGCGTGCAACTCGATCCCAAACGCAACCCCCGGGCCACGCCCGCTTCAGTCGAGGCGGAATTGCGGCGTACGATCGGTGCGGAGCACGTCGTCTGGTTGCCGCGCGGCCTCACCCGTGACCAAGGACGCTTTGGCACCGGCGGGCATGTCGACATGGTTGCCGCGTTGCCGTCGCCGGGCACGATTCTGTTGCACGCGCAGAATGATCCGGGGCATCCCGACTACCCGCTCACCCGACAATTTCGCGCGCTACTGGCCGACGCGCACGATGCGGCCGGGCGATCGTTCACGATCATCGATCTGCCGGCGCCGGCAACGCTGCGCGACGACGAGGGGTTTGTGGATTACAACTACATCAACCATCTCGTCGTCAACGGCGGCGTCATCGCCGGCAGCTTCGGCGAGGATCGGGCGGATGCCCTGGCCCGCGACGTGCTCGCCACGGCGTACCCGGGGCGGCGCGTGGTCTCGGTCGACGCACGGCCGCTGTTCGCGCGCGGGGGTGGCATCCACTGCATCACGCAGCAGCAGCTGTCAGCGCCGCCCTGATCGGTCAGCCGGCTGCGGCAACCCGACGATTATGCCAGGCACGAATAACAAGGAACGGCACGAGCACGGCCGCGATCAACAGCGCAAAGGCCCATGCGCCGATGTCTGGCGTCATGATGTTCGCACCCCAGATGACGAACGCGATGGCAGCGACGTTCAGGAGAACGGATGCGCGCGGCCGGCTCGGCGGATTGGCGAACAGGGGCAGCGGCGCCGTGGGATTGGCCCAGGCGAGGCGGAGAACGTAGAAGACGCCGCAGACGAAGCCGGCCAGAACGAGAATCGCGCCGAATATCACTGCCATGCGGTGGTGCTCCCTGATCAATCGTTACGTCGACCCTACAGTCCTACTTCGGCTGCATCCGGATCGCACCGTCAAGACGGATAGTTTCGCCATTGAGCATGGGATTCTCGATAATATGCCGCACCAGGAATGCGAACTCTTTCGGGTCGCCAAGCCGGGACGGATGCGGCACTTGGGCGCCCAGGGAGTCCCGCACCGGCTGCGGCAGCCCCTGCAGCATGGGTGTGTCGAAGATGCCGGGTGCAATCGACATGACCCGAATCAGACTCTGCGCGAACTCGCGAGCGAGCGGCAGGGTCATCGCGGCGACGCCACCCTTGGAGGCGGCGTAGGCCGCCTGCCCGATCTGCCCGTCGAATGCAGCGACCGAGGCGGTGTTGACGATGACCCCGCGTTCGGCGCCGCCCTGGCGGTCAGCGTCGCCCACGGGGTCGGTGCGCTGCATCGCGGCGGCGGCCAGCCGCACGACGTTGAAGGTGCCCACGAGGTTGATGCGAATCGCGCGTTCGAACTCCTTGAGCGGCAGCGGCCCATCGCGGCCGACCGTGCGAGCACCCGGCGCGATGCCGGCACAGTTGATCACGATGCGGAGCGGCGCTCGAGTCACCGCGGCGTCGACGGCGGTCTGCACGTCGCCGGCGCTCGTCACATCGCCGGCCACGAACCGGGCCCGGCCGCCGAGCGCGGCGGCGATCTCCTCGCCGGGAGCGCCCGGCAGATCCAGCAACACAACGGATGCCCCGGCTTCGTGCAGCGAGCGAACGCACGCCAGGCCGAGGCCGGAAGCGCCTCCGGTGATGAGGGCGGAGCTTCCGTCAATTCGCATCAGAACCTCCCAAATACAGTCGAGAAACGCACGCGCCCGCGCAGCATCAGTGCCAAATCACGCATCAGAGCCTCTCGACCAGGGTTGCGTTGGCCATGCCGCCGCCCTCACACATGGCTTGCAGGCCCCAGCGTCCGCCGGTCATTTCGAGGTGGTTGAGCAGGGTACCGAGCAGTCGGGTGCCCGAGGAACCCAGTGCGTGGCCAAGAGCGATGGCGCCGCCGCGCGGGTTGAGGCGGTCGGGGTCGGCGCCCGTCTCGCGCAGCCAGGCCAGCGGCACGCTCGCGAAGGCCTCGTTGATCTCGTAGGCGTCGATGTCGTCGATGTTGAGGCCAGCCCGCGAGAGGATGCGCTGGGTCGCCGGAATCACACCGGTCAGCATGAGCAGCGGGTCACTTCCCACGACAGTGAAGCTGTGAAATCGAGCGCGCGGGTTGAGGCCGAGTTGATCGGCCCGCTTGGCGCTCATGATCAGCGTCGCCGACGCTCCATCAGTCAAGGGTGACGAGTTGCCGGCCGTTACGTGCCAGCCGAGCTTCGGAAACCTGGCGGCCAGTTCATCGGTGCGAAAAGCGGGGCGCAGGCCGGCGAGCGAGGCGTGCGAGGTGCCGGGGCGGATGGTTTCGTCGTCACGCACGACAGTGCCGTCCGGCAGGGTGACGGCAACGATCTCGCCGGAGAAATCGTCCCGTTCGGCAGCCGCGGCGGCGAGCCGATGTGAGCGGGCCGCGTAGTTGTCGAGCGCATCGCGGCCGAGGTTCCACTTCTGGTTGATGAGTTCGGCGGAGACTCCCTGATTGACGAGGCCGTCGGGGTAACGCTCGTGCATGAGGGTGCCAAAGGCGTCCTGTGCGCCGGCGGAGGAACCGAGCGCAACCCGGCTCATCGACTCAACGCCGCAGGCGATGACGATGTCGGCGCTGCCGCTCAGCACGGCCTGGGCGGCGAAGGCGGTGGCCTGCTGGCTGGATCCGCATTGGCGGTCGATCGTGGTGCCGGGCACGCTGTGAGGAAATCCGGCGCTGAGCAGGGCGGTACGCGTGAGGTTGCTTCTTTGCTCGCCGACCTGGCTGACGCAGCCGCCGATCACATCGTCGATCAGCGCTGGGTCGAGGTTGTTGCGGCTGACAAGTTCGCGCAGCACTGTAGCCAAAAGGTCGGCCGGATGAATGCCGTCGAGGGCTCCCCCGGGTTTGCCTCGGCCTGACGGGGTGCGCAGAACGTCGACGATGACAGCTTCATTGCTCATGACCCCAGCCTAGGCCCGCCGGGCTGGGGGTATCCGTCATCGGGAGCGATCGACCCGTTCCCAGACCACGATGAGGTAGGTGGCGATCGGCCCGAGCAGCAGGGAGAGCAGAAACCAGTTCCACCGGCCACGCCCCTTGTTTTCGGCGAGGCCGGCGTTGACGAGCGCCAGGGCGAACCAGCCGGGGCCGTATTGAACGGGTTGTGAAAGGTCCATGCAGGCAGTGTGGCAGACCAATGACCCGCGCAACAGCGGATGTTGCGGCCCGGGCTATCCGGACAGGGCCCACATCGCAACGGCACTGGCCGCGGCGACGTTGAGCGAGTCGATGCCGTGCTTCATCGGAATCTGAACGACGCTGTCCGACGCGGCGAGCGCCTCCGGGGTGAGACCCTCACCCTCGGCGCCGAGCAGCAGGGCCAGATGCTCGTGACCGGTTCCGTCGAAGTCGCGCAGGCTGACCGCACTGTTGCTCAGCGCGAGGGCTGCTACGTGAAAGCCGTGCCGGGTGAGCAGGGCGCGGGTCTGGGTCCAGTCGCCGACGCGGGTCCACGGCACCTGCAGCACCGTGCCCATCGAGACGCGGATGGCCCGTCGGTAGAACGGGTCGGAGCAGCGGGGCGTGACCAGAATGGCATCCGCTCCGATGGCGCCGGCCGAGCGAAAGATGGCTCCGACGTTGGTCGGGTCCGACACGTTTTCGAGGATCACGATGCGGCGCGCACCCGCCAGCAGCGTGTCGCCGGATGGCAATTCGGGTCGGCGCATCGAGGCGATCACGCCGCGGTGCAGAATGTAGCCGGTGAGTTCGGCGAGCATCTCCCCGGGGCCGACGAACACCGGAACCTCGGCCGCGTAGTCGCCGAGCACCGCCAGCGCCTCGTCGGCCGTGGTGCCGAGCGCGAGCACCGACCGTGGCAGGTGCCCGGCGCGCAACGCACGCTCCAGGACCAGGGCGGATTCGGCGATATACAGCCCGTGCTCGGTGCCGCGAGCCTTCTTGAGTGCGACGTCGGTGCGGTGGGCATAGTCGACCAGTCGCGGGTCGCTCAGGTCGTCGAT
This sequence comes from Cryobacterium sp., assembly GCF_026786305.1. GTDB lineage: Bacteria > Actinomycetota > Actinomycetes > Actinomycetales > Microbacteriaceae > Cryobacterium. The sequence goes on from NZ_JAJAYI010000098.1 coordinate 10,297, forward strand.
CACGATCAGGGGCATCCGCAAAGTCTATCCAGCGGCCCGCTCGCCGTCTTGCCCCGGCCTCGGGGCCAATTCAGGAAAACCGCTGGCTTTGCAACCCGCCGCGCCCGCACATACGCGGCACGGCCGGACGATAAAGCTGGATTTCCTGAACTAGCCCCCGCGACGCCCGACTACTTCGTGGGCACGGTCTGAACGGCCAGGGCGAGGTTTCCGTCGGCGAGGCTACCCCAGGCGTACACGATGGTATTGGTGCTCCGGGCGATGGTAACGTCGGCCGGACCGATGAGCGCGGCAGTGGTGCCAGCTGCGGCAACCGCGGCCGAGATGGTGCCCACCGGAAGCACAAGCACGGACTCGTTCGGGTTCGTCAGACCGGTGAAAGCCGGGGCGCCATTGGCGAGCACGTCCACCGCCGGAGCGGCAGCGACGTGGCGCACCGTGAGGCGCCCCTGGCCGTCGCCGGGTGCGGAGGTGTCGTTCGTGAACAGCGCCGCGGTGGAAACTCCCGTCTCGCTCAGGTGAGCCACCGCCGTGTAGTTCATACCGGACGCGACAGTGAGGACGACCGGACCAATCACGGCAGCGCTCGCGTCGGCGGCATCCGCTGCGGTGATGGCGAGGCTGTAGCTACCAGCCGCGATACGGAATGTCCTGGTGAGGGTGCCGGGTTCGAAATTGTCGATGACCCGCTTGTTGTCCACATAGACGTCAACCACGACGCCGGGAATAGCGTGCAGCACCGAAACGGATGCCCGTGCTTGGGCCCGCGTGCGAACCGTCTGCACGAACAGGGCCAGGTTGTTGTCGGCGAGACTGCCCCAGGCGTAGACGATGGTGTTGGTGCGCGGAGCAATCACGACATCGGCCGGGCCGAGCAGCGGTGCGGTGGTTCCGGCGGCGGCGACTACGGCGCTGATCGTGCCTACCGGCAGGTCGAGCGCGGCCTGCGCTGGGTTGGTCAGACCGGCGACGGCGACGGCTCCGTTCGCGAGCACGTCAACAGCGGGGGCGGCCGCGACGTGGCGCACGGTCAATCGACCCTGCCCGGCGGCCAGTGGTGTGGTGTCATTGTTGAACAGGGTCGCGGTGGGGATACCGGTGGCGCTCAGGTGGGCAACGGCCGTGAAGCTGCGGCCGGCCGTGACCGTCACGGTGGTCGAGCCACTCAGGGCAATACCAGCCATCGGCGAGCCATTGGCGCTGCCGCCGAGCACGACGGGGTTCGAGGCGGAGATGTCCAGGGTGTGGGTGCCGGCCGAGATCGTGAACGGGCCGAGCAGGGTCCCCGGCTTGAAGTCGTCGACGACGACGCGGCCGTCCACCGAAATATCGAGGTTCAGTCCGGGAATGGCATGCAGCACCGAAACCGAGGCGGTGCCCGGTGCCGCGGATGCCGCGGGAACCGCCGCCTGTGCCGGCGCGAGCCCGGCGAGAGCGACGAGAAGGCCGGCGGAGATTCCGACGGCTATGGATTTGCGCATTGCTACCTCCAGTGGGTCGTTACGGAAGGCAACATTGCCTCCCTGCTAAGCTCTTCTCCCGCTTGGCGGGTTTCGGATGCACCGCTTGAACTATTTCGCGGACAGGTTCACAGCGCGTGTAACTGGCCGCGCACGATCGAGTCACCGGAGTGTGCCGGGTCGCCGTCGGTGGGCTCGGCCGACACGTCGATGATCGGGTACTGGGCCAGGTCAACGCTCGCGGGGATGGTGAAACGACCGGTGGACCCGTCGAGGAATCCGATGCTGACCAGACCGGACGCATCCGCTTTGAGCAGCCAGACCTCGCGCAGGCTGGTGCTCGAGGAGGCCGGCGCGTCAAGGTCGACGACGACCGCGCGACGACCGTCGGAGGCTTGCTCGACCCGGGCCGACCCGCCCGCGGTCCAGCCGGGCAGGGCGTCGAGGGTGGCCTCGGCAACGACCTGCTCACGGGGCGAGCCTCCGGTCGTGCTCGCGACACCAATGGCGATGCCGCCCACCAGTCCGATCACGCCGGCGGCAGCCGCGACGGGCACCCAACGGCGCCGGGGCAGCAGACGAACAGGTGCAATCTCCCGCACCGAGCCCGAATCCGGCAGTACCTCGGGCGGCGTGGCTGATTCCGGCCCGTCGATCAGCGAACCGGATGCATCGGGCCGGGCCGCCGTGTCCGTCAGGTGAGGGGGCGTCGAGAGGCGAGGCACCGTACGCACGGCATCGCTCAGCCCGAGTTCGGCACGAATGCTCGCCCAGACTGCCGCGGGCGGCGTGAGTAGGCGGTCGAACCCGGCCGCGCGACCGAGTTGCACGACCTGGCGCAGGGCGAGGTACTCGCCGGCGCACGCGGCGCAGGCGGCGAGGTGGGCGCGCTCCCGGGCACTTGCGTCACGTTCAGCCACCAGGGCCAGCAGGTGCAGGTCGGCCGCGTCGATATGGGCCGCGTCAATGTGGGCCGCGTCAATGTGGGTGGCATTAATCGGAGTCATCGGACACCTCCAGCCGGGTGCGCAGGCGGGTCAGACTGCGCCGCATGTGGCTTTTGACCGTGCCGAGCGGCAGTCCGAGGCTGTCGGCGATCTGCACCTGGGTGAGATCGTCGAAGAAGGCGAGGCGCATCACCTGCCGCGGTATGGGCTCGAGTCGGTCGATTTCGTCGCCGACGAGCACCCGGTTGACCACGCTGACGCTGTCGTCCGCGCGATGCGACGGTAGGGTCGCGGCGAGCGATACCTCGAGTCGTCGCTGTCGGCTGCGAGCCTCATGGGTGTCGGCGATCACGTGCCGGGTGATGCCGATCAGCCAGGCCGGTAGTCGGGACCGGGCGGGGTCGAATCCGGCGCGCCCGCGCCAGGCTGCGATGAACACTTTTTGGGTGACGTCCTCGGCGTCGGTGGCATTGGCGAGCGATCGCACGGCGATTGTGAAGACCAGCGGCGACCAGCGTGTGTAGGCCTTGGCCAGGGCGCGCTCGTCGCCGTCCTGAAAGTTGCGGGACAAAGCCGCGTCATCGTCGATGGGTGCGCTCACGTCGGGGTGGGTCCTTCGGGCCGAAACACGAACCGGGCAGGGGCGCGGCAGCCGAACACCTCGGGTGTCGACCTCCGCGCGCACCAGCATAGTGAGTTTCCTTCGACTCGGGGAGGCTCCCTTGCCCGTCAAGGACGGCGAAAGGGGCCACAGCAGCAAACCCGACGTCGCTCGCTGTGGCCCTTCCCGGGGCGGGAACCACTTACTCTCTTATTTCTCTCATCGAAGGCGAAACGGATGCACCCGGTCTTGATTCGGCGCGCCCGTTACGGCGTTGGTGTGAGCGTGTACTTTGTCGAGAGGTATTCCTGAATGCCCTCGAGCCCGCCCTCGCGGCCGAGGCCGGACTGCTTGACGCCGCCGAACGGTGCCGCCGCGTTGGAGACGACGCCGGTGTTCAGACCCATCATGCCGGTCTGTAGTTTGTCGATCATGCGTTGTCCGCGGGCGAGATCGGTCGTGAACACGTAGCTGATCAGTCCGAATTCGGTGTCGTTTGCGAGGCGCACGGCATCCGCTTCGTCGGTGAAGGTGCTGATCGCGAGCACCGGGCCGAAGATTTCGTCGCGAAGAATATCGCTGCCGGGTTTGACATCGGTGAGCACGGTGGGCGCGTAGAACGTGCCCTCACGCTCGATCGCAACGCCGCCGGTGAGCAGGGTGGCGCCGCGGCCGAGGGCATCCTGCACCAGGGAGTCGGCCTTGGCAACGGCTTTATCATCGATCAGCGGGCCGATGGTGATACCGGCCTCGGTGCCGCGCCCGATCTGGAACGCCTCGACGCGTTCGGTGATGCGGCGGGCGAATTCGGCCGCGACGGACTCGTGCACGATGAAGCGGTTCGCCGCGGTGCAGGCCTGGCCGATGTTGCGAAACTTGGCGATGAGGGCGCCATCGACGGCCTTGTCGAGGTCGGCGTCGGCGAAGACGACGAACGGGGCGTTGCCACCGAGCTCCATCGAGGTGCGCAGCACGTTCTCGGCCGAGAGCTTGATGAGCGACTTTCCGACCGCGGTCGAGCCGGTGAAGCTGAGCTTGCGGAGGCGCCGGTCCGCGATGATCGGCTCGGAGACCGCGCCGGACTGCGAGGTCGTGATGACGTTGACGACACCGGCTGGCAGGCCGGCCTCTTCGAGCAGGGCCACGAAGTGCAGGGTGGTGAGCGGCGTGAGCGCGGCCGGCTTGACGACGACGGTGCAGCCGGCGGCGAGCGCCGGGGCGATCTTGCGGGTCGCCATGGCGAGCGGAAAGTTCCACGGGGTGATCAAAAAACAGGGGCCGACCGGGTGCTGGGTGACGATCATACGGCCGGTGCCCTCGGGGTTGGCACCATAGCGTCCGCTGATGCGCACGGCTTCTTCGCTGAACCAGCGCAAAAACTCGCCACCGTAGGCGACCTCGCCGAGCGCCTCGGGCAGTGGCTTACCCATTTCGATCGTCATGAGCAGCGCAAATTCCTGCTTGCGTTCCTGCAGTAGATCGAAGGCGCGACGCAGAATTTCGCCGCGCACGCGGGCGGGAGTCGCGGCCCAGTCGGCCTGCGCGGCGTCGGCGGCGTCGAGGGCGGCGGCGCCGTCGGCCACGCTCGCGTCGGCGATGGTCTTGATGACACGGCCGGTGGCCGGGTCAGTCACATCGAGGGTCCGCCCTCCGGTCGCGGCGATCCACGCCCCGTTGATATAGAGCTGGTTGGGCACGCGAGCGAGCAGCTCGGATTCGTTCGTGCGCGCGTCGGTAACAATCATCATTGCATCTCCCAAACTTGTGTCGGCCCGTCGATCTGCCGGTAATATCCTAACCGCGCCGACCGACACGGCTGCTGGATGCCCGCGCCGATCGGATCAACTGAACATCAACGAAGAGACCAAACCGACCGTCATCGCCGACATTGCGTGGCCCCTACTGGCATGTTGCGCGACCGCCCAATGTTTTCTCGTGCCCGGCCGGCCGACGAAAGCGCGGGCTGCGGCATCCGTTGTGGTCACGGGCACTGCCGGCAGCATGGCGAGCCAGATGACCGTCATGAAGAGGAGCCCCGCCGCGTGCTGCGCGGTGGTCCCACGGCCGCCGTCGAGCACGCTACGCGCAAAACCCGTCTGCCAGCTTGTCGACGGGCGCACGCTCGGAGTGCACCAGCGCACCACGCGCATTCGGCACACTCAAGAACGACCGGATGCGAGAATACCAAGGTGTTGATTCCAAAATTTGCCGTCGCGACCGACAGCCAGAAACCGGATGCTGCGGTCCCGGCGCCTCGCGCGCCCGCTGCCCACTCGCAAACCCTGTCGCGCGGAATCCGCGTGCTGGAGATTCTCGCCGAAACCGACGAACCGATGACGATCGTCGCTCTCGCCGCGGCCCTCAGCGTGCACCGCTCGATCGCCTATCGAATCCTGCGCACCCTCGAAGATCACGGCCTCGTCGTTCGCGACCCGGCCGGACGTGTGCGGCTCGGCCCACGCCTGGCTGCCCTGGCCCGCGGCGTATCTCGCGACCTACAGGCTGCGGCCCTGCCCGTGCTCACCCGCATCGCCAACGAGCTCGGTATGACCGCGTTCGTCGCCGTGCTCGACCAGAGCGAGGTGGTCACGCTCGTGAGCATCGAGTCGCGGCAGGCACACGCGACGGTCGCCCAGCGGCCCGGCACGCGGCATGCGCTGCACATGGGCGCCCCCGGAATCGCCATCCAATCCGGTCTGAGCGCCTCGCAGTGGGCCGCGCTCGGCCACGCCGAAAGCCGCCGCAGCGAGGCCGGCGAGGTCGCTGCCCTTGGCTACGCCTCCAGTCACGATGAGGTCATTGCCGGGCTGTCGTCGATCGCCGTGCCGCTGCTCGTGCCCGGAGAATCACCGGCCTCCCTCGCCGTCGTGTACATCTCGAGTCTGCACTCCCCCACCGACATCGGCGCCGCGCTCACCGAGGCCGCTCGCACGATCGTCGCCGAGCTCAGCTGACTAACCGGCCACGCAGAGGCTTTGCCGACCGAGGCGACGCATCGCGAGCGGGGCACGCTACCGGCCACGTCGGCAGAGTTCACACCGAGGCGCCGGCGCCGAGGTGGGAGGCATCCGGGCACCGGCCAGCACACCGACGACCATGGCCGCAACGCATAGCGCGAGTACGACGGAGAAGGCCATGGTCTCGCCGAGATCAGGCCGGTGAGAAGCACCCCGAATGCGGTGAGGGCCTGCGTCGAGGGCATCTGCGGGGAGGGCCTTCCCTCCAAACCAGCCTCACTCGCCCTCTCTCGTGGCGGCCCGCACGCCCGTCCACGTGCGATTAACCGCGCGGAACCGCCGAAAGTAACGATCCCGTACAATACTGACCAATAGGTAGGTAATCTCCAATTTAGGTGCAATACTGCCCCAGTGCCGGTTTCTCCGCACGATCCACACACTTTGCAGCAGTACCCGACCCAGCACCGCAGTGAGATACGAGGGAGTATTCCATGGCTATATCGACCGAGCGCACTCGGGCAACCAGCGCTAAACGGAGCGAAGAACGGCGGGTCCTCGCCGGCACGATGGTGGGTACCACCATCGAGTGGTATGACTTCTTCATCTACGCCCAGGCCGCCGGCCTCGTACTGGCCGGCCTCTTCTTTGCCCCGCTCGCCGGCGAGAACGCACCCCTGGCCCAGTTGATCGCCTGGGCCTCACTCGGCATCAGCTTTCTGTTCCGCCCGCTCGGCGCCATCGTCGCTGGTCACCTCGGCGACCGCATTGGCCGCAAGGCAATGCTCGTCTTCACGCTCGTCATGATGGGCGCGGCGACCGCCCTTATCGGCCTGCTGCCGACCTTCGACCAGATCGGCGCCTGGGCACCGATCCTGCTGATCGTGCTGCGCATCCTGCAGGGCTTCTCGGCCGGCGGCGAATGGGGCGGCGCCGCGCTCATGTCGGTTGAACACGCGCCGGTCAACAAGCGCGGCTTCTTCGGCGCCTACCCGCAGATCGGCGTTCCGGTCGGCCTCATCCTCGCCACCGGCGTCATGATCGCCGTGACCACCTCGATGAGCGAAGAGGCCTTCCTCTCGTGGGGCTGGCGCATCCCGTTCCTGGTCTCCGTGCTGCTCATCGTCGTCGGCTGGGTCATCCGCCGTGCGGTCGCCGAGAGCCCCGTCTTCAAGGAGATGCAGACCCGCAAGAAGGAATCCGCCGCCCCGCTCAAGCAGCTGTTCAAGAACCACTCGCGTCAGGTCATCCTCACCGCGCTCATCTTCATCGCCAACAACGCGGCCGGCTACATGCTGATCGCGTTCTTCAATTCCTACGCCACGAAGCCGGTCGAAGCCGGCGGACTCGCCATGGAGCGCACCCCGGTGCTCATTGCGAGCACCGTCGCGGCCGTCTTCTGGCTCGCGTCGACCATGCTCGGCGGCATTCTCTCCGACAAGATCGGCCGCGTGCGCACCTTCCAGCTCGGCTACGCCTTTCTGTTCATCTGGGCGATTCCGATGTTTCTGCTCATCGACACCGGCGACATCGTCTGGTTCGCGCTCTCCCTCATCATTCTGGCGAGCGGACTCGGCTTCTCATACGGCCCGCAGGCCGCGCTCTACGCCGAAATGTTTCCCGCCCAGGTGCGCTACTCGGGCGTCTCGATCGGCTACGCCCTCGGCGCGATTCTTGGTGGCGCCTTCGCCCCGCTGATTGCGCAGCTGCTGCTCGATGAGACCGGCCAGTCCTTCTCGATCGGCATCTACCTCATGGTGCTCGCCGCGATCTCCTTCACCGCGGTGACCCTCGTGAAAGAGACCCGAGGGGTTCCGCTGGGCATCAGCACGCACGAATAATTACCTGCAGGACCCGACCGTGTCGCCCGGATTGAAACCCGGGCGGCACGGTTTTTTTTCGTGCCGGCCTGCCGGCGCGATCTGCGGCCACGACGACTCTCGACATCCACCCATGAATCGTATATGGTTTCATATACAACGACACGTGAGCACGTTGTGCAACGACGCGATTGGATACCATGACCCCCGAACCCCTGCCCTATCTGGGTCGGCCCGGCAAAGTGATCGCCGTGCACATCAACTACCCCTCCCGGGCCGCCCAGCGTGGGCGCACCCCCGAGCAGCCATCCTATTTTCTGAAGCCGTCGACGAGCGTCGCGGCCAGTGGTGCCACCATTGTCCGACCCCGAGGATGCGAACTGCTCGCCTTCGAAGGCGAAATCGCGTTGGTCATCGGTCGCCGCCTGCGTGGCGTGAGCGTTGAGGACGGTTGGAGCGGCGTTGCCGGGGTCACGGCGGCCAACGACTTCGGCGTGTACGACCTGCGCTACGCCGACAAGGGCTCGAACCTGCGGTCCAAGGGCGGAGACGGCTTCACTCCCCTGGGACCGCGCGTAATCGCGGCCGAGACGATCGACCCCACACAACTGCGCATCCGAACCTGGGTCAACGGCGAGCTCGTGCAGAGCGACACCACTGCCGACCTGCTCTTTGGCTTCGGCCGCCTCGTCGCCGACCTGTCCCAGCTGATCACGCTCGAGCGCGGCGATGTCATTCTCACCGGAACCCCCGCCGGCGCCTCGGTCGTCGTGCCGGGCGACGTGGTCGAGGTCGAGGTCGACGCGCCGACCATGCCCGGCGCGCCCAGCACCGGCTGCCTGATCACGCCGGTGGTCGAGGGTAAGTTCGAGTTCGGCGCGTTCGGTGCCGGCCCGAAGATCGACGACCTGCAGCGGGCCGAAGCCTGGGGATCAGTCGAAGCCAACGGCCCGGTGACAGCCCCGCCCTTCGTGCTCACCGAGGAACTCAAAGTCCGCATCAACAGCGTCGGCACCGCCACGCTCAGCTCGCAGCTGCGCAAGCGCGGCCTGAACAACGTCTCGATCGACGGCCTGCACTCCACCCGCCCCACCGTGCGCCTGGTCGGTCGCGCCCGCACCCTGCGCTTCATTCCTAACCGGGAAGACCTCTTCACGGCGCACGGCGGCGGCTACAACGCCCAGAAGCGCGCGTTCGACGGCCTCGGCGTTGACGACGTGCTCGTGATCGAAGCGCGCGGCGAAACCGGCACCGGCACGGTCGGCGATATCCTCGCCCTCCGCGCCCAGGTGCAGGGCGCCGCCGGCATCGTCACCGACGGCGGCGTGCGCGACCTCGCCGCGGTCACGGCGCTCGATATGCCCACCTACCACCACGGCGGCCACCCGGCCGTGCTCGGCCGCCGCCACGTTCCGTGGGACACCGACCTCACGATCGCCTGTGGCGGGGCCTCCGTTCAACCCGGCGACATCATCGTCGGCGACGCCGACGGGCTGCTCGTCATTCCGCCGCACCTCATTGACGAGCTCGTCACCGACGGCATCGAGCAGGAACGCGAAGAGACCTTCATCGCCGAGATGGTCGGCGCTGGCGAGGGCGTCGACGGCCTCTACCCGATGAACGCGGCGTGGAGAGCGAGGTACCGCGCATGGCTCCTTCAGCAGTAACGGATGCCACCCGTCCGACAATCGGCAAGGCCCAGTTCGCCTACGACTGGCTGAAAACCCGCATCAACGACGGCACCTTCGGCCCGGGTTTTCGACTGGTCCTCGACCAGATCGCCCGGGATACGTCGATGAGCCCGGTTCCGGTGCGGGAAGCAATCCGTCGCCTCGAAGCGGAGGGACTCGTGACCTTCGCCCGCAACGTCGGGGCGCAGGTGGCCATGCTCGATCCCACCGAATACCAGCACACCATGCAAACCCTCGGCCTGGTCGAGGGCGCGGCGACCGCACTGTCGGCGCCGACCTTGAGTCCGGCCGCCATTGCGCGGGCACGCCAGATCAACGCCCAGATGCGCGACACGCTGCTGCACTTCGACCCGACGAGTTTCACGACGCTCAACCGTGACTTTCACTCCGAGCTGTACAGCACCTGCCCCAACCCGCACATTCTCGACCTCGTGCACCGCGGCTGGAACCGGTTGTCGGTGCTGCGCGAATCCACCTTCGGCTTCGTGCCGGGGCGCGCGGCCGAATCGGTTGCCGAACACGACCACATTCTCGATCTGATAGAGCAGCGGGCATCCGCTCATGACATCGAACACGCGGCGCGCGACCATCGGCTGACCACCCTGAACGCATTTCTCCTCTCTCGAACCGGTACCAAGGAAGGCACCTCATGAAGTTCCGCAGTACTCCGAGCCAGATTCGCGGGTCCATCGCCGCGCTGATGACCCCGTTTACCGCCGACGGCGCGCTCGACCATGCCGGTCTGACCAACCTGGTCAACTGGCAGATCGCCTCCGGCTCGCACGGCATCTCGATCGGCGGGTCGACCGGCGAGCCCAGCTCGCAGACCATCGCCGAGCGCGCCGCCGCCATTCGCACCGTCGCGACCGCGATCGACGAGCGCGTGCACTTCATGGCCGGAACCGGCTCCACCAAGCTCGACGAGACCCTCGAACTGACCGCGGCCGGCCGTGACGCCGGCATCGACGCGGCGCTCATCATCACGCCGTACTACGCCCGCCCCACCCAGGAGGCGCTCTACGTCTGGTACAAAACCGTCTGCGAGGAGTTTCCCGACCTGCCAATCGTGGCCTACAACGTGCCGAGCCGCACCGCCGTCGACATCGCCCCCGAAACGGTCTACCGACTCTTTCGCGATTTCGACAACTTCGTCGGCGTGAAGGAGACCACCAAAGACTTCGAGCATTTCTCCCGCGTGCTGCACCTGTGCGGCCCCGAATTGTTGGTCTGGAGCGGCCTCGAGTTGCTCTGCCTGCCGCTCATGGCCCTCGGCGGCGCCGGCTTTGTCAGCGCCACGAGCAACATCGCGCCGGCTGCCGTCGCGCAGATGTTCGAGGCCTGGGAATCCGGCGATTTCGCCGCCGCCCGCAAAATTCACTACGGACTGCACCCGCTCGTCGACCTGCTCTTCGTCGAGACCAACCCGGCACCGGGCAAGTGGGTCATGGCCCAGCGTGGCCTGATCGAGAGCGGCTTCGTGCGTCCCCCGCTGATCACTCCGACCCCCGGCGGGCTCGCCAAGATCCGCGTACTGATGAACGCCGGTTCAAACTACCTCACGTCCACTGCCGGATTCGCCCTGGAAGGAGCTTCCCAATGATCGAAACCAACACCCAGGTGCACTACGTGCCGGCTGACCTGCCCACCAGCATCCGTCATTTCATCGGTGGAGAATTCGTTGACAGCGTCGGCGGCGAAACCTTCGATGTGCTCGACCCGGTGTCGAACCAGACCTACGCCACCGCGGCCGCCGGCCAGAGGACCGACGTCGCACGAGCCGTCGCCGCGGCGAAGGAGGCGTTCGACAACGGACCCTGGCCGCGCATGCTGCCCCGCGCTCGCGCCCGGGTGCTTCACCGGATCGCCGACGCCGTCGAAGCGCAGGACGCCCGGCTCGCCGAGCTCGAAACCTTCGACACCGGACTGCCGATCACGCAGGCGCTCGGCCAGGCGCAGCGCGCCGCCGAGAACTTTCGTTTTTTCGCCGACCTGATCGTGGCGCAGGCCGACGACACCTTCAAGGTGCCCGGAAAGCAGATCAACTATGTCAACCGCAAGCCGGTCGGCGTCGCCGGGCTGATCACCCCCTGGAATACCCCGTTCATGCTCGAAAGCTGGAAGCTCGCGCCGGCGCTCGCCTCCGGCTGCACCGTCGTGCTGAAACCGGCCGAATTCACGCCCCTCTCGGCGAGCCTCTGGGCCGAAATCTTTCGCACCGCCGGGGTGCCCGACGGCGTCTTCAACCTGGTCAACGGGCTCGGCGAGGAGGCCGGGGACGCGCTGGTCAAGCATCCAGATGTGCCGCTCATCTCGTTCACGGGCGAAACGACCACCGGCCAGACCATTTACCGCAACTGCGCCGCGAACCTCAAGGGTATGTCGATGGAGCTCGGCGGCAAGTCGCCGGCCGTGGTCTTCGCCGACGCCGACCTCGACGCCGCAATCGACTCGACCCTGTTCGGCGTATTTTCGCTGAACGGCGAGCGCTGCACCGCGTCGAGCCGCATCCTGGTGGAGCGCTCGATCTACGACGACTTCTGCTCCCGTTACGCAGCCCGCGCCCAGAGCATCGTGGTCGGCGACCCGCACGACCCGAAAACCGAGGTCGGCGCCCTCGTGCATCCGGAGCACTACGCCAAGGTAATGAACTACGTTGAGATCGGCAAGACCGAGGGGCGTCTGCTCGCTGGCGGCGGCCGCCCCGCAGGGCTTGCCGAAGGCAACTACGTCTCCCCCACGGTCTTCGCGGATGTCGCCCCGACCGCCCGCATCTTTCAGGAGGAGATTTTCGGCCCGGTTGTCGCCATCACCCCCTTCGACACGGATGCCGAAGCGCTCGGCTTGGCCAACGGAGTGAAGTACGGGTTGGCTGCCTACATCTGGACCACCGACCTCACCCGCGCGCACAACTTCGCGCAAGCGGTCGATGCAGGAATGGTGTGGCTCAACTCGCACAACGTGCGTGACCTGCGCACCCCGTTCGGCGGGGTCAAGGCCTCGGGCCTCGGCCACGAGGGCGGCTACCGGTCAATCGACTTCTACACCGACTCGCAGGCGGTGCACATCACGCTCGCCCCCGTGCACACGCCCCGCTTCGGCGGCCGCGCTGCATCCGCTTAAGGCACCGTCGGTCGAGCCCGTCGAGACCACCTGGTCTCGACGAGCTCGATCAATGACTTTCCCATTATTGAATCTCACCGAGGAGAATTCCTATGACCACCATTTCTAACCCGGTTCCCACCCCCACCGCGACCCCACCCGACATCCTCCGCTGCGCCTACATGGACATCGTTGTGACCGACCTGGCCGCGTCCCGCGAGTTCTACGTCGACATTCTCGGACTCGTCGTCACCGAGGAGAGCGACACCGAGATCTACCTGCGCAGCTTCGAGGAGTTCATCCATCACAACCTCGTGCTGCGCCAGGGTCCGATTGCCGCCGTCGCCGCGATGGCTTTCCGGGTGCGCAGTCCCGAAGACGTCGACCTGGCCGAGGCCTACTACCGTGAACTCGGCTGCCGCACCGAACGCCGCACCGAGGGCTTTGTGAAAGGCATCGGCGACAGCGTGCGTGTCGAAGACCCGCTCGGCTTTCCCTACGAGTTCTTCTACGCGACCACCCACGTTGAACGCCTCGCCTGGCGCTACGACCTGCAGGGCCCGGGCGCACTCGTGCGGCTCGACCACTTCAACCAGGTCACCCCCGACGTCGGCCGCGGTCGCACATACCTCGAAGACCTGGGTTTTCGCGTCACCGAAGACATCCAGGACTCCGACGGCGTGACCTACGCGGCCTGGATGCGTCGCAAGGACACCGTGCACGACACCGCTCTCACCGGCGGCAACGGGCCGCGCATGCACCACATCGCATTCTCCACGCACGAGAAGCACAACATCATCTACATCTGCGACAAGCTCGGCGCTTTGCGCAAAAGCGACCTGATCGAGCGTGGCCCTGGCCGGCACGGTGTCTCGAACGCGTTCTACCTCTACCTGCGCGACCCCGACGGCCACCGCGTCGAGATCTACACCCAGGACTACTACACCGGCGACCCCGACAACCCGGTCGTCACCTGGGACGTGCACGACAACCAGCGCCGCGACTGGTGGGGCAACCCCGTCGTGCCCAGCTGGTACACCGAAGCCTCGCTCGTGCTCGACCTCGACGGCACGCCCCAGCCGGTCATCGAGCGCACCGAGTCGAGCGAAATGGCCGTGACCGTCGGGGCCGACGGCTTCTCCTACACCCGTAAAGACGACGAGGTCGCCGGCTTCAAACTAGGCACCACCCTCTAGCTCATGCACGGGGCGCGGGCCCGGAACGTGGGCCCGGCGCATTCGGCTCGTCAGGTCGAGTGGAGTTCACCGCGCACGACCGAGTCCGCCGAGTGCGCTGGCATGCCGTCGTTGGGCTCTGCGGAGACATCCACGAGCGGGTATTCCGCGAGATCAATTTCGGCGGGAATCACGAAGCGGCCGGTTGTGCCGGTGAGAAAACCAAGACTCACCAGCCTCGTTGCATCCGTGCTGAGCAGCCATACCTCGCGCAGGGGGGCGTCCACGGATGGGGCAACCGAGGGGTTCAACGTGACCAGCACATCACGCTGGCCAGACGAAGTCTCCTCAACGGATGCCTGCCCGGTCGCGCTCCAGCCCGGGAGCGGTTCGAGCTTTGCGCGAGCGACAACGGATGGCCCGCCACCGAAATCGGGCCACCAACTACTCGCTCCATAGCCGGCCACGAGGCCGATCACCGTTGCGGCCGCGAGCGGGATCCACCGGCGACGGGCGCGGGATATCGCCACGACCGGGGCCGGTTGCCGGGCAGATGGCCGGGTTGATGCCGGGGCAGGCGCAGGCGACACACCGGTAACGACGGCGGTTGTCGGCACGGCGGTTGTCGGCACGGCGGTTGTCGGCACGGCGTCTGAAGAATCCGTCAGCGCGGGAAGGGAAGCCATCGCGGCAGACAAGCCCAGTTCGGAGTGAATGCGGCTCCATGCACCGGCATCAGGGGTGATGAGCCGGGCGCCGGGGGCTGAGCGGCCCACCGCAACGGTGTGCTGCAGGGCGAGGAGGTCGTTGGCGCACTCGGTACAGACCGCGAGGTGTTCGCGTTCCATGGGCGTGGGCTCAAGCTCGGCCAGGGCGATCAGGGCGAGATCGTCGGGATTAAAATGCGTCATAGCTCACCTCCAGTCTAGTTTTGAGACGGCTCAGACTCCTGCGGATATGGCTCTTCACGGTGCCGAGCGGCAGTCCGAGGCTGTCGGCAATCTGTACGTGCGTGAGATCCTCGTAGAAGGCCAGTTTCATCACCTGCCGGGGAACGGCCTCGAGCCGCTCGAGTTCCTCGCGCATGAGCACTTGGTCGGCCACCGCAATCGAATCATCGGGCTGCACGAGGGGAACGTACCCTGCAGCCACGCCTTCTACTTGGCGGCGTCGGGTGCGCGCTCTGTGGGCATCCGCAACCGCGTTCCGGGTGATTCCCACCAGCCAGGCGGGCAATCGGGACCGGTCAGGATCGAAGGTATGCCGACCACGCCAGGCGGCGATGAAAACTTTCTGCAGCACATCCTCGGCTTCGGTATGGTCACCGAGCGACCGGACGGCGACCGTGAAGACGAGCGCCGACCAGCGGGCGTACATCTCCGCGAGAGCACGCTCGTCACCATCGCGGAACCTCTCGACAAGCCGCCGGTCCGCCTCGAGGACGGCAAAATTGTTTTCAGCCGCGCTGAGGGAATCCACATTCTTGTGGCTCGTGCTGTCGTCGGGCTGCGTCACGGGGTGAGAATGGCTCCTGGGGGCAGGACGTGTCGTCGGATGCGCGTCTCTTTGGCCGGTGACCGGTGAACCCGCGGGGTTTGTGTTCATCAGCATAGCGACCCCTGCTACGCCACCGGGATCGCGGTGACAACGATATTCGACTGGTACTGCCGTGTCGTGTAGTTAAATTCTCCTCCGCAGGTCACGAGGGTGAGGCGCGGCGACCCGGTACGGTCGAAAACTGCGGCCCATGGCACCTCGGGTTTGCCGGTGGACTGCACCGATTCCAGCGCATACCGGTGTTCGACGCCGTCATCGGACGACACCATGATTTCGGTACCGGCCGGCGCATCGGCCAGTCTCGCGAAGGGGCCGAGCCCGTATCGCAGTGAGTCCACATGGGCCGCGATCACCGTCGCTCCCTCGGCGCCGGGTGCTGGACCAAAGCGGTACCACGATGCGATGTCGGGGTTGGCCGCGAGCGCCATCGATCCGACGGCGTCGAGTCCTGCGGGTTCAACGGTCATGTCGATGTTGAGCGACGGGATGCGGATGCGCGTGGGTGCCGCGGCCGCTGGTCGCTGGTTGGCCAGGCTGGCATCGACCGTGGGTACATCGATGACCGGCGCGGGTGGCGGCGCGGGTGGCGGCGCGAGCGGTGAAACGGATACCGATGGCGACGACGACGGGGCCGGTGTGGATGGTGCGGCGGAGCATCCGCTGATCACGAGCGCCAGGAGAGCCGGCGCGAGAATGGCGGCGCGCCTCGATCCGGCTCTCCCCGTGCCCATGGTGGTCAGTTGCCCTTCGACGTCGCGGTGCGACGCGCCCGCAGTGTGGCGGCGATGACCACGCCGAGAAGCAGCACGAGCGACGAACCGCCGAGCCAGAGCGCGGCGGGAGCCACCGGCTGGTTGGTGGCGGCGAGGCCTGCCTCACCGGCCGGGATGCTGCCGGGAGTGGAGTGCAGGCCGGTGATGGTCTGCAGGCCGAGCGCGAGGTTGTTGTCCGCAAGGCTGCCCCAGGCGTAGACGATGGTGTTGACACCTTCAGCCACGTTCACGTCGGCCGGCCCGATCACCGGCGTCGTGGTTCCGGTCGCCGCGACGGACGCGGAGATCGTTGCGGTCGGCAGAGTCAGCAACGACTCGGCGGGGTTCACCAGGTTCGTAATGACGGGTGTACCACCGGCGAGCACGTCGACGGCGGGTGCCGCTGCCACGTGGCGCACAGTGAGTCGTCCTTCACCGGCGGCGAGGGTGGAAGTGTCGTTGGTGAACAGTGTGGCGGTTGGCGCACCGGCGGCAGCCAGGTGGGCCACGGCGGTGTAGTTCATGCCGCTTGCCAGGGCGAGGTCGACCGGGCCGATGGCCGGTGAGCTGGCATCTGCAGCGTCCGCGGCCGTGATGGCGACCGAGTAGGTGCCGGGTGCGAGTTCGAGCGGACCAGCGAGGGCGCCGGGCTCAAAGTTGTCGAGGGTGAGAGCACCGTTGACGTACACGTCCACGGTGAGACCGGGAACGCCGTGGAACACGGACAGTTTGGCGTCTCCTTCAGCGGCGGTAACCGGGGTCACGCCGACGAGAGCGATGAGCGCGCCCGCCGCGATGCCGGTGCTGAGTAACTTGCGCATGAGAACCTCCTATTTGTTGCCCGGCGCGAGTCACCGTGGCAGGGGATGCTTACACACACTCCTACCGGTCCCATCGTGCGCTTGGATGCACTCCGCACGACATTTTTTGAGTTTTCGCTTTCGGTCAGGCCAGGCCTTCGTGCTCCCTATTGCTAATGCGCGGCGCGGGGCACCCACAAGGAGCCCTCGTCATTGACGAGGGCTCCTTGTGGTGGCTGAGCAAATGTTTATCCGTTAATGACCTGCGGCACGCCCAGAGCCTTGAGGCCTTCGACACCGAACTCGAGGCCGTAGCCGGACTGCTTCGCCCCGCCGAATGGAATCATCGGGTGCACGACGCCGTGCGCGTTGATCCAGACCGTGCCGGTCTCCAGGCGCGCGGCGACCGCACGGGCCGCCACGAGGTCGCTCGACCACACCGAGCCGCCGAGCCCTACATCAACGCTATTCGCGCGCGCGATGACATCGTCGAGGTCGGTATAGCGAATGATCGGAAGCGCCGGCCCGAATTGCTCCTGACTCACGAGCGGGTTGTCGTCGTCGATGTCCGCGATCAGCGTGGTCGGGTAGAAGAAGCCGGGCGCCTCCAGGTCGGGGTCACCGCCGATGAGTACGCGGGCTCCTGAGTCTTTCGCGGCCTGCACGAGTCCCGCAACGATGTCGAACTGCGCCTTGTTCTGCAGCGGGCCGAGCACATTGTTCTCGTCGATTCCGACACCCATCGGCATTTTCGCGGCGACCGCTGTCAGTGCGTCGCAGACCGCGTCGTAGATGTCGTCGTGCACGTAGAGGCGTTTGAGCGCGGCGCAGGTCTGGCCGGTGTTGATGAAAGCACCCCAGAACAGTCCTTCAGCAATGGCCTCCGGGTCGGCGTCGGGCAATACAATGCCAGCGTCGTTGCCGCCGAGTTCCAGGGTGAGGCGCTTGACCGTGTCGGCCGAGCTCTTGATGATGGCCTTGCCTGTTGCCGTCGATCCGGTGAACATGACCTTGCCGATTCCGGGATGCACGGCGAGGCCGGCTCCGATATCGCGGCCGCCGGAAACGACGGTGACGAGCCCCTCGGGCAGCACCTGATTGAGTACAGCAACGAGCCCAAGCACGCTCAGCGGCGTGTACTCGGACGGCTTGACCACGACGGCGTTGCCCATGCGCAGCGCCGGGGCGATCTGCCACGTCGTGATCAACATCGGCCAGTTCCACGGGCCGATCGCGCCGACGACACCGATCGGGCGGTAGGTGATCGCGGCGTGGGTGGTGCCGTCATCGATGAGCACTTCGGAGTCCAGTGGGGTCGCGGCCGCGGTGCGGAGCCAGGCGGAGACGGCGCCCACTTCGAAGCGCGCGTTGGGTCCGTTGAGCGGTTTGCCCTGTTCGCGCGAGAGCAACTGGGCCAGAGCCTCGGCTGCGGCGTCGACTGCGTCAGCGGCACGCAGCATAACGGCGCTGCGCGCGTCGTGGCCGAGGGCGGCCCAGGCCGGTTGAGCCCGCGTCGCTGCGGCAATGGCAGCTTCAAGGTCGTCGACGGTGTGCACCGGGGCGAGGCCCACGACAGCACCCGTTGCGGGGTCGAAAATCTCGCGGGTCTCGCCCGTCGAGGGAGTGATGGCGGCGAGCAGCCCGTCGAGGGTGTCGAGCGTCGGGGTTGCCAGGGTGTCGTTCGTTGTCATGAGTCCTCCACGTTGAGTGCGGCGCCGTGAGTCCCGCCGTGGCTCCACCGTATGCGGGAGAATCCCGGACCGCTTGCACGAGAGCGCTGCCCACCCGCCATCGCGCGCACAGCGTGCAGTTGCAGGCCGGCGCAAGCCGAGTGTCAGGCCAGAAATTGCAGCGCGGCCTGCTTGAACTCGCGTGACGTCAGCGCGTTCAGATGGGTGCGACCGGGCAGCTCGAGGTACTCGGCACCGTGCCGGGCCGCGAGCGCGGCAATACCGGCCACAATCGGATCGGCCCCGCCGCCCACAAACAGCTGCGGGATGCCCGCCGGCACGTCGAGCGTGCACCCCGCGACCCCCTGCACGCACGCCACCAGCGCGTCACGGTCGGCGCCGGCGGCGATCGCCGGGCCGAGCACCGCGACGATGGTCGGATCGGTGGGCAGATCGCCACAAAGCACGAACCGGTTGACGGCATCGAGATTCCAGGTGGCGAACAGTTCGAGCGGGCCGGCTCCGCCGAGCACGAGGCGTCGCACGCGTTCGGGAGCAAGCTGGGCCAGCGCGGCCACCACTCGCGACCCCATGGAGTAGCCGATCACGTCGACCTGATCGAGTTCGAGAGAGTCCAGCACGGCCACCAGGTCGGCGGCCAGCTGCCGCGGTGCGTAGTCGGCGACGCGGTGCGGCTTGTCGCTGCGGCCGTGGCCGCGCAGGTCGGGTGTGATCGCGGCGCGCCCGACCTCCCCCAGCGCACGCACCCAGCCGGAACCGGCCCAGGTGACCGCTGCGGTGGAGGCAAACCCGTGCACGAGCAGAACGGGTCGCTCTCCCGGCGTGGCGTCAAAGGCGATGCGCACTCCGTCGAGCCGCCGAGCGAAATCGGTCACTCGACGGCGTCGCTCGCGGCGAACACCGCGCCGGCGTGCGCCATCTCGGCGAGGGCGGTCGCGGTGGATTCTGCGGCCACGCCGGCGACGAGATCGGTCAGCACGCGCACGTGCTGGCCGTGTTCGAGGGCGTCAAGGGTGGAGGCGCGCACACAGTAATCGGTGGCGAGACCGACAATGTCGACGTCCGTCACCCCGTGCTCGCTCAGAAGCGCCCCGACCGTCTGCCCGGCCTCGGTGGTGCCCTCAAAGATTGAGTAGGCGGGCTTACCCTGGCCCTTGCGAATGTGAAAGGTCACGGCATCCGTTGTGAGGTTTCGGTGATATTCGGCGCCTGCAGTGCCGGCGACGCAGTGCACCGGCCAGGTCGTGACGTAGTCGGGCGTCGCGTCGCGGGCGAAGTGGCCACCGTTGTCGTTGCCGATATCGTGCCAGTCGCGCGAGGCGAACACATATTTGTAGGCGAGCGGATGCTGCGCCAACAGCGCGCTCACGCCCGTCGCGACGGCGCCGCCCCCGTCAACTCCGAGAGCGCCGCCCTCGGTGAAGTCATTCTGAACGTCGATGATGAACAGTGCGCGGGTCACGATGTCTCCTTCGAAAGTCAGTTATTGCACGGTCAATTATTAGACAAGTTATCGCCGCAATGGAAAAATCCGGTAGCCAACGTGTCAATGGCGATTTTTGCGCTCGAGCTCACGTTGCCGATGGCGTAGACGGCAAAGGTGAGCGGGGTGCCGTCGGCAGCGCGAATAACGCCGGCGAGCGTGTAGCCGGTATCGATCCAACCGGTCTTGGCGAAGACCGCGCCGTCGGCGGCGGAGTTCGCACCGGCGAAACGGTCGCTGTAGGAGAGGGATCCACTCGGTCCGCCGGCGACCGGCAGGCCGTCGAACAACACGCCGAGGTTGCCTTCGCGGGCATTGACCTTGATGAACAGGGCGGTCAGATAGGCGGGCGACACGGCATTGTTGGGGCTGAGACCCGAGCCGTCTGTGATGATCATGCCGGTCGTGTCGATGCCGTAGGCGGCGAGGCCACCGACGATGCCCTGCTGCAGTGCAGAGAAGGAGTTCCCGGCGCCGTTTTCGATAGCGACCAGACGGGCGAGCATCTCGGCGATCGTGTTGTCACTCACGATGAGCGTCTGCTGGATGAGCGTCGACACCGGCTCGGACTGCACGGCGCCGAGCTCAGCGGCGCCAGCGGGAGCGGTGGCCTGGCTGATGGTGAGCCCGCCGCCGAGTGCGTCGGCGAAGGCCTGCCCGGCCCGCATGATCGGGTCTTCGCTGCGAGCGGAGGAGCTGCGGGTGGGGTCGTTGCGGTCGCCGTCAACCATGAGGGCGGTAATTTCGGGCATGTGGCCGAAGCCGAGTTCGGTGCGGGCCCAACCGTCGTCCCAGTCGGGGCCGGAGAAATAGGAGGAGTCCAGCACGAGGGAGGTGATCGGCGGGTTGGCCGGGTCGGCAGCCCAGGCGACCATGGTCTGGGTGGCGAGGTCGTCGAGGTGGGCGGCGCCGGTGTAGAACGGTTCCTGACCGGTGGGCAGCCGCGACAGGGTGAGGTCTCCGCCGCCGATGAGCACAACCTGGCCGGGTTCGGCGCCCTTGACCACACGGGTAGTGGCCCGATAGTCGTCGCCGAGCACGTTGAGCGCGGCGGCCGAGGTGAGCACCTTCATGACACTCGCCGTGCGCGAGGAGGTCGTGCCGCCGCGATCGAACAGCACCTCACCGGTGGTGGCGTTCCTGACCTGCGCCTGAAAATCGGCGAGGCGGGTGTCGGCGGCAAGCCCGGCGACCGAGCAGGTGCGCAGTCGGCTGGCCGTCGTCGCCTCCGCGGGCACCGGCCGGGCGGGGTCGATGGTCGGCGCCGGGCTTGGCGTCGCCGTAGGCATGGCCACCGCGGATGCCGCCGCCCGTTCATTCGCGCCGGTCTGGCTGCCGGCAAACACAGCTCCACTACCCAGCAGCACGAACACGAGGGCGCCGGCGGCAATCAGCCAGGGGCGCCGATACCGGGCGAAGACGCGTGCGATCCCACCGCGCGGGACAGCGCCAGCCGTAGCCGGTTTGGGTTTCTGCACTGGTTCGTCCACCTCCGTATGCTAACCGACACGCCGCCGGGCGGGCTATTCGCCCGGATAACGCAGTCCGATCAGGGCCCGCACCGCGTCGAGGGTGGTCATGATGGCGACCGATTCCTCGGCCGGCATGATGGCGCTCGAAACTTTTGCGGCGCGAATGAGGGCTTCAGCCTCGACCGCTTCGAAGTGCATCCCTCGGCCGGTGAACTCGGCCGCCGTGAAGGTCTCGAGTATGGTCCCCACGTTGTCGAGCACCCGAAAACCGGTCGGCGCATACCAAACGGCGTCGATGTCGATGCGCCCGTGCGTGCCGATGATCGACGCCGTCGTCGGGCCGAGGGTGTCGCTCGCCGCGAATGTCATGGCGATCTGGCCGCCGGGATAGCGAAAGATCGTCGCGACCTGTGCATCCGCTCCGGTGGACTTGAACGAGGCGCTGGCCAGAATCGAGTCGGGCGCACCGAAGACGGCATTCGCAAAGTTCACCGGGTAGACGCCGAGATCGAGCAGCGCGCCCCCGCCGAGGGAGAGGGAATTGAGCCGGTGCTCGGGGTCATCGGGTAGGTCCTGTGTGTGGTCGGCGAGCAGGCTGCGCACGTCGCCGAGCGTGCCGGCGGCGAGAATCTCCCGAATACGCACCATGTGCGGCAGAAATCGGGTCCACATGGCTTCGAGCACGAGTAGGTTCTTACTCGCGGCGAGGTCGACGATCTGCCGGGCTTCGCGGGCGTTGAGTGCGAATGGCTTCTCGATCAGCACGTGTTTGCCGGCGTTCAATGCGAGTGTGGCGTGCTCGGCGTGAAAAGGATGCGGCGTTGACACGTAGATAACGTCGACCTCGGGGTCGTTCACGAGGGCTTCGTAGCTGCCATGCGCGGTGGGGATGCCTAATTCGACGGCAAACGCATCCGCTGATGTCTGCCGGCGCGACCCGACCGCTTGTACCGTGTGGCCGTTCTGCACGAGATCGTTGGTGAACGAGTGGGCGATGCCGCCGGTGGCCAGGATTCCCCAGCGGATGAGAGCCGTCATGCCTGCAGTTTATCCACGGGCACCGACACTGGGTTCTGGATGCCGAGACCCGAAACGATTCCGCCGCCGACCAGCAGGATTCCGGTCACAATGGCCGCCCGATGAAACCCGTCGACGTCAAGAACCGGGCCGACGATAATGCTTGCCGCTGCAATCGCCACGAGTCCAGCCACCCGCGACACCGCATTGTTGACGGCCGAGGCGATGCCGGCCCGGCTCGGATCGATGGCGCCGAGGATGGCGGAGGTCAGTGGGGCGACGGTGATGGTCAGTCCCAGGCCGAAGATGACAATGCCGGGCAAGACCTGGCTGACATAGGCGACGCTCGGTTCAACACGCAGCATGGTGAAGAAGCCGGTTCCGGCCGTGATCGGGCCAACGCACATGAAGAGCCGCGGGCCGAACCGTCCGGCGAGCCGTCCGACGGCGCCCGACAGGGCAATGCTCAGAATACTCACCGGCAGCAGCGCGAGGCCGGCCAGCGTCGCGGAGTACCCGCCGACCTGCTGCAGGAAGACGGCGAGAATGAACGAACCGAGCGACAACGCCGCATAGATCAGGGTCGTAGCCACGTTTCCCACCCAAAAGTTGCGCACCCGAAACAAACTGAGCGGCATCATGGGCTTTCGGGTGCGTCTCTCGTGCCAGATGAACGCGGCAAAACATAACAGACCAACCGAGAGCGGCACCAGAATGACCGGGCTTCCCCACCCGAAGTTTGCCTGTTCGATGAGCGCGAAGACGGGCAGCGCGAGACCGAGCACCCCGAGAACGGCGCCGATGATATCAACGCGGGTGCCGGCATCCGCTGCCCGATCGCCCGGAAGACGCGCCAGCAGAACCAGAGTCGCCGCGATCGGCACGATATTGATGGCGAACACCAGTCGCCAGGATGAGAGGTCGACCAGCAGACCGCCGATGAGCGGGCCCGCGATGAATGCAGTGCTGGTCCAGGCGGTCCAGGTACCGATCGCGCGAGCCTGGCCGGAGCCCGAGAACGTGCTGAAAACGAGGGCGAGCGAGCTCGGTACCAGCAGGGCGCCAGCCACGCCCTGCAACCCACGCGCGCCAATGAGAAAGGAAGCGCTCGGTGCCACAGCGCAGAGAACGGATGCCGCGGCGAACCCCACCAGACCCCAAAACAGCACCCGTTTACGCCCGAACGCGTCGGAGAGTGAACCGGCCAGCAGGATGACGCCGCCAAGGGTGATGAGGTACGCATCGACGACCCACTGCTGGGTCGCAATGCCGCCGCCGAGCTCGCGGGTGATCGCCGGGAGGGCCACATTGATGACGGTGCCGTCGAGAAAGGCTATGAAAGAGGCGAGCACTGCGACGACAAGAACGAGCCGTTGTGCGGTGGCCGGTGAACGAGTCATGACTTGATTTAACCGCACGAACCACCGCACTGGACAATTTACTCGGTGTGTAATTTATAGGTCACACTAGAGCAATGATCACCCTGCAGCAGGATGCCGATGGCTTCATCCGCATGAACCGGCACTTTCCCGATAACTCGCTCATCAGCATCACTTTCACCGAGGGCGCCCAGGAGGAGTTCACCGGAGCCCAGCTGAACTCCATCTACGATGGCGCCTTGGCCGAGTTTCGCGGGCAGAACCGCCTCGAGGGAGCAAAGGGCTTCTCTCGGGCGCCCACGCAGACCGTTCACCCCACCAAGAAGATCACCGTTGTTCGGGTGCACCCCGGAATGGCCCGCTGACTGGCGGCGATCAGGTCTGGTCGCCGCCAGTCTGCCCACGTGACCTAGGCGGGTTGCGGGGCCAGCGCTGTGAGGGCGGCGAGCCTATGGACGCCGATCGGTCCCTCAGCCAACAGCGGAACGATGGCAACGCGGTCGGCGCGGGCGAATACGGCCCTGATCTGGGTGGCTTCGTTGGCGGCGCGCGCTTGCAGGAACGGCGTTTCGGGGTGTGCGGCGACGATGGAATCATTGACCACCCAGCCCCACGGCTGAATTCCGGCGCGGTTGAGATCCTGTTGCCGGCTCTCGGCCTCGAGCACCGGGGTCGTCTCGGCGAGGGTCACCAACAATACCTTCGTCAGGGCCGCATCCTGCAGACGCATCAACGGGGTCACGATCGACAGGCCCTCCCCCATCTGGCGTGAAATTTCCCGATGGTACGACCGGTGGCGTCCAACAACAGCAGGGTAGGGCCGGTCAGGGCAGTATCGACGACGACAAATTCGTGACGTGATTCGTGAACGGCCTTCGAGAACTGCCGAAAAACCGCGACCTCGTCGGTACACGGCGAGAGCAGATCTTCGGCCAGGGCGGCCCGACCATCATCGTCGAGGTTTTTACTCTTGGTCGCCATCAGGCGCTCCCGATGCTCACGAACCGCCTCGACCGGGTCAACACGCGAGACGCGCAGCCCGGGCAGGCTTCCGTGCAGGGTGTCGACCAGATGGGCTGCCGGGTCCGTCGTCGTCAGGTGCACGGCGTGGCCGCGCTGGGCGAGGGCGACGGCGATCGCCGCCGCGAACATGGTCTTGCCGACTCCGCCTCGTCCCATGCAGAGGATCAGGCCGTGACCGGCCTGCTCCAGTTCGTCGACGACGTGGCCGAGCGGGGCATCCGGCACGTCGACAGTGATTTTCGGTGGCACGGCGCCATCGATATCGGTCTGAAACAGGGTACGGAGCGCCCCGACGCCCATCATGTTGCCGGCTTTGAGCTCGAGAATGTCCCGCGGCAGGGCCACCAAACGTGTGGGAATACCGTTCAGCGCGACCGACTCCCGGTTTCGCACCGCTATCGCTATCGCTTCAGTTTCCGCGCTGGTGGAAGCACTCCGTTGATCACGACGTAGCCACCGAGAATGACGATTTGCTGCAATTCGTCACAGGTTCGATCGATCTCCGCCAGGGCGGATGCCTGGGCGCACGCGACGAGCACCAGGCGGGTGCGTTCGGGGTCGGAGAGGGCGGCGACCGCTGCGGCGTACACCCTCTTCTGCTTCTCCAGCCCGGACAGCGGGCCGAGGCAGCTCGGATCACCCTAACCGGCGTCGAGAAACTCGGTCCACGAGCCGGGCAGTTGCAGCAGGCGGATGGTGTGCCCGGTCGGCGCGGTATCGAACACGATGTGATCGTACGTCTCCAGCCGGCTGTCATCGGTGAGCAGGTTGGTGAACCCGTCGAACGAGGCGACCTCGGTCGTGCACGAGCCGGATACGCCCTCGAGAATGCTCGCAAGCTCGCGCTCCGGCAGCAGTTCGCGAACCGGGGCGAGAATGCGTTCCCGATAGGCATCGGCTGCCTGTTCGGGGTCGATCTCGAACGCGCGCAAGCCGGCAATAGCGCCAATCGGAGTGACCGTGTTACCGATCGTGTCACCGAAGACCTGCCCACTGTTGGAGGCCGGGTCGGTGCTCACCAGCAGCACGCGGCAACCGCGTTCGGCCGGTTCGATGGCTGTGGCGCAGGCAACGGATGTTTTTTCCACGCCCCCCTTGCCGGTGAAGAAAAGAAATCGCGGCGGGTTGCGGAGAAATTTCATGCTCTGCAAGTCACGGTGTCAACAGCAGGCGGTAGCGCCGCCGTAGCATCCGCTATCAGATTTCGCGGCCAACCCGAGCTGGGGGCGGTCGGTCGGCGCTTCACCGACAACGGCAGCGGCGAGGCCGGCGAAGGCGAGCAGCTGAGCCTTGGAGGGGTAGGCGCCGGTCGCGACGGTAACGCCGTCGACGACGGTCAGCGGTAGCCCGGCGGAACCGACGACGTTCAGGAACGCCCGCACGGTCTCATCCGTGGCGAAAGCGAGTGGATTGGTGGCCAGATTATGACGCTGAATGTCTGCACCGAGATCGTGCCTGCTGCGCACGGTTGCCGTGACCTCGACGAGGGACTGGTCAACGTCGACACCACACACCCCGGTGTCGCAGCACAATGTCGGCTCATAGATTCGGATGGCCGCCATGTCGATCTCCCTCGTGTCGCTGACCTCAGCCTGACCTTTTGTATCGATGAATATCAATATGGCATTAGGCACGCATGAGGTCGCTCCCCGACGAGCACGGAGCCATCATCACAGCGGTCAGACCAGCACGCTTCATTGCGGAACGCCACCACCTCATCGACGGGCTGCGCAATGCACTGAAACCGCACCTTTCGCCGAACGCGCGCGCGGGCCAGACTGTGCCCATGGAACACGCACGAGCGGCAGAGATGAGCGCCCGGGTGGCGGGCCTGTTCAACCGGGTGGCCGACACCTACGATGCGGTCGGAGTGCCGTGGTTCGCGCCGATCGCCGAGCGGCTCGTGGCCGAATCAGTGCCCCGAACGGGCGAACGCGCCCTCGATCTCGGCACCGGTCGCGGCGCCGCCCTATGGCCGCTCGCCGAGGCCGTCGGGCCGACCGGCCGCGTGACCGCGCTCGACCTCGCCGAGCAGATGGTCTCGGCAACCCATCGTGACGCCACGGCTCGCGGCCTGCGCACCGTGACCCTCCTCGTGGCTGATGCTTCGAACCCGGGCCTGCCGCCAGCGTCGTACGACCTCGCCATCGCTTCGCTCGTGCTCTTCTTCCTGCCCGAGCCGGGCGTCGCTCTCCGCGCCTGGTGGGACCTACTCGTGCCGGGCGGCCGCCTCGGGGTCTCCACCTTCGGCCCCCGAGACCCGGCGTGGGAAGACCTTGACGACGTCTTTACGAGGTACCTTCCACCGCAGCTGCTCGACGCCCGCACGAGCGGCATCCGTGGCCCATTCGCAACGGATGCCGGGGTCGAGGCTCTGTTCGCAGCTGCGGGTTTCGACAGTGCTCGCACCACTCATATCGATCTGCCGGTGCATTTCAACGATGTCGACCAGTGGCGTCGCTGGTCAATGTCGCACGGACAGTTGTCGCACTGGTTGGCGGTGCCGGAACCGGACCGGGACGCCGTTCTGGCGCTGGCCGCCGAGCGGCTCGAAGCGGCGCGCGATCCCCGCGGCGGCTTCACGCTGGAGCAGCGCGTGCGCTTCACGACGGGGCGCCGGCCCCTGACCGGCTGAACCAACGTCTGACACTCAGACTGAACGCTCAACCCTGTCCTATCAAGTGGGGGCGCAGGTGCTCAATCGGGCGACCTGCTTCCCGTCCGCCGGTGCCCCGCCGAAACCCACAGCTTCTTTCCCGAGGCGGCCCTCGATGAGCGTTGCGTCAGACCATGCTCATCAGGGTAAATTCCTCGTGCCGAACCTGACAGGCCACTGCCTATCAGAATTCCACCAGAAGGGGTATTGACAACGCGTCGGGTAAAATCGTCGAGATTGGTTCACGACTTCGTTCCGGAAAACCCGGTAGGACCAAGCTGTTTCGTGGAGCCGCCTGTCAGAATCGAACTGACGACCTTCTCATTACGAGTGAGATGCTCTACCAACTGAGCTAAGGCGGCGTTACCAGAACGCCCCCTCAGGCACTCGGTGACACAGCAATCAAGCCTAGTCGTTTCTGCGAGTGATTCTGTACACCTCGGCGAATGAGGCATCCACGCTCCGACAGCGGGCTCGCACCGCCGCCCTCAGCCCACGCGTGCCAGGCATGACCAATCGCGGCCACGGCCACGAGCGTGAACAAAAGGGCGCGCTGGGGCAGCTCGGCTGGGTCGTCATCACGTCAGTGTTGGGGCCGCGAGCGACGAAGAATTAACTGTCTTCGACGGTGACGCGGTCGAAGCCACGCTGGCGAGACGGGGTCAGCACGGCGTGCTGCACGGCCCGCCGCGTGGCGAGGCGCTTGCGCTCCCGCAGTCCGGGCAATTCAGTTTCGATCGACAGGCTCCAACTGTCTCACAGCGCGCATATCGGCCACGGCGGCTAACACTGCGGATCGGAGGCCGGCACGATTCCGTCAACGAGATACGAGTCGACGGCGTTGTTGACGCAGGAGTTCGACTTGTTGTAGGCGGTGTGCCCCTCGCCGGTATAGGTCACGAGGCTGCCACTGTCGAGCTGTGCGGCCAGCTGCTGCGCCCAGACGTACGGGGTTGCCGGGTCGTTGGTGGTACCGACGACCAAGATGGGTGCCGCTCCGGGCGCGTGAATCTCGGAGCGTTCGCCGGTGAACTTGTATGGCCAATCGGCGCAGCCGATGTCGCCGAAGCTCATGAACTGGCCGATCACGGGTGCCGCAGCCTCAAGCTCGGCAGCCTGGGCCCGCATCACGGTCGGGTCTGCGTTGTAGGCGTAGTCGATGCAGTTGATGGCCGTGAACGATTCGGTCGAGTTGTCGCTGTAGTTGCCGTCGGCGTCGCGGCCGTTGTAGGCGTCGGCGAACTGAAAAGCGCCGTCGGCGCTGCCGTGCAACACGGTGTCGAACATGCCGCTCAGTTGTGGCCACGCGGTCGCTTGGTAGAGCGGGTAGATGATAGCGGTGAGCAGCGCGTTTCCGCCGAGTTGACGGCCATCCGTGGCCATGATGGGGCTCGTGTCAACGGATTTCAGTAGCGCGCCGATCGTCGTCATCGCACTGTCGACGCTGCCACGGAAGGGGCAGTTCTTGCCCGCCAGACAGTCCGTGAGATAGGCGCGTAGGGCGTTCTCGAAGCCCACCGCCTGGGTCTTGGTCACCTCGAAGTTGCTGGTCGAGGGGTCGACGGCGCCATCGAGCACGAGGCGGCCGACCTTCTCGGGAAAGAGTTCGGCGTAGGTAGCGCCGAGGTAGGTGCCGTAGGAGAAGCCGAGATAGTTCAGGTGTGTGTCGCCGAGCACGGCGCGCAGCAGGTCGAGGTCGCGGGCGGCGCTCTTCGTGTCGACCGTGCCGAGCAATGGGCCGGTCTGCTCGGCGCACGCCGCCGCGAATGCGTCGGCGGAAGCCGAAAGCTCAGCGATCCAGGCGTCCGTGCCGCGTTCCGCCACAGTCAGTCCGTAGATGTATTCGTCCATCTGGGCCGAGTCGTAACAGGACACCGCCGAGGAGCGCCCCACGCCGCGGGGGTCGAACCCGACGATGTCGAAGCTCGCCTGCAGGGTGGCGTCCGTCGCGTAGTCGAGGGAATCCTTGATGAAGTCGTAACCGGAAGCACCCGGCCCGCCGGGGTTCACGAGCAGCGAGCCGATACGGTCGCCGCCGGTGGCGACGTGGCGAATCAGAGCCAGCGACACGTCGCCGGCGGCCGGGTCGGAGTAGTCGAGTGGCGCCTTGGCGTCGGCGCACTGCAGTCCGTCACCGCAGTCGTCCCACTGCAACACCTGGCTGTAGAACGGATCGAGGTCGTTCGCCACCTGCTCGCCGGTGGGGGTGGACTTGTTCGGGCCGGCATCCGTTGTCGATTGGGCGGAGCATCCGATTAGGGCGAGCGTGAGCGCCAGGGCGGCGGCCGTGATGCTAGTGGCGCGGATGCGTCGGTTCAACGGATTCCTCTTTCATGGCGTGAAGCGGATGCTGTGGTTCAGGCTACCGACAGTGGCTGAGAGTCAGTGTGGGCGGCGGATCGCCGACACGAGCATCGCCTCAAGGGCGAGAGCCGGGGCGACGTTGGATTGGATACGCTGGCGGGCCAGGGCAATCGCGTCCATGGTGGCGACCGTGGCCGCGGGGGCGCTGGCGGCACTTGCGGTGCGCAGCTCAGCGAGCAGTTCGAGGTTGATCACTGACCGGTCGCGGCCGAGTTGCACCATGCAGACGTCCCGGTAGAGCGAAGCGAGGTCGACCAGGATACGGTCGATGCCGTCGCGCAGGCTGCGCACGGCCCGGCGTTTCTGGTCGTCTTCGAGGGCCTTGATCTGGCTGCGCAGCCCCGGCGGCACGGACTGTCCGGCCTCGACACCGAGCGAGCGCAGCATGCCGTCGCGCTCCGCGGCATCCAGTTCGAGGGTGATCGCCTTGGCGTCGTCACCGGCGATCGCGAGCAGCCGCGCCGCCGCGTTGACGGCCGATGATACCGAGCGGATGCCCAGGGCGGTGCGCAGGGTCTCCTCGCGCCGTGCCCGCGCGTCGGCATTGGTCGCGAGCCGCCGGGCCATGCCGATGTGGCTTTGAGCGAGGCGGGCGCTCAGCTCGGCGATGACCGGGTCGACGCCGTTGCGCCGCACGAGCAGGTCGGCGACATCGGCGACGCTCGGTACGCGCAGGCGCACGGTGCGCACCCGCGAGCGAATGGTGGGGAGCAGGTCTGCTTCGCTCGGCGCACAGAGAATCCACACGGTGCGCTCCGGCGGCTCCTCGAGGGCTTTCAGGAGCACGTTGGAGGTGCGTTCAACCATGCGGTCGGCGTCTTCGACGACGACGACCCGGTACCGACCGACCGACGGGGAATATTGCGAGCGAGCGACGGCCTCCTTGACGGATTCCATCTTGATGATGACGCCCTCGGTGGTGAGCACGCTGAGGTCGGGGTGGGTGCGCGCGTCGACCTGACGAGCGGCCGCGAGGTCGCCGTCGGGTGTGCCCGGGCTGAGCAGGGCCGCCGCGAAGGCGAAGGCGAGGTTGGAGCGGCCTGAACCGGGCGGCCCGGTAATGAGCCAGGCGTGCGTCATCGAGGTCGACTCGGCGGTGGTGGCGGTGGCGGTGGCGGCGCCGGCATCGACGGCACTCGGCACCCTCTGCGCCGCCGCCCGGAAGATGGCGATTGCGTCGGCCTGTCCCGTTAGGTTGTCCCACACTGCCATGAGTCAAGGGTAACCCGCCCCGCCGACACCGCCGCGTTGCGTTTCCCACGTTCCGGGACCGGGCAGTAAGACGAGGAGGCGTCGAAGCGCTGGGGTTAGAGGAGGGGAGCTACGCGGGCCCGGATGGTGGCGGCGATCTCGGCGGCCGGGGCGGCAGCATCCACCACCACGAACCGGTCGGGTTCGACGGCCGCGAGCCGCAGGAATTCGGCACGCACACGGGCATGAAAGTCGTTCTCCTCGGCCTCCAGCCGGTCAAAGACCTTGTCATCGGCGGCCAGCCGAGCCCGCGCGGTGACCTCGTCGAGGTCGAGCAGCACGGTCAGGTCGGGCAGCAATCCTTCGGCGGCCCAGAGCGACAGGTCCCGCACCTCGGTGGCGCCGAGCACGCGCCCGGCCCCCTGGTAGGCGACCGAGGAGTCCAGGTAGCGGTCCTGCACGATCACATCGCCGCGGGCGAGCGCCGGCCGTAGCTTGGTGCCCACGTGCTGGGCTCGGTCTGCAGCGTAGAGCAGCGCCTCAGCGCGTGGGTCGACCTCGCCACGATGGTGCAGCACGATCTGCCGAATCTCGACGCCGACATCCGTTCCTCCCGGCTCACGGGTGCGTACCACGGTGCGCCCCCGCTCTTCCAGCCAGTCGGTGAGCAACTGCGCCTGCGTCGTCTTGCCGGATCCGTCGCCGCCCTCGAGGGTGATGAACAGGCCGGTCACGACGTGGGCGCAGCCTTCGGCGCGATCGTCGTCGACGCAGCGGATTCAGCGGCCGAACTGGCCGCCTTCTTCACGG